>JAGYLH010000081.1 GCA_018400955.1 Bacteroidales bacterium
CGACATATTCCAGGGATATAAAGGCGATGCGCTCGACATCCTGAAAAAATACAACACCCGCGTATGGGGACAAGCTGAGGTTGATACAAAGCGGGGTAAATTTGTTGGAACAATACTTCCTCGTTCAGAAAATGATGATGATCAGCATATTGTGCTTAAAATACCCACCGGTTACAACATAGGCCTCGATGTGAAAACCATCAACGGCATGAAGGAGACCGGGTATAAAAAAGCCAATTATAAAATTCCCGAAAAGCAATTTCCAGTAACGCCGGGTTTGCCAAGTGTAAAGCTTTTTGGAACAGGGGGAACCATTGCCAGCCGTCTTGATTACCGCACAGGTGCTGTTATTCCGGCCTTTTCGCCTGGCGAATTGTATGGTGCTGTGCCCGAATTGGCGGATATCTGCAACCTGGAAACAGAAAAACTTTTTGCTGTTTTTAGCGAAAATATGGGCCCCAAGCAATATATAGCCCTGGCCAAAGCTATTGGCCGCGAGATTGAGCAGGGTATTGATGGCGTTGTAATCGGACATGGAACTGACACCCTGCACCATACAGGCGCAGCACTAACTTTTATGTGCCAAAACCTTCCGGTGCCGGTTGTGTTGGTGGGTTCGCAGCGCTCAAGCGACAGGCCCAGCTCGGATGCTGCCCTCAACCTGATGCATGCCATGAAAGCCGCCGGACAGTCGGATATTGCAGAAGTGATGGTGTGTATGTTTGGCCCCACTTCGGATGAGTACGGGTTGCTGCACAAGGGCACACGCGTGCGCAAAATGCATTCCAGCTACCGTTCTACTTTCCGCACCATAGGCGACACACCGCTTGCCATGATAAGCCGAAAGGAAATTACACCTATACACAAGCAATATAATAAAAGACGCACAGACAAGAAGGTGAATATTTTGCCTTATTTCAGCGACGAGGTTACCATGTTGTATTATTACCCCGGCATGAAACCCGACACCATTGATGCCTTGGTGGATGCCGGATACCGTGGTATTATCATCGTTGGCACAGGCCTTGGCCATGTGAACAAGGAATTGTATCCGGCCATTGAGCGGGCGCATGCCAAAGGCGTGCATATGTATATGACTTTGCAAACCATCTGGGGTTATGTACATATGTTCGTGTATGATACGGGGCGTGATATGATGGCCAAAGGGATTATTCCTGCCGGAAATATGCTGCCCGAAGTGGCCTGGGTGAAACTAAGCTGGGCACTTGGCCAAACCAATGATCCTGCCGAAGTAAAGCGGCTGATGCTGACTCCCGTAAATGATGAAATTACCAGGCGCGAGCCTTATAATGGTTATCTGGTTTATCAAGGTGGAGTTCCTGAAGTGGAGGCTTTTATCAGAAAAGTGCATAAATAAACTTCGCCGTCACGCACAGTTTTTATGTTTGTGATGCCTCAGCCTGCTATCAGCTACCTTCATGCTTTTTAGTATTTTTACAGCCTTGTTCCACAACTAAGTTGAACCATGTATATGTATTTCAAGTACATTCGTTATTTATTGCTGGCTTTGGTTTTTATAGCCATTTCCTGTTCTTCGGCCAGGCAGCCCTTACGGCCTGATAAAAAAAAGAAGAAAAGCCGCAATTGCGATTGTTCGCCCTGGAGCCATAACCTACCTGCTAATACTAAATCAACGTGTTATTTTTATGGATGAGGATAAGCAGGTTTTGAAAAAATATTTGCCTGCCGATGCTGTTGATATGGTTTATAACAGCATTAGCAGCCACAAGCTGCAACTGCGGATTAGCCGTCAGCGCCATACCAAATTGGGTGATTTCAGGCCAGGTATCAACGGCCGTCCGCACCGCATTTCGCTCAACCACGACCTGAACCCGTATAATTTCCTCATTGTTTTTGTGCACGAACTGGCTCATTTGGTTGTTTTTAATCAATTTCGTTATCGGGTTATGCCTCATGGAAAAGAATGGAAAACAACTTTTCGTGAATTGATGAAACCTTATTTCGAAAAACAGATTTTTCCGGATGATATCGGGCTTGCCCTGAAAAATTATTTACGTAATGCAAAGGCTGCCAATGGGTCTGACCTGGAACTGTCGCGTGTGCTGAGCGAATATGACCCCCACGTTGAAAAAAACCCCAGAATTGAAACCCTGCCCGAAGGAACTTTGTTCCGCGTGCCGGGTGGACGAGTGTTTAAAAAAATGGAACGCATGCGCAAAAGGTATAAATGCTTGTGCCTGGACAATAACAGGCTCTATCTGTTCAATCCTTTGGCGACTGTTCAGCCACTCAACGATAAGTAATTCCAGGCAGCTTCGATTAATAGTTCAGAAAGTTTTTTTACCATTAAGACATTAAGTTTTGGCAAACACGATATTTCTTTTATCGATCTTTCAAAAAAAAAAGCCCTGATGAATGCTTTATTCTGCGGCAAAGGTACTGCCTGACAGCAATAATCTAAAATTACAAAAACCTCGACTCAATAAAATTCAAAAATGAAATTCAAACAGGCCTAAGTTTAACTATATTTGTCAGGCAAAGAAATCAGACATTAAATTACCACATAATGGAACAAAACAAAGATCATTTTTGCGTAATCATGGCAGGTGGCGTTGGAGCCCGTTTCTGGCCGATGAGCAAAACATCCCGTCCTAAACAATTTATCGACATACTTGGCATTGGCAAAACTTTGCTGCAAATGACATTCGACAGGTTTGCAAAAATCTGTCCTTCAAACCAAATTTATATTGTAACGAACGAAATTTACCGCGACCAGGTAATGGAACAATTGCCCGGAATTGAACCTACACAGGTGTTATGCGAACCCGCAAGGCGCAATACAGCTCCCTGCATCGCTTATGCGAATCATGTTATCCTGGCCAAAAATCCCAATGCAACCATTGTTGTTGCCCCTTCGGACCACATTATTTTGAAAGAAGAAATTTTTACCAAAAATGTGCTTGATGCCATGCAGGCAGCTTCGCAAAACGACTGGCTCCTGACATTGGGTGTTGAACCAAGCCGGCCCGATACAGGCTATGGGTATATACAGTTTGTGGATGAAGAAGTATTGCCCGAATTGCCCAAGCTCAAAAAAGTAAAAACCTTTACCGAAAAACCAAACCTCGAAATTGCCAAATCCTTTATCGAAAGCGGTGATTTTCTTTGGAATTCTGGCATTTTTATCTGGTCACTCAAGTCTATCAACCAGGCTTTTGACCAGCACCTTCCCGAAGTAAATGAACTCTTCAAGGAGGGAAAAGGTAAATACAGCACAGCTGAAGAGTCTACATTTATCAAGCAGACCTATTCCGTATGCCGAAACATCTCCATCGATTATGGGGTAATGGAAAAGGCCTCCAATGTATTTGTCATGTCAGTTGATTTTGGCTGGAGCGACCTGGGCACCTGGGGCTCGTTGTACGACATCCGCAAAAAGGATGAACATGAAAACGCCATCGTTGGAAACAACATCATGACCTACAACAGCAAAGGCTGCATCGTAAATATGCCAAAAGATAAACTTGTTGTTTTGCAAGGACTTACCGATTATATTGTGGTGGAAGACGACAATGCACTTTTAATATGCCGCAAAGAAGACGAACAGCAAATCAGGCAGTTTGTAAATGATATTAAAGTGGAGAAAGGCGATCGTTTCGTCTAATCTTAGTTGTTTCAGCTTTTACCTTGCAGCTGTTCCAGCAATAAAAACTGGTTTCGGGCACGAACAAGGTTATGCTCAGGATATTTTACGGGATAATAAACATTGCCTTTCAGGAAATCAGTTAAAAACCTCAATGCCTGCATAAAAAGCATATAGCTTCCGGCAAAGGGGATAAGTTGTTTTTCGTGTTCATTCAGCATCTTTTCATCCGCTTGGAGATAACCGTTTTTGATGGCCTCATAAAAATCATTCCTAAAAATAACTTTGGAAGCATCAGGCTCATCCTCAGTGGTATCACAAACCATACTGCGCACCATATCGCCCAAATCATAGAAGAAATATCCAGGCATAATGGTGTCAGGATCGGCAATGGCCAACACGTCGTCAGAATTATTTTTAAACAAAACATTAGACGGTTTGCAATCACCGTGAATTACCATCAACCTGATGTTGTCGTCTCTTACAACTGATTCATAGTCTGCCGCAACCCAATCGAACCTGTCAGCTAAATGAATCAGATTAGCCGCTTGCTTCAGCCTTTGATTACTGGCCCTGGCTACGGCTTGCTCATACTGCTGAAGACGTAGGCGTAAATCATGAAATGCCGGGATGGTTTCTTCATAATCTGAGGGGTCGCTTTCCGAAAGCAAAACACTGAGCTTCCCATAAGCCTGAGCAGCGGCAAATGCCTGCTGGCTGGTGGCGAACGATTCATGACTGATTGCACCTTTAACAAAAGGCATCAGACGCCAGACGCTGCCATCGTTATGAGTAAAGAGATTGCCGCCATTTGTGGTTCGTTTAAAATGCACCAGAAGTATTCCTTCATCGTCATCTTCGAGCGATTTTAAAGCAAGCTCCCAATTATGCATAATCAGCTCCGGATGCTTGAATACATGGGTGTTCAACTTTTGTAAAACCCACAAAGCCTGTTTGCTTTGCTTGTCGGACAAAATAAATGATTGGTGAATATGTCCTGAAACAGATTTTTCGTATTGCAGTTTGTCCTCATCAAGGCCAAAAGCATGGGCAATAGGGGTAAAAAATTTCATGTCCATAAAGGGGAAGGGTATAGTTTTTTTTCAGTAAGCCTGAGCAATCGCTCTGTGGCATGATATCGGTCGCTGGGGTGTGTCAGGCCAAACCACTCTACATCAAGGTGCAGCATATCCACACCTAACTGTTTGTCATCAATAGCTGATTGCACAGCGGCAGGCAGGTAAAACTCTGCCTGTTGTTCGTTTTTATTGTGGGAAAGAAATTTTTCAAATTCTATTTCCAGCCGTTCGAAAAAATCGTTTGAAAACCCCCAGCAATTCATCGATACAGCTGCGTTGGGCTTTAATGTTACTTTTTTGCCCTCCATTTGTGCATAAACAGAACCTTTTTTATCGGCTGTTATGTTTGTATATTCCTGAATTGACTCCAATACATTGTTTTCGTTATGTAAACAAATCGCGCGCGAAACAGCCCCTGATTTCGACAGGGTTTGCCTGAGTGGATAAGCTACCATGCAAGCAAATCTATTTCGCTGGTTTGCTTTCAAGGTTGCGCATAACAACTGCATCGCTTTCGGTCCATAATAATCATCTGCATTCAATACCGCAAAACTACCAGAAATTTCCTTTTTGGCTGAAAGTACGGCATGTCCTGTTCCCCAGGGCTTTGTGCGGCCAGCTTTAGGTTGGGCAACTGTTGAAAATGCTACTTTTCCCTTTAAAAGCGGGTCGTAGTTTTCAAATATTTGCTTTTCGTTGCTTTCGGAAACAACCATCACCACCTGCTCAAAACCACCATTTATGGCATCGAATAAGGTATAATCCATCAATTTTTCGCCTCGTGGCCCAACCGCATCCAGTTGTTTGCTGCTTCCATACCGGCTGCCAAGCCCTGCTGCCATAATGATGAGGCTGGGACAGGTATTGCGAAAATCGGAGGTCTTAATCATGAACCAAATATAAACGAATTCTGCAATACAGCCACCACGCATGTTAGGGGAGAATGCGTATTTTTGCACCTTGTTAATCAGCAACTACATCTATGGACATCAATATTGTAAATCAATCTGAGAACTCTTTGCCTTCTTATGAAACCATTGCATCGGCAGGAATGGACCTGCGTGCATGGATTAGCGAGCCTATCAGTATGCAACCCATGCAGCGCGCTCTGGTGCCTACCGGCCTCTTTATTGAGCTGCCCGTTGGATACGAAGCACAGGTGAGACCCCGCAGTGGACTGGCCATCAAAAGCGGTATTACCGTACTAAATTCGCCGGGCACCATCGATGCTGATTACCGCGGTGAAGTGAAAGTAATCCTTATCAACCTTTCATCAGTAAGTTTTACCATAAAAAGTGGTGACCGTATTGCCCAAATGATCATTTCCAAACACGAACAGGCCAATTGGAAACAGGTTGGTGAACTCAACCAAACTGAGCGTGGTAGCGGTGGCTTCGGACATACCGGAAAATAATATTGTTTTTACAAAACGACTTATTCCTTTTACTAACGATTTATCTTACCAAAAAAACTAATAACGCATATGAATATCATCATCCCCATGGCCGGACTGGGAAAGCGACTCAGGCCGCACACTTTAACCACACCAAAACCACTTTTGCCTGTGGCTGGCAAACCTATTGTGCAACGACTGGTAGAGGATATTGTAGATGCAGTAGGGACAAAAATTGATAAAATCGGCTTTGTCATTGGCCGGTTTGGAAAAGATATAGAAGATCAGCTTCTCGAAATTGCCAGTTCGGTAGGGGCGACGGGAAGTATTCATTATCAGGACGAAGCACTTGGTACAGCGCATGCCATCCTTTGCGCCGAACCCCTTTTAAAGGGAAAGGTGGTGGTAGCCTATGCCGATACCTTATTTAAGGCCGGATTCAAGATGGACACCACTAAAGAGGGCATCATATGGGTTAGCCGTGTGGAGCAGCCCGAACAGTTTGGTGTTGTAAAGCTCACCGATACAGGAGCTATCGAAGGTTTTTATGAAAAACCCAAATCATTTGTTTCAGATTTGGCTATCATTGGGATTTATTATTTTCGAGATGGGGAATACCTGCGTAGTGAATTGCAATACCTTTTGGATCAGCGGATTACTACAGGTGGCGAATATGGTATAACCGACGGCTTGCAGAATATGATGAAAAAAGGGACTTCTTTTCATACCGAAACTGTTCAGCAATGGCTCGATTGTGGCAATAAGGAAGCCATTGTGGATACCAACCGGCAGGTGCTTCAAAACATACAGGCTGAAAACCTGATTTCGGATGAGGCAGATATTGACGATACCATCATCATCGAACCATGTTATATTGCCAAAGGTGTTAAAATTTCACAATCTGTCATAGGTCCGTATGTGTCTGTTGGTGCAAACAGCGTTATAACAAATGCCATTGTTCGCAACAGCATCATTCAAAATGAGGTAGTGATTGATAACAAACTGATAGAAGATAGTATGATTGGCCGGTATGCTAACATTAGCGGACAGTTCGAAAACTTCAGCCTTGGCGATTACAGCCGGCTAAATGAATAGATTGAAAATACATGAAAAATCATTTGAAATACCTTTTCGTTTTATTGCTCCTTTTCGGTTTTGTAAGTTGCAAAGCGCAGGAAAAAGCTGTTGCTAAAGAACAAAAAACGGAGCAGGAAGAAGTAAGTGCAGAACTGAAAAAGCGCAATGCCCAGCTTTTTGCTGATGGTGTGCGCGAGCGCATTACAGGAAATACCAACAAGGCATTTCAACTTTTTGAGCAAGCCCTCGAAACTGACCCCAACGACCACGCATCGATGTATGAACTGGCCGAAATGGAGGCAAATATGGGAAATATGCAGAAAGCCCTCCAGTTGATGGAAAAAGCAGTTGATTTGGATCCTGAAAACAGCTGGTACTTGGTTCGTATAGCACAGATATACAAGCATATTGGTAATTTTGAGGACTATGCAGATGTGTTTTACACACTTACAGAAATGTTTCCTGCCAACCCTGAATATTTCAGCGAATTGTCATCGGCATTGGTACTGCAGGGTAAGTTTGCTGATGCCCTGAAAATTTACGAACAGATTGAAAAGCAAATTGGGGCCAATGAGCTCCTAAGTTTGCAAAAACACAATATTTACAAGGCGATGGATCAGCCTAAAGGTGCCATCGCGGAAATCCAGAAACTGGCCGATGCCTTTCCTTACGAAACACGTTACCATGCCATGTTGGCCGAATTGTATATGGAATATGGCTCAAAAGAAAAAGCCCTCGAAGCTTATAAAACCATTAAATCCATTGATCCTGATGACCCTTATGTGCATATCTCTTTGTATGAATATTATGTAAGTGTAGGCAATCAGCAGGAGGCTTTCAGGGAATTGGTGCTTGCTTTTGGAAACGAAAATTTGGATGTAGATACCAAAATTCAGATTCTGATTTTCTGGCTGCGGGGAGCAGAAGAGGAGGAAGATGTAGTAAACCAGGCACTTAAGCTCGTAGAAACATTGGTGGAAACCCATCCCGAAAGTGCCAGGGCCTACCATATGCTTGCCGAAATGCAATTCAGGAACGAAAAGTATGAGCTTGCACGCGATAACTTTTACCAATCTATTGCTATTGATAGCAGTGTGTTTATGGTTTGGGAAAACTTGCTTTTTGCACACATCAACCTGCTCGATTTTGCAGCTTTGGAGCAGGACGGCAAGCGTACAACAGAGCTGTTTCCTGAGCAACCGGTACCTTATTATTTTACGGCAGTCGCTAATTATCAGAATGGAAAGCATGAAGAAGCCCTGCAAACAGCTGAAAGGGGCCGGCGCTTTGTTGTGGGCAACGACCAGCTGCTTGGCGAATTTTATACCGTTATCGGCGACACACAGCACAAATTAGGCAACCATGCGGCATCGGATGAGGCTTACAACAAGTCGCTTACAATCAATGAGCAAAATGCCACGGTGCTTAACAATTACGCTTATTACCTGAGCTTGCGCAATGAACAGCTCGAAAAAGCGGAAGAAATGTCGCGCAAAGCCGTTGAATTGAGGCCGGAGGTGTCGGCTTACCTGGATACCTATGCATGGATTATGTATAAAAAAGGCCGATATGAAGAAGCAAGGACATGGATTGAAAAAGCACTGGAACACCTTGAAGAAGATAGCGCCGTTATCCTGGAACATTATGGGGACATTTTATATAAGCTGGACGAAAAAGAGCTGGCACTCGACTATTGGAAAAAGGCGCAGGCAGCTGGTGAGGCCTCCGAGAATATTGATCGCAAAGTGAAAGATGGCATACTCTATGAATAAATTTTTAGCAAGATTTCTTTTATTTGGGTTGGTGCTTGGCAGTTTGGTGACTTCATTTCAATCTTGCAAAAGCAAGCGGGTACTTTTGAAAAAGCCACTGAAAGAACATGGGGAAGGCTACTTACTGGAAAAACTTTCGGAAAATCAAATGGATTTTGAGTGGTTTTCAGCACGGGCAAACATTAGCTACATCAACGACAAAAACAAAACTGATTTTCGCGGTCAGTTGCGTATGCAAAAGGACAGCGTTATCTGGATATCTTTTTCTCCAGCGCTAGGCCTCGAGGTGGCAAGAATGAAAATAACACCCGATTCCATTAAGTTTATGAACCGGCTCGACCGTGTTTTCTTTGAGGGAGACTACCAATTACTCAATAATTTTCTTCAAACCACTGTTGATTTTGATATCCTGCAATCGCTGCTGATTGGCAACGACTTCACCTTTTACGACAACAACTCGTTCCGGGCTTCTATTGATGCTATGGAATACAGGCTTTCAACAACAAGCCGAACCAGATTGAAACGCTCATTGAAGCAGGGTGATGTGCCGAATATTTTTATACAGAATATATGGCTCAACCCGGAGAATTTTAAAATTACGCGTATGAACCTGAAGGAATTGGGTGAAGACAACAAGCGGCTGGAGGTTGATTATGGTAATTTTTTGCCAGCGGGCAGTAAGCTCTTCCCGTCAAGCATCAGCTTTGACTTGCAGGCTGACCAAAAAATTATCCTGAGTATCGATTTTTCGCGCATTGTATTAGAAAAAGAACAATCATTCCCTTTCAGGATTCCGGATAAGTTTTCAAAAATCGAGTAATTTTATCCCATGATAAATACCAGTTGGCATCGTTTCTTTTTCGTATTGCTCTTTGTGGGTAGTATTCATATTGGCGGGTGGGCCCAAAACCGTGCCGAATTGGAACAAAACAAAAAACGCATCGAAGAGGAAATGGCCCTTACAGCCCGGCTGATTGACGAAACCAAGCAAAATAAAGAATTAACAATGAGCGAGTTGGTGATGCTTAACACCCGCATCAGCCAACGCGAAGCACTTGTAGCCAACGTTCAGCGGCAATTGATTCAGCTGGACAGGCAAATAACGAACCGCGAAAGCGAGAAAACACGGCTGGAGAAAGAGCTTAGCCAATTGCGTGAAGAATATAGCAAGATGATTTATTTCGCTTATAAAAACCGCAATGCATACAACAAATTGATGTTTTTGTTTTCGGCCAGGGATTTCAATCAGGCCTTTCAACGGATGAAATATTTTCAGCAATATGCTGCATTCAGGCAATCGCAAATTCAAAAAATTGAAGAAACGCAACAAAAACTGGAAAGCGAACTCAACAACCTGGACAAGGACAGGGCTGAAAAGCAAACCCTTTTCGAAACAAATCGCCGGCAGCAGATTGCCTTGAATACTGAGCGCAGTCAAATTGACCGGACAGTAAAGCAATTATCTCAAAAGGAGCGCACCTTGCGGCAACAGCTGCGTGATAAGGAAAGGGAAGCACAGCAACTGCAGCGGTCCATCGAAGCCATTATTGCCGAAGAAGTCCGGTTAGCCAATGTGAGGGCAGGTGAAACAGCCAAACCCGATTCCAAAGTGATGCAACTTACACCTGAAGAACTCGCTTTGTCGCGTTCCCTCGAAGATAACCGGGGCAAATTGCCTTGGCCTGTCGAAAGGGGCGTAATTTCCTCAAAGTTTGGCGAGCAGCCCCACCCGGTGCTTAAGCGGGTGACCATCAAAAACAATGGGATTGATTTTGCCACACCTGTCGGGAGTGAGGCACGTGCTGTTTTTGATGGCGTTGTGGTTAGCACCAACCGGATTACTCAATCAAACAATGCGGTGATTATCAGGCATGGTGATTATTTTACTGTGTATTCAAACCTAGACCAGGTGTATGTTAAGCGTGGCGACAGGGTTAAGACCAAAGACCTCATCGGCCGGGTGCACACCGATAAAATTGAATCCAAAACGGAATTGCACTTCGAACTTTGGAAAAACAGGCAAATTATTAATCCAACACCCTGGCTGGCCCGCTAGCTACATCTTCGGGTTTAAGGCGGTTGAGATAGATATAATATAGCATTGCCAAACAGAGAATTGCACTCAATACAAATGCAAACCAACCCCCTCCGCTGCCGAAATTATCCATATCAACGGCAATATGCCCATTGTGCCAAAGATAATATACAATGATAGCTGCTGCATTGTTTATAAAATGCATAAAAATGGGAATCCAGATGGAACGGGTCCACAAATAAGCATAACCCAAAAATAAGCCAAGTACAAAGCGTGGGATCAAACCATAAAACTGAAAATGCATTAGGCTGAAAACCAATGCAGATAAAATAACCCCCACATGCGCATTGCGAAATAAGCGCGCTAAAAGTGGTTGTAAAACTGATCGAAAAACCAGCTCTTCGCCAATGGCCGGCATTACAGCAATCATAAATAAATTGAAAAGCAATCCGCCAATGGTGGTCACACCCAGAAAAAATTCCGTCATTTCCTTGGCTTGCTGCTCTTTTTCCTGCATCCACTGTTCCAGTCCGGCTAACGACCCTGGCAAGCTAATGCTTTGGTTCATTTCGGCCAGCCCATGAATCAGGGGCAAGCAGGCAAACATAAGCAGCAGCATGGCAATATAATGTGTAAGGGAGGACTTGTTTTTGAAACCCAGATAGGATGTGAGGGATGGAGAAACCATTAAAGCAAAAAGAAAAGGGGGCAACACAAACATACCCAGTTGACTGATTACCTGCATAAGCCGTCCTGATTGCAACCCAAGTTCAGTATTTGATTGCATGGCAGCGCCAATATCGGCAATTCCTAAACCAAAGAAAAACATACTCAGCAGAATACCGGCCAATATGCTAAGCAAGGCGCCAAATAAGACCAAGGCCATAAAAAGAATCAATTGAAAACCGCTTCCGGTATGCGCAAAAATGGGGTTTCTAAACATAGCTTATTGAATTCCTGAGCTGAAATCTGCAAATTTAATACTTTTGCAAACCCATTTTAAAGAAATCGACATTGATACGTATTGGAAATATTGACATAGCAGACTTCCCTATTTTACTCGCCCCCATGGAGGATGTGAGCGATCCGCCCTTTCGGCATGTGTGCAAAATGTTTGGCGCAGATATTATGTACACAGAGTTTATCTCGTCGGAAGGCCTGATACGTGACGCTTCAAAAAGTGTAAAAAAGCTGGATTTTGAAGAGTTTGAAAGGCCAATAGGTATTCAGATTTTTGGCCACGACATCGAATCGATGATAAAGGCTGCCGAATATGCCGAAAGGGCGCAACCTGATATTATTGACATCAATTATGGCTGCCCGGTAAAAAAAGTAGCTTCCAAAGGTGCCGGTTCGGGCATTATGAATAACATCCCCAAAATGGTGGCCATGACCGAAGCTGTTGTAAAAGCAGTGAAATTACCCGTAACTGTGAAAACCCGCTTAGGCTACGACGAAAACCGTAAGGATATAGTGGAGATTGCCGAACGACTTCAGGATGTAGGCATTGAGGCGCTAACTATCCATGGCCGCCTACGCACCACGCGCTCCAGTGTGCCTGCCGACTGGTCCCTGATTGGTGAGGTAAAGCGCAACCCACGCATGCACATACCCATTTTTGGCAACGGGGATGTGGTGGATGGCCCTCAGCCAAACATTTCAAGGATACGTATGGTGTTGATGGATTGATGATTGCGCGTGGCAGCTATGGCAACCCCTGGATATTCCGCGAGGTGAAGCACTATCTTGAAACTGGTGAGTTGTTGCCTCCGCCTGATATTGATGAACGGATACGTATAAGCTTGATTCACCTGGAAGGTCAGTAGCCTGGAAAAGGGGAACGGCAGGCCATGATGGAAATGCGCAAGCACTGGGGCTATTATTTCAAGGGGTATCCTAATTTTAAACCATTCAGGATTAGGATGATGGAGGAGTTGAATTTCGAAGGCATGCGCAATATCCTCAACGAAATTTCAGCAACCTACAATGGCATTGAAAATGATGGCCTGAGGTCGCTGCCTGAAATAGATTGTGCCAATAGAAAGGAATTTTGTTAGCTAAGGTTGGTTTATTTTTGCTGTTTAAATACCTTTTTTAAGAATTTGTTTTCCCCTTCACCTATTCTGGCGAAAACAATTGCCAATGCCAAAAATGGCACCAGCCAAATAACCCGTGCCTGATACCTGTCAACCGGGCTTGATAAGATGCCACATACCGCAGCATTTAGTAACAAAAAGAGGGCAAGGGCAATGCTAAGCATCACCCATTTTTGCTTTTCTTTTTTAGCAGGTTTCCAACCTATTATCAATACAGGGATAACCAAAAGCGAAATCAACACGGTGATTAGCTGTGTTTTTGTCCTTTTCCAGAAATACAAATCATTGCTGTATTGTTTTGACTGACGGTATTTATCAAGCTCTTTGGCAAATGCTGTTTCCAAAACAGAATAGGGTGCACTGCCTTCTTTTTGTGAACTTATCATACCAACACCAAAATCAATGAACTGATCTACAAATGCAAGGCTTGCACCATTTATCCATGCCGACCTTGCTTCAGGAACCTTTATCCAGTTAAAGGTTTTTCCTTTTAACTCATCATTTCGCGTTTCCCAGCAGTATCCCCAGCCACCTTGTTTCAGGCAGGTACTGTCGAGCAGGTAATCGCCGTGCCAAAGCAGGTCGTTTCCGTGCATGTATCGCAGGTTTTCAAGGTTGTCGCATAAAAAAGATGGCGCATCTCCCTCAGGACATGTATGTTCAAGCCAGGGAACCAGTGCGCCGTTATTTTGCAACGAAGCAATGAAAAATAGCCGCGAAGAATCGGAATAATACCATTTTCCGCTATATACAAAGTTCGTCATTGGAATAATAAAAAGGCTGAGCACCCAAAGTGCACCAATGAATACAAGCTTTGATTTTCGGCCCTTAACCAATTCAAAAATAAACAGTATTGTCAAAAAACCAAGGCTAATCAACATATGTGTGCTGTGGGAAGCTACTATAAAAAGAAGTAACACCAGTATGGCGAATTGGGATTTCTCGAATTTTTTATAGCCATAAACGAAAGCCATTGTTCCTATAAACAGGAAAGCAGTGAAAAGGTCTGGCATCAATTGGCTGGTGATATGCGGCAAACCGGTCAATAAAGCAATCAATGCCAGCACCAGTGGTGGTACCCAAAAAGGGTTGTTACGAAACAAATGTCGTGTTGTTATCGAATGAAATACCAATACAACAAAGATGGCCTGTAGCCAGGGCAATGTGGATACTGAAAAAAGCCTGGCAAGTGTATTGATTATTACCGAATAGATTATCGGTCTGTCAACGGGTATTTTGTTCGAATGATGTGCAATTAAATAAGTTCCGCTATCAGAATAAAGCAATGGGAAGCCATTTTCAATTGCAGGATAAACCAACAAAAAAAGTGCTGGGAAGTATAACCCAAGCTGTAAAGCCTTTATCCGGCTAATTCCAAAATAAGGCTTGGTGAACATCCTGTTTTTTATACTGAATAGTTTCATGCGTTTTATGTAGTCCATTCAACTAAAACCACTTGGCAGAAATTATCTTCATGAAACAACTGCTTAACCGGAGCTTTACCGCAACAAACCGATATTAATGAACAACATGCTGAAATTGAAATTATTGTTGTTTGCTACAAAAAGCTGATGCTTTAAGGTGCATTTACTTTTTCGTTATCATACAAACTTCTAAAGCAAGCCTGGTTTCGCGCCTTTCAAACGATGTTGAGGTCGTTGCGCAGTCTTCCGTCAATGATGATATCCCTCAGGCGTTCAGGTTTTTGCAAGTGATAGGTTTTCAGTCCCAGCTTGCGAGCAGCTTCGATATGCTCAAACGTATCGTCGATAAACAATGTTTCCGACGGCACCAATCGATGCTGATTCAGCACAAATTCAAAAATCTCCGGATTGGGTTTGCTCAGGTGCAAATCAAATGAAAAATAGGCTTTATCAAACAATTGGTCAAATTCCCGATAGCCAAAGCGCAACTGCAAATCGCGCACAT
>JAGYLH010000082.1 GCA_018400955.1 Bacteroidales bacterium
CATAATGGGCATTTTTATGTCCATCAGCACAAGTTCGATATCTGGATTTGATTGGCAAAGATCAACGGCTTTTTGGCCATCCTCGGCCCTGATAATATGGGCCTTGGTTTTTTTGCGGAGCAGCATATTCAACACCTGGAAATTTGAATCTTCGTCCTCAGCATACAAAATCAACTTGGGTACTGCTGTGGCATCACTTTCAACAGCTTTTTTATCCGGTTTGGATGCTTCCGGCCGACTGGATGCCGGAATGGTAAACCAAAAAATGGTGCCCTCCCCTTTTACCGTTTCAAACCAAATGCGGCCATGCAGCAGCTCGATCGAATGCTTGCAAATGGCCAGGCCAAGTCCGCTGCCCTCGTATCGGCGCAGGTTGCTGCTGTCTTCTTGCGTAAATTCAGTAAAAATTTTATGGTGAACAGCGGGATCAATTCCAATGCCGGTATCAGCCACAAAAAACTTAAACTCATCTCCTTGAAGCTCATAACCAAAACGCACCTGCCCGGTTTTGGTAAATTTCACGGCATTCTCCAACAAATGATGCAACACCTTTTCAACAAGGCTTTTATCAGTTTCCAATTGATACTCAGCATGCTTTTCAGGCAATTCCGTTTCAAATATAAGGTCTTTCATTTCACATGCTTTCGCATATTCTTCCATAAATGGCTTCAATAAGTTTTCCAATCTTTGCTGACTTGGATAAATGGCCATATTATTGGACGAAAGCAGCGAAATATCCATATACTGGGTAATTGTACGCAACAGACGTTGTGTGCTTATGCCGATAATTTCCAGCATTTCGTTCCGGTCGGCCAGGGTGGCGCCAGGGTCAGCAATCAGGGAAGTAGCACCAAGAATACCATTCAAAGGCGTGCGCACTTCATGTGAAATATTGTTTAAGAAGGCTGTTTTCAGTTTATCACCGGCTTCGGCCATTTCCTTGGCATTTTTGAGCTGTACATTCATCAGCCGGATTCTTTCGTTGGTTTCGGTCAACTCCTCGTTGAGCACCTGCAATTCCTCATTTTTCAATTGCAATTCATGTTCGTTGCGCTTGAGGATAGTCTGTGCCCTTTTTCTTTCGGTGATATTACGTATAATACCCATAACGAGCACTTTATCAGCTGTTCCAATCGACACAGTGCTCACCTCCACATCATGCACTTCACCGGATT
Source organism: Bacteroidales bacterium (assembly GCA_018400955.1). GTDB lineage: Bacteria > Bacteroidota > Bacteroidia > Bacteroidales > F082 > CALAZZ01. Next base: position 1,176 of record JAGYLH010000082.1, read on the forward strand.
TTGACTGTATCTGGGTTTCATATTGGGCAGGTAGCACTTCTCCACTTTGGCGTGCCCTGAAGCGCTGCTCAGCCACAAGCCTGCTTCTAGGGGTTAAAAGGGCATCAAATCGAAAATCCTTATCATAAAGCTCTGCCTCAGTAAAGCCTGTTATCTCCACAAAACGGCTGTTAATATAACTGTAATGCCTGTCTTCCATCAGGTAGATGGCATCAAATGCATTTTCGACCAGCTGCCTGAACTGCTCTTCGCTTTTGCGCAAGGCCGCTTCCATATGGTGACGATCGAGCCAGCGGCCCAATGCCAATGCCACTTGCTGCAACAACTGCTTTTCTTCATGCTTGAAGTTATCAACAGCTTTGAAAAGGCTTATCCTGCCAGCTTTTTTACCCATCAACAGGATTACAGCATCCGTTCTTTTATCAAAAGCAGAGGTGGCTGCGTCCGAAGTGTAGGTTTCGCCTTCCATTTCGAGTTGTATAAATCCTTCATCGCTAATAGCCGATCCCAGCAATTCAACTATTGATTTTCCAAGTGAAGCAGTACCTAATTCTTTTTGCATTTCCTGATTGATCAGCAGCAGGCAATCCATCTCTTTCAGGCGCTGGTTCAGGTCGGCTGTTTTGCGATGTATCAGACCGGCAAGCCTGGCCCAGCGGTTTCTCAAAAACCACACCATGATGGTCAGCAGCAGGGTTGTTATGGCACCTCCAAGCCCCACAAGCCATAGATTTACCTGCCCAAGAAACATTTCGCCCTTGTCAATACTATGGGTAACAACACCATATGCATTTCCCCACAAAAAGAGAGGCCGTACATCATGATACTCTAATCCGGCAGAAAAATGTTCTCCAAAACAATCGAGACTTTCATGTTGGTGCCCTACAGGAAAGCTGGCTATCAAACTATTGCCTGCACCAGCATCAACAAGTCCAATAGCTAAACCTGTGTGGGTATCAGAAAAAGAAACAATCGCATTTAAGGCCTGCTGCATATCAACCAAGCCAAAAGTGAAACCGATAAGCACTGAACTGTCAGGCTGGGCCCTTGATTCCTCTATTATATAAGTCGGTGCCAATACTATAACAAATTGCCCGGTTGTATCTGCTTCCGGCAGAACTAAACTTGTCGTGCCGCTTACTTGCTCATCGGCCAAATTTATGGCAATAGCCTCGCTGATGGCATCAAAATAACACAGGTCATTGGGTAGAATATCCTTATTTTCAATGCTATGACTAAGATACAGTATGGGCAGATGATACCCGCCCGAACCAAATAGAATGGAAACGGGCTTACCACATTTTGCAGCCTGATCTGCACTGTATTCACCATAAGGGTTTGACGATATGGCATTTGCATGCAAAAGTGGCGCAAAACCATAGGTATAATGAAAACTTGCCTTGTGAAATTGCCTTGAAAATTGATCCCATTCATATGGATCAACATAATCGCTATAGGTAAAAAACCCCGCAAGGGTAACGACGTTGTCGCGCAGGCTTTGCAATGATTTTTGCAGGGCTGATGTATGCATATCAGCTCGTTGCTGAAAAAACTGTTTTTGTTCCCTGCTGTTAAAGACACCTACAATATACCAAACCACAAAGGTTGCCAACAGCCCAGTCAGGAAGACAATTACTGTTTCCAGGTGCCTCAGGCGTTTTTGAACCTTTTGTGTTGATTGGTTGCGATAGGTAATTGCCAGGTGGCCACCTAACAGCAGCACGCCAAATGCCAGAAACATCAACAATACTTCGTGCCTGGCTTGCCTGCTGGCTTTGAGTATGGTTACAGCTTGTTGCTCCATGGCAATCAACATCAGGGTTTCACCATTCCAACTATTGATATATGGGAACAAGGTGATCACTACTGGCCCGGCATCACCAGCTACAGGCCCTATCACCAATGGCTTTTGCTGATGGTAAGCTTCGGCAATTTCAGTGGTTGACATGGCAAACTCATCACCAACTTTTAGCTTATTGTGGGGGTTGGCACCAATGGCCACATAAAAAGAGTTATCCTTTTTTATTAGCCCAAAATAGCCTTTGTCTTTTGTGAGTTTTTGATAGTTGTTTAGTTGACGGCTCAGTCGGTGATAAACCGGCAAGGTTGTATCAAATCCGTTATTTCTCCAATGAAGAATTGTATTCCTGTTGATTGCAGATGCAAAATCATTAAGTTCGCCGACCAATTCATGCCTAATTCTATCTTCATAGAAGCCTTCGCGCAAGCTTGCAAGCCAAAAAGCAAGGACCGCATACATCACCAAAATTGAAGCCATGAGCGCAAAGCGCTGTACTTGTTTTGTCAGCATTCCCATTTCATTTGGTTTTGGTTCTATCTGTTGCTAAGCTATTTAACGACCAGTTTCATGCCAGTAAAGCCGTGTTTGTCATCAGAAGCATCGTCTCCAAAATCAATTTAGTTTCAATCAACATGGCCAAATGACGACCCTAAAGTTACAATCTAATTTTGAATAGGATAAAAACCATGGAGATTTATTAAAATCGCAAGTCACATCAATAGCAAATTGGCCTTGATATTCTTTGCTTTTGCAAATCTATTCTATCGAAAAGCAGCCAGAGCGGAAATTCAGATGGGGTTGAATCGTGTTTTCACCTACTGCTAATCATGGCATCAAAAAAACTGAAAAGGTTTACAAAACAACCAATTTATTGACCATTTTCATATTACAGGCGATAAGCTCCACGAAATAAATGCCTTTTTGCAGATTTTCGATGTTAATTTCTGCACTACCCTCCTGCATGGGAATAATCATTTCTTTTACCAATTGCCCTGCACTGCTGTATATGCGCACGTCCAATGGCTGATTGCATATCTGGTCAAAAACCAGCCTGACCTTAGCTGCTGCCGGATTGGGCACAAGTTTAAAATCAAAAACAGGCCGAAGTCCCATCAACCCAGGGTTGACTTCAGCACTGGCGTTAAACAACTGTAAACCACCACCATAATTACCTGCCATCATGGCCAATGACCCATTGTCATACAGATCAGCCAGGAATGCCGAGGAACGCATTCCTACATCAAAGTTTTGCAAATTGGTGTCCAAAAGGGCGGCCAAATGGTCAATTTCCCGAAAAGGGCCATCTGGAAGGTTTCCGCTGACCTGATCAAACAAAAATATCTTGCCCTGTTCCGAGCCAACTGCCAAAAGCAATTCATCATCCGGCGAACGGAAGAAATTTGGTGTGCTGTACCCATCATAGGAAACATTGAAATCCGTAACATTTACCCCACCCAGTTCATCTGTGACAAATTGAAAACCAATTTGTCCGTCATTCTCAACACCTTTAAAATAAGACAATGTTCCATTTTTCTTTCCAATCACCAGGTCAACAACCGCATCTCCATCCACATCAAAAAGCTGCGGCGCACTGTAGGCCCCAACCTGGATGCCAGCAAAAGCCTGATCGCGGACGGACCAGTTTCCTGCCGATAGCTGCTCAACAAAAATTAAATTGCCATTTTCATTACCAACCAACATGTCGGCAAGCCCATTTCCCGTTAAATCAGCCATAGCAGGCACAAGTCCTCGCAAGCCCAAAGATGAAAGCCCTGCCATATCGGCATCCATCAATTGAAAAGCAGGCAAGCCAGGTCCCCCAATATTCTCAAAATAAGCTATTTGCCCCAAATACCTTGATTTGAGCATGCCGAAATCATACCATGAATATTTATAATAGCCAAAATTACCAACCACAAGGTCCAATAAGCCATTTTGGTTTACATCAAAAAGTATGGGATAGGCCCCGGCACCCAAATCAATCATCTGACCTTGCAGGAAGTTTTTTGTATGCAGGCGAAATACAGGCTGTTCTGCCGTGCCTTCATTCAGATATAGCCATACACTGTTTTTGTTTTCTGAAACAATAGGCGAAGGGTCAAAAGGCGAAACAAGCAAATCCTTCAGGCCATTGTTGTTCACATCCACCAGGGCTGTTGCAGGCATCGAAAACAGGCGCACAGGCACATCGTAACTGGGAAAGGCCGTATCCTGGCCCACCATAAAAGCATTTTCCATACTGCCACCATTGGTGAGCAGCGTCAATCCCGGGTAGTCCACATCCCCGATGATCAGGTCGGGCAAGCCGCTGTTATTCATATCCATTATAAGCATAGTTGCTCCACGATGCCTGTAGCCATCCTCAAATTGAGTTGGTTTGTGCTTAAACAAACAGGTATCAAGATAAATAATATTGTTTTCCTCATTTTCAGCGATGCGCCCCCAGCAGAATTCCGTTTGCAAAAAATCCAATGAATCGGTATGCCCGTATTTTTCAATAGATTGATTTGTGTGCTGCTGGATATAAGTACCCAAAGCCCAAAATGTAAGCATGTCCAAATCGCCGTCCCCATCAATATCCACAATGGCAGGATAATCGGCATTGGTAGAAAGGATATTCACATAACCACCTCCTTGAAAAGAGGTTAGGTAAGGAAAAACAACCCTTTCAAAAGCCAGTTCGTCCACACTTATATTGCGGTAAACCTGAATGCCGGCCCATCCGGGCGAATAGGTAAAAATATCTTCCTTGCCATCACCATCATAATCCACCAGCTGCACCCAATCAACTAGTTGGGGAAAGCTTGAGGCATATTCCGGTGCAAATGCATAGCTGATCTCGCCCGGAATGCCCTCATTGATAAATGTGAGTATCCGATTTCCCTGCCGGTCAAAAACAAAGAGGTCTTTTATGCCGTTGCCGTTCAGGTCGATTTCGCCAAACTGGCAGGAGTTGAGGCCACCGGCCCAGGGATACTGCAAGGTTTGGCTGGCTTCATCCCGAACTTGTTGTGCTGTGCATTCTTGCTGCCTACTGGCAACGAGCACAGTATAAATGCAGAATATCAAGAAAACAGAACGGTATTTCATTGTCATGGGCTATGCTTCAAAATTAGGAAAAACTACCATGCCGACAAAATCACTTTTATCAAAATAAAACTCAGCTCATATAGGAGCCTGCTTGTGGATGACAACAGTGCAAATTTGAACGAACGAAGGTATGCAGATTTAAATGAAAGTTGAACCACGCCTTTTCCTTAACTTTACACCCAAAAAAAATATGGCCCGCATCCTTATTATCGACGACGAACCCAGCATCAGGCGTACTTTACGTGAGATACTTGAATACGAGAAATACCAGATTGACGAGGCTGGCACCGGCATGGACGCGCTGACCATGGTGAATGAGCAGGAGTTTGACGTAATTCTGTGCGACATCAAAATGCCTGAAATGGACGGCATTGAAACCCTGGAAGGCATCAAGCAAATTACGGAATCACCGGTCATTATGATTTCGGGGCATGGTACTATTGAAACAGCTGTTGATGCCATTAAGAAAGGTGCTTACGATTATATTTCCAAGCCGCCCGACCTGAACCGCTTGCTTATAACCATCAAAAATGCCCTGGACAAAACCTCCTTAACGCGCGAAACCAAAGCCCTTAAAAAGGTGGTGAGCAAACATTACGAAATGGTTGGCAATTCATCTGGAATGAATGAAATACGGCAAATGATCGGTAAAGTAGCCCCAACCCAGGCCCGTGTGCTTATTACTGGCGAAAACGGCACAGGCAAAGAACTGGTTGCCCGCCAATTGCACGAACTGAGTGCCCGTTCCCACGCCCCATTTATAGAAGTAAACTGCGCAGCAATTCCAAGTGAGCTGATTGAAAGCCAACTTTTCGGACACGAAAAAGGCTCCTTCACCTCAGCCATCAAGCAACGCAAAGGCGATTTTGAGCTGGCCCATGGCGGCACCTTGTTTTTGGACGAAATTGGTGATATGAGCCTATCGGCCCAGGCCAAAGTGCTGCGTGCCCTGCAGGAAAACAAAATAACGCGTGTAGGTGGCGAAAAAGATATTTCGGTGGATGTGCGCATCATTGCAGCCACCAACAAAAACCTGAAAGAGGAAATTAACAAAGGCCGTTTTCGTGAAGACCTTTACCACCGCATCAGCGTTATTGTGATCGAGGTGCTGCCCCTGCGCGAACGCAAGGATGATATTCCATTGCTCGTAAATCATTTCGTTGACAAAATATGTGGCATGCAAGGCAAACCCAGGCCTGTGTTTAGCGAAAATGCCCTGGCTGAATTGCAAACCTACAAATGGACGGGAAACATACGTGAGCTGCACAATGCTACCGAACGCCTTGTTATCCTGGGTGGAAGCACCATCGAAAAAGAAGATGTGGTACGCTTTGCCAAGCCGCTGAATTAGTTAAACAAAAAACTATCCAGCATGCAATTTCAAAGTTTAATCATGCAATTTCAAAGTTAGACTCATGTAATTCCAAAGTTTGAGGCATGCAATTTCAAAGTTAGAAGCATGTAATTTCAAAGTTTATACAGTGCTATTTCAAAATTAGTGTATCTTTGTCGCTACAAATCAGCAGCGTTATGATTGTACATAGAAATATAAGGCAAGCCATTGAAAAACTAATTACGAAGTACCCAATATTAGCTTTAACAGGGCCGCGTCAATCAGGCAAAACCACCTTATTAAAAGCCATGTTCCCAAGTTATGAATATATTAGTCTTGAAAACCCTGACTTTCGTGAGTTTGCTGAAAATGACCCAAACGGCTTTCTCAAACGTTATTCAAGCTATGTAATATTTGATGAAGTACAGCGCGTACCCCTTTTGTTTTCTTACTTGCAAAGCTTTGTGGACCAGCAAGGCATCATGGGCCAATTTGTGCTTTCCGGCTCACAAAATTTCCATCTCATGCAAAGTATTACACAGAGCCTTGCAGGCAGGGTGGCTATTTTTAAACTCTTTCCCTTTGATATACAAGAGTTAAAATCGGCCTCGCTTCTTGTTGATAATTATGCAGATATGCTCGTAAAAGGTTTCTATCCGGCAATATATGACCGCGGGATACCATCAAAAACCTTTTATTCAAATTATTTACAAACCTATATTCAACGCGATGTAAGTGAGTTAATTGCTATTAAAGATCTGCGGCTGTTTCAAAATTTTATAGGCTTATGCGCTACAAATGCCGGTCAATTGTTAAACCTGAGTTCTCTTGCCAACAAATGCGGCATTTCACAACCTACTGCTAAAGCTTGGCTATCAGCACTTGAAAATAGTTATGTGATTTTCCAACTATCCCCCTTTCATGAGAATTTCAGCAAACGAATCGTAAAAACACCGAAGCTTTACTTTTATGATACCGGTTTGCTCTGCTTTTTATTGAAATTGCACAATCCAGAACAAATTGCAGCCCATCCGGTTAAAGGCAATCTTTTTGAAAACATGATGATTGCTGAGTTTTTCAAACAAACCGCCCACAATAACGACTTACCGGAAGCATGGTTCTGGCGTGACGCTGCCGGTCATGAAGTTGATTTGCTTGTGCAGGACGGATTTAAGCTCAGGCTTTTCGAGATTAAAGCAACACAAACAATCACCTCGGATGCTTTTAAAGGCTTAAGTTATTTTGAAAAACTGACTGACAAATACACTTTACAGAAAACACTCGTGTATGCTGGAAATGAGCACCAAACACGAAAAATAGCAACCGTAACACCATGGAGAAACTTTCTTTAATCAATTGTTAAGGGCAAGAATAATAGAAGATAGACTAAAATGAAAAAGGCTGACACGATGCGTGCCAGCCTTTTATCTTAAAATCTAAGTAAGGTGTTTCTTATTTCACCATTACTTTATGTGTAGTTGTTCCGTTCAAGGTTTCAACTTTTACAAAATACATACCTGTTTCGTAAGTGCTTAAGTCAACAACTGTTTGTTCCGCATTCAGCTCTGCATTGTAAACCACCTGTCCGAGCATATTGCTAACCGACACCCTGGTGATTTCGATATTTGCTTTAACAGTAAGCATATCAGTAGCCGGGTTTGGATAAGTTGAAACATACGCTTGCTCACCTATTTCATTCAGGCCAACAAGAACAGTAACCCAAACATTCATAACCAGATGATCATTTACCGGGTCGTTGCTGCGCACGTGGAGTTTTCCCCTATATACATTAAGCGGGGCCAGTTCGGTTGCATCAACTGTAATTACTATTTCATCTGATTCCTGTGCTTCGAGCGCACCTTCGGATGGGTCTGCTGACAGCCAAACTACACCAGCTTCTCCGGTTAGCATACCACGGATATTCCAGTTGTAAGGCAAAGCTTCAGCGAGATAGCCCCAACCTGGTCCGGTTGAAATCCAACGGCCATCAGGAATTGGCGGGCCGGCATCGCATCCTGCTGTAAAGGATTCAACTTCTGGCTCATCAATCCAGTAACCAATCCATATATCTTGTCCATCGATATAAATGGGTTCATCCAAAGTAATGGTATTCCAAGATGCGGCAACCGGTGTGAATTCCTGCTCAAGCAAGAGTTCGCCCGGGCCTGGGGTCATCAGTTGGCCCATGGCATATATCTGTACTTTTGTTTGGATAGGCATATCGTTGATATACACCATAACCTGTTCCAGGTACATGCCGTTGTATTCTGTCACCATATCAGCGGGGAAACGCGCAGCTACGCGGTATTGGCCACCATTAGTCAGACCGACGGCACTGCTGTTTTCCCCATCATAATTAAGGGTAACTTCCCTGCTTTCTGGTGCAGGATCGCCGGCCACAGCACTGGGTGCCAAAACAAATTGCCCCTGTCCTTTGCCATTGGCACCGGCAGGCACCAAATTAGCAGCTTTCTGCATTGTAGGTTCATTGAAAGTACGTACAATATCATACTCCAATATGCTTTCGCCAACATTGGTAATGGTACGGTTAACTGTTTGGATATTTCCTTCCTGCATTTGAACAATGGCATTGGAAGTATTCATATCGATTGAAGGATCCAATGAGCCCTGCTGCAATACATAATAGGCTACATCGTCAAAGTAGAAGGATGGTGTTTCTCCGGGAGGAGCACCGGCATATACATTCATACCGCCCAGCATCTTGGTGCCTGGTTCGCCTTGTGCCTGCAGGCTATACTGCCATTCGTGTACCAGCTCGCCGTTGAAATAAACCTGTGCCCAGTCTTCATCCAGGTCGATGATGTTTTCCATCTGGAACCAGGTTCCAGGCTCATAGGTAAAGAAAGCAGCATTTTCACCACCGGCATTCATATAAGCATCCCCTGTTTGGGCAAAATAAACTTCAAAAGCCCATTCAATGCCAGGGCTTTCGAAATGCTGGATGTTGTAGTATCCACCAAAGCCAGGCTCAATAAACATGGAAAGGTCAACTTGATAAACTCCAGAAGTTTTATTTCCCAAAAGCAGCACGAGGTCGGTAACACCGTCAACTTTTACTGATTGCGTAGGGCTGTTTGATTCATCATCAACAATAAAAGCATCTTCTGTGGTTCCGGGAGCATCGCCCCAGGTAGTCCAGTTTTCATTTTCGAGGGCCAGATAGTCACCCACTTCATAGCTTTCAAAATCGTCAACATAAAGCATATTGCCACCGGCAGTAATGCTTACGCCATCGAGGCCGCAAAGGTCGCCATCCAGGCCAACATATTGCCATGCAACATGGAATGGGCCATCAGCATAGTCGGTTAAGTCCATCTCAACCTGATACCAGGCCCAATCAGCAGCGGGGTCAACTTCGTCAATTGCGTCCATCAGCTCAGTCCAGGTGTCACCACCATCGGTAGTTACATGCACCTTGAGGGTAGCACCTGTAAGCCATGCACCACTGATACCGAAATAGAACTCAAGCATAACTGGTGCCTCAGTAGCATTGATTTCGGGGGTAATGATCCATTCATCAGATGCCACATTGGCATCCCACATGGCCATGGCCGAAAAAAGGCTGCTGGGGTCAACATTGTTGAAATCTAAATCCGCGTTATCGGGATTCGTCTGATTCCAGTTGTTGGTTGGGTGGGTTTCTTCGATCATCCATCCGGCAGGTGGAAAATCAAAATCAAAGCCTTCGCTCAATAAATCCTCGCGGTTGGCTTTGTTTTCAAAGTTTAGTTGAGAATAATCCTGAACTGATTGTTCAAGTCCAAGGAATTGCGCCTTGGTTTGAAGTCCGGTGGGTGCGTTTTGCGCCAGCAACATAGATGCTGTAGCAAACATTGCCATGAACAACATAGTGAATCGTGTAAAGTTTTTCATACAAACTAATTTTTGTTAATAAATAGGGTTAGAATACAATCTTTAATTGACCGTTAAAATTAGCAAAGCTAAAGCAGAACGGCATCATAAAATTAAGGTTTTTTTTCAACAGGCCGTTTATAATTCTTTCCCTGCCATGTGTTTCGCTGTTGCATTCTCTTTTCAATAAGCTGCAAAACAGCATCGTACCTCAATTTACCCCAGGGAATTGAAACCAGTTGTTTGGGAGGGGCTTCGCCTGCAAACCGCTCAATTACGATGTCGGGATTGAGCCTTTCGGCGAAATCGATAATAAAATCAATGTATTCGTCAAGTGAAAATAGCTCAAATTCTTCCGGGTTCTGCTTAAAAAGTATCTCCATGGGCGTATTCCTGAAAATCTGTAATTGATGAAACTTAACTGTCTTGAGGGGCAGTTTCGAAATTTCATCAACTGAATCGAGCATTTGATGGCGCGATTCGCCGGGCAAACCAAAAATAAGATGTGCCCCACAAGGCAAACCGGCAGCTGCCGTTCTTTTGATGGCGTCCTGCGATTGCGCAAAATCATGCCCCCTGTTTACGCGTGCAAGGCTGTGGTCGTAAATCGATTCCACACCAAACTCAATCATTATGTAGTATTGCTTTGCAAGGGACGAAAGATATTGCAGCAATTCATCGGGCAAGCAATCGGGACGCGTTCCAATCACAAGGCCGATAACTTTGTCGTGCTGCAAGGCCATTTCGTATTTCTCCATTAGGGAATCCAATGCAGCATGTGTATTGGTATAGGCCTGAAAATAAACCAGAAACTTTTCGGCCCGTCTGTACCTGCGCTTATGAAAATCGATTCCTTCGGCAATTTGCTTGGTAATGGACGGGGTTTCGCGGCAGTAGCCCGGGTTAAACGCATCGTTGTTGCAATAAGTGCACCCACCACGCCCCAGTGAGCCGTCCCTGTTGGGGCAATTGAATCCGGCATCAACACTTATTTTTGCACCCTGCCTCCGAATTTTGCTTTCATATATTCGGCATAGGCATTAAACCTGCGGTTGTGCAGCCAGGGATAACTGGGGGTATTTGGTGCGGTTATCGGATTCAAACCATGGAAAATTATAAGGTTTTTAAAAGAATTTGCATGCAATCAACACTTGTTGGCCAAGCTTAATTGGTCGTCAAAGTAAATAAATATCGCCGTATTTAGACCCATTCTTTTTACATGCAATATTTATTTTTAATTTTTTTAACGTAAGTTTGCGCCTTAAATTTGCTGTTTGAGCGTGACTTAGAACCATTCGTTAATGTTTTTAAATATAAATCATAAACCAAAAATTATTTACTATGACAGAGATTAACAAAAAAACGCTTCGTGACAGTGCAGCCTTTCGATGGCTTGTCATGCTATTAATCAGTGGGTTGATGTTTGCAACCTATTATTTTCAAGATTTTTATTCGGGGCTGAAAGATTTAATGGAGAGTGAATTTGGCTTCACCAGTGAAGAATTTGGCCGAATTATTGGCCTCACCACCATTGCAAATGTATTTGGTATGATTATCGTTGGCGGTATCATACTCGATAAATGGGGCATCCGTATAGCCGGTTATGTTTTTGGAGGCTTGGCTGCATTTGGCGGTTTGCTTTCAGCACTAACAGCTTCAGGTGTGATTTTTGCCGACAACCCTTTGCTCGGTCTTATCCTTGGCAGGGTATTTTTTGGCATCGGCCTCGAAGTTGTTTGTGTAATCGTGATGCGAACCCTTGTGAAATGGTTTAAAGGTTACGAGGTTGCACTTGCCATGGGTATTAATATGGGCTTTGGACGTTTGGGATCGGCCATGGCCATTGCCATCTCCCTCGACATTGCTGGTGGCACAGTTGCACCAGCCGTAAATTTTGCTGCTGTACTCATCGGTATCGCCATGATTATGTTTGTCATTTATACCTTCTTTGATTACAGCCTTGACAAACAAGACAAACGTATTGCACAAATAGAGGCTGATAAAAGCCCCGAAACAGCTATGGAAGCCAAAGCAGACACATCAGAAGATTTCAAATTTTCTGACCTTGTTAAATTGGTTAAAAACAGCTCATTCGTTTATATCACATTGCTTTGCGTGGCCTTCTATTCGGCAGTATTCCCCTTTATACAATATGCCCCCGACTTGCTGGTAAATAAATTCGGCTTTACATATGTTCTGCCGGAAGGTGCCTCTGTTGTCATGTTTGGAAGCGAAGCCATGGGCAACGCCATGGTGTATATCGTCGTATTTTTATTCGCTTTGGGTGTAACGCTTGTTCCCAATAATATTAAAAAGTCGAGCTATAAGCTGCTTTCTGTTGTGATAATCTTAGGTGTATTTATCGCTATTGTATTTATGAACAGCGAAATGATCGGCCTTTGGTTGCAAAACGGACCCAAAACAGCTGCCCTTATTCCTCTCGGAACAATTATCTTCACTCCGATTTTTGGCAGCATTGTGGATAAACGCGGTAAAGCCGCCTCGCTAATGATGCTTGGTGCTTTGCTGTTGATTTTTGCCCATGTTTCCTTGTCCTTATCTAACAGCCCAATATTTGCATATATGGGACTGCTTAGTCTGGGTATCGCCTTCTCTTTGGTGCCGGCAGCTATGTGGCCGTCCGTCGCAAAAATTGTTCCCGAAAACAGGTTAGGAACGGCCTATGCATCTATGTTTACGGTACAAAACTGGGGATTAGGCCTTTTCTTCTGGGGAATTGGAGCTCTGTTGATTGCCATCCCGGTAAACTCCGACACAAAGGATGCCATTGACGGTGTGAAACAAAACCTTGAGGTAACTGAAACCCGTTCCACTCAGGAAGTAATCACAACACTTGATGGTATTACTGTCGAAGTGCAAGCCAAACAACCTGATGCAGCTGAATACTTAAAAGCTTTGAAAGGCAGCATCGTTGAAAATGGAAGCCTGACAGGTGGTGAAATCAGTGAATTGGTTAAACTGATGCAAGCCAATGGCCTGCTGAACTATTACGATTACAAGATTCCAATCTTGCTATTGGTTGTTTGTGGAGTAGTATCCATATTCCTCGCCTTTAAACTAAAGCAAGCAGACATACGTCAGGGCTTTGGGCTTGAACTTCCATCAAACGCAAAATAGCTTAAGTAAGCTTTTTCTTTACAAAAAGAGGTTAGAACATTGTTTTGGCCTCTTTTTGGTTTAATGCAGGTATAGAACAAAGGCCTTCATTGCCTGAAAAACCTATTTGGATCCGTTTTCTTTTTTTATATTTTTGCCAGCTTGTATTTTTGTTGCTGCCAGTTGATGGTTATTCTGCCAGCCTAAGTTGACTTTTACTAATCATTTAAATTAATACGATGAAAAAAGGACACCCCATTGCTTTATACTACCTATTTTTAGTGGAATTGTGGGAACGTTTTGCCTATTATGGCA
>JAGYLH010000083.1 GCA_018400955.1 Bacteroidales bacterium
GTATGGGGTAGCAGTCCGGAAGGCAAAATCTTCGAGCAGTTTGGTGTCGTCCAGCCACACATCTACTACTTCTGCAGCTGCATCGGCTGCATTGTGAATTACCTGAACGCGCGCAGTGCTTACATCAACCATGGGCAGTGCAATCAGATCACCACCTGATGGCAGGGCTACATACAACCCAAAAGCAGGGCCACCGTTATTCACTTCTGGGTTAAGAAACCCACTGGCCAAAACAACCAAGGCAACACCATCTAATTCCAATGTTGAAAGCGGAGCGGCATATTCTGCAACTACATCTGTACCTGCTTCATTACGCACCTGCAATGCATAGTCATCTGTTGGTAACTCAAGATAACCGGCAAAATCACCATAGGCGAAATCATCAATGATGGTTCCTGCGCCGGCTCCAACTTCTACCACATCAACCACCGGTGCATCTGTAGAACCATGAAAGACCAAAACATCTGTATTGCTGGATGAAGAGGCCTCTTCACGCCCCATATCATAAACATAAATGTCAAAGCCCTGGAAGGGAACATAGTTTTCTTCATCCACCAAGCCATTGGCTACAAGCACATAGGTTTCATCGTCAGCCAGGGTATAGTTTTGCGACCAGATTGGATTCTCCGGGCTGGTGCTGCCAGGTGCCTGAATGGCAATGGTAAATTCAACACCGGCAGGTGCATCAATAAACTGAGAGGCCGTGCGGAAAGCAAAGTCCTCAAGCAATTTGGTATCGTTCAACCAAACATCTACTGTTGCAGCAGCAGCATCGGCAGCATTATGGATTACTTGCACCCTTGCTTGCGCCATCAGTGCATTTGACCCGGCATAGAGCAAGGCCATAAGGATTAAACTGTAAATTTTTAAAGTTTTCATTTTGTAAAGTTTTAAGTTAGAAATTTGTAAGTAATAGTAGTTAAGGCTTGGTTTAGATTCTTTTCTCATTGGTAGGGACAGACTATATTGATTTTACCCTAATGCTGATTGTTGTATTTAAGATTAATTTAACAGATCTTTGTAATGTTTAATAATTAAGCCAAAATGTTAAACAAAATATTATTTGGCAAATTTTTTTAATTTGGATTGTATTCACTAAGATTTTCCATCAGTTTTTTGCGGCTGTAGAAAATACGGCTTTTCACTGTGCCAATTGTCAGATTCAAATCATCTGCAATTTCCTTGTATTTGTAGCCTTCGTTATACATATCAAACGCCTTGCGGAAATCATTGTCCAAGCTGTCAATTCCCTTTTGAATCTCCTTGCTGTTCAACATTACTTCGGGATTTGAGAAACGATCTTCCGCTCCACTGTTCAAAAAATATAGGTTATCGGTTTGATCAATAATAGTTTTAGCTTTTTTGTTACGACGGTAGTTGTTGATGAAAATATTCTTCATGATGGTGTAAACCCAGGCTTTAAAATTATTATGGTTTACATACTTTTCACGATAAACCAAAGCCTTGAGATAAGTTTCCTGCAACAGGTCATTGGCGTCTTCTTCGTTTCCTGTAAGTTGCTTGGCGAATACCAAGAGATATTTTTGAAGGCTTGTCAGATTGTAATTGAACTCGATTGCTGTCATGGCTATTATATTTTAGGTTTTGTTTAATGTTTACGACGCAAAATTAAACAAGATTTTCATTTTGTCAAGTGTTTTTGTGAAAAAGTTAAACAAAATTTGTAATGATGTACCTAATAACCTGTCAGCAAATCGGTTATAGATGTGTTAATTTTTTGTTAATGTGCCTGTTAACAGCCAAAAAAACGATTTTTGGCACTTTTTCGGATTGAAAATGACCAATTATCTTTTGATTTTCGGTAAATTTTAGCGTGGGATACGCCAAAAAGAAGGGTAGCCTATGGGATGACGTTATGGATAATTTCTGTTTTGACTTTTTGTTGGACCTTACCTGCTTAATTCACAAAATTTCTCGCCAAGCCGCTAAGAATAAGCAATTCAGTTGAAAATTATGGAATTTTTTTTTATTGGTTTAAGCTTTTTTGATATCTATTTTATTTCTGTTCAAAGCTTTGCGCCTCCCGAAGGACAGGACAGGTCCGCGAGATGAATTTTTCAGGCTTAATAAGGCCTATACAAATCTATTTATAAGAAGTCGTTAGACGGGATTGCGGTTTAAGGCTTTGTTCAAGGGCTTCTTGTGAACAAAAAAGATCATGAATTGGTAAGATAGCTATCTCATCACAGTGACTGAACCTTGCAACCTGATTTCTTCAATGCCATCAAAAGTGCTGATAAACACTTTACAAACATAGAAATAAACCCCATCAGCAACGTCTTGTCCGTTAGTGTAATGTTTCCCATCCCAATTGATTAGCGGGTCGTTGGTGGCAAAAACTACATTACCCCAGCGATTGAAAATGGTCATTTCAACCTGTTCCACAATGGCTTTGGGATTGGCCGCAGGGTAATTGATCGGCACCATTAAATCGTTTATCTGATCGCCGTTGGGGGTGAAAACATTGGGGAGTTCATATAGCGGACATGCATCAAAATCAACGCATACAATATTGGAGGCCTCAGAAATATTGTTGTTGTCGTCCACTGCCTTGATATAGTAACAACCTGTAACATAGGTGAGGTTGCGGTGTGTATATATTGTATCGTTGATGTCAAACAGCGAGTCGATACGTCTAAACTCCTGACTTGCCACAGCTGTGTAATACACATAATATTTTTCGATATCATAACTGCAGCTGTCATAGCGGTTGTGCCAGCTAAGCAGGTTCTCGATAGTTTCACAATCTGTTGAAACTGACAGAAACGGTGGGCATGGCGGCACATTGTCAATGGGCGTTCCACAAGCAATTTGCGAGAAATTGATGATTGGATGAACAATCCCAGGCACAGAATAGCCACCCATGGTTTGTAAGTAGTAGCAATAGGTTTCCCCGTTTTCCAGTTCAGTATCCTGGTATTGGTTCGTGGTGGTGGTGCCAATAAGTGTGAATGCAGTTTCGCCGGGGTCTTGCCTGTAAATCAGCACGCTGTCGATCATCCAAGGGACATTTGGTTGCCAGCTTAATTTGTTTTCTCGGTCGGTTTCAACTATTTCAAGAAAAACTGATGATGCCGGCCTGCTGCTGCCAATTGCCCCAACCACATCGCTCTTAAGGTGCACATAATAGGAATAGGCCTCGCTGCTTTCGTTTAGGTTTATACCGGTATCGGTGAAAAGGGTATCATTAAGACCGTTTCCGGTGAAAACGAGTTGTTCATTTTGGCCTGAGCCTCCAGTAAATCGGTACAAATCGTATTTGTACGGACCCGGATATTGCACAGTATCTAAATCAACTGGTTTTGACCAGGCTGTTAGCACATGGCCTGAAGCCAGGTTAAGGCTGTCGTTACTAACATGGGTCATCACCGGCAGGTCGCGTTTGAGGGCTGCACAGCTTTCGTTGCTGGCAATACTTTCGGCCCCGTCGGGGAAAACTGCAGTAACGAGGTAACAATAATCAATGCCCGGCACCAATCCCAGGCCATTGTTGTCGTCACCAAAGCTCAATTGACTGGCTGCCACCTCACCAACTAACTGATAACCGGTGTAAGCCGGCACCCCTGTTTCGCAATATCCTGCTTCGTATCCATAAGCACCACTCCGACGGTAAACTTTGAAGCCTGTAATATTTTGGCAACTATAGGGCGACCAGTTCAGGTTGATGTTGTTGCCAAGCGGCTCTGTTTGCAAGTCCTCAACAGCAGGGCCAATCACAGTAATCAAAACAGAATGGTAACTCGTCAGGCTCACAACAGGATGCGTATCCCTGGCTTTAAAAAGTGCGGTAAATGGTGACCGTCGCACATGGCTGCATTTTGTATTCCAATAGAAACTGGTGCTTACAGTATCATTGCCCGAAGCAGGGTCGGGGATGATGGAGGCAGGAGTTTCGGGCACCTCAAATGGGCCGCCATTGGCTGTAAGCGTTACAATGTTCCCATCAGGATCAATGGCTGTGATATCAAAAGTCAAGGTGTTTCCGGCAATAATACAAGTGTCCTGAATGGTGAAAATATCAGGTGGGTTGTTGTCGCAGGCGCCAATTTCTATTTGCAAATCACGTGTAACGGAGCCAACCTTTATCCCATTCCGCCATTCCTCAACAATAAATGCCACATTATATTCGCCCTGAAGCATGGGGTTCTCCCAAATTAAATCGCCTGTAACACCATCCATGGTAAACCGTTCCGATGCCATGGGCAATGTATATCCGGGAATATCAAGTCCGCCGGCACCCCGGCAACTTATTAAACGGAAGCTCAAACTATCGCCGTCAGGGTCGTAGGCTGATGGATTGTGGATAAAGAGTTTGCCAACGCAGCCTTTGTCGATAGGAGGGTTGAGCAGCTGCACCGAATTGTTATTCCCAAGAAACGGGTTGATGACCAGTGTGCTTTCAACATACATTGGTACGTTCACAGAATTGGGAATGTTTACAACACCTAAATTGCGGTTGGGGTCTTCTACCGAAATGGTATAATTGCCCGGTGCCGGAAAAGTGTGTGTTCCCTGATAGATGCTGTATCGTATGGTTGGTTCAATAAGCTCACCCAGGTGCGCACACTCAATGTTTCCGGGCGTAAAGCCAGCAACGCCATTCACTCGCGGAAGAATGGCGTTGGTGCCATCGCTGTAAACAATCAGCAATTCGCAACGGTCGGCAGGGCTGATGGCATAGGTGTAGGTAACAATGGTAAATTCATAAGTGAGGCCCGAAAGATGGCGGTAGGTAATTTCGGCTGCACGCTGATGTGTAGCATAAGCATCAGCATAACAGAGGATAAGCGTAAGTGAGAGTAATGTTTTTCTAAGCATATTTTACAAGTGCAGCGATTCAAAAATACGAATAATTGCATAACAACCGGGATAAGTTGTTCGTAAAATCTATTTCAATGCCTGGTTGTATTGATTGCTGTTTTGCTTAATTTTGTAGGCGTGTGTGAACTTACAAAGGGATAAGCCATTATGTTAGAAACCTATTCAAAGGAGGAACGTTTGGAAATTTTGCGGCGTTACCGCAACCTGATCGAGGTTTGGCATACCCGTAAATCAACAGAAGACAAATGGATGGTGCGCAAGGCCTTTCGTGTTGCTGCTGAAGCACATAAAGACATGCGCCGGCGTTCAGGCGAGCCTTATATTTACCATCCCCTTGAGGTGGCTACCATTGCTGCCGGCGAAATCGGTTTGGGCCGCACCTCTATTATATGTTCCCTTTTGCATGATGTAGTCGAGGATACGGAATATAAGATCAACGATATACAGATGATGTTTGGTGAGCAGATTGCCCGCATTATCGACGGGCTTACCAAACTTGATGACCTGGAAGAAAATGAATTTACCAGCTTGCAAGCCGAGAACTTTAAAAAATTACTACTCACATTGTCCTATGATGTGCGCGTTATCCTTATTAAACTGGCCGATCGGCTGCATAATATGCGCACACTGGATGCCATGCCACGCGAGAAGAAATTCAAAATTGCTTCAGAAACAACAGTGCTTTATGCCCCTTTGGCTTATCGTTTAGGGCTATATGCCGTTAAAAGTGAGCTTGAAGACCTCTCGCTCAAGCATATGCAGCCTGATATTTACAATGATATTCGCCGCAAGCTTGCTGATGCCCGCGATGGGAGAAACCAAAGGCTGGAACGTTTTCTTGAGCCAATTAAAAAAAGCCTTGATGCATCAGGGCTTAATTACAGGGTTTTAATCAGTGAAAAACCTGTTTCAGCAATTTTTGAACGCATGAACCTAAAGGAAATTCCTTTTGAAGAAGTACATGACACCTATGTTTTGCGTTTTATCATCAGCTGTCCGGAAGAGCAGGAGAAAATCGAGTGTTGGCATGTATATGCTATCATAACAAGTCATTATAAACCAAATAACGAACGATTGCGCGATTGGATTTCGCTTCCCAAAGCCAATGGATATGAATCTTTGCACACAACGGTGATGAGTAAAACCGGTAAATGGATAGAAATACAGGTACGTTCCGAACGTATGGATGAGATTGCCGAAAAAGGATATGCTGCCTATTGGAAATACAAAGATTCGCCACATAGCGAAAGCGGCCTTGATGAATGGTTGGGCAAGGTACGTGAGTTGTTCAGTGCCGAAGATGTTCCGGCCCTCGACTTTGTGGATAGTTTCAAGATGAACCTGTTTTCAGATGAAATTTTTGTTTTTACACCCAAGGGTGATATGATTTCATTGCCGGTGGGTTCCACAGCTCTCGATTTTGCTTACAATATTCATACAGAATTAGGCAATCAATGTATTGGTGCCAATGCAAATCATAAACTGGTGCAATTGAACCACATCCTGAAAACAGGTGATCAGGTGGAGATTCTTACTTCAAAGGTGCAAAAGCCCAAGGAAGAATGGTATGATTTTTTAGTAACGGCAAGGGCCAAATCGCGGTTGAAAGAAGGGATTCGCGACGACCGCAAATCATATAAGGACGAAGGCCGCGAAAAACTGGAAAAGTACCTGAAACAAATCAATCTGGAGCCTTCAAAGGCGAATATTAGTCATTTGATTGAAGCTGAAAAATTGAATGGCTTGGTTGACCTTTACTATTTTACTGCCATAAACAGGATTACACAGGCTAAGATAAAAAATGCTTTCACAGATAAGCCTACAGGATTGTTTCGCTTGTTTACCAATCCGTTTGCGCGGCCTAAAAACCAAAAAGAACTTGCTGGTAACCAAGACGGAGACAAAAGTCAAACAGCCTTGCCTGCATTGCTTCGTGAGGATATGGCCGAGTTGAATTATACCATTTCCCAATGTTGCAATCCAATTCCCGGCGATGAGGTGGTGGCCCTGGTTTTTGAGAATGAACCAATCCATATCCATCGCGTATCGTGTGCCAAGGCTGCCAGTCTGATGTCGCAATACGGAAACAACATTGTTAAAGCCAAATGGCGGCAAAAAGAAGGGGTGTCGTTTTTGGCAGGCCTCAAAATTACAGGAATCGATTCGGTGGGCTTCCTGTATAGGTTAACAAATATAATATCTAATGATTTAGCGCTTAATATCAGGTCGTTGCAGCTTGAAAGCAGCGGTGGTCTGGTGGAGGCTGTGATAACTGTTTATGTGCACAATTCCCAAAACCTGAAAGACCTGATAGAACACCTTAAAAAAGTAGCCGATATAAAGAAAGTTTCGCGGCTTGACAGGCTTGGTGGTTCATAAGCTTAATATGTTGTTTTCCATTGATATAGGTACTATGCCTGCAAAATAATTTTTATTCATTCTAATTAAACATTAAAAAATGCTTATTTTTACCCATTCATTTTACGTTAGCCGCTCAAACTTATGAAGGAACCTAAGCACGACACTTACGATACTGTAAAAAAAATATTTACTGATTATCTGGAACAGCGTGGACATCGCAAAACCCCCGAGCGTTACACCATTTTAAAGGAAATTTATGCCACCGAAGGCCACTTCGACATAGAAACCCTTTACATCCGGATGAAGAACAACAAATACCGCGTAAGCCGGGCAACGCTATACAATACCATTGAATTGCTGCTTGACTGCAATCTGGTTACAAAGCACCAGTTTGGCAACAATTGTGCACAATTTGAACGCTCCTTTAAGTTCAGGCAACACGATCATTTTGTATCCATCGATGATGCAACAGTGCTTGAATTTTGTGATCCCCGTTTGATGGAAATTCAAAATTCGGTTGAGGAATTACTGAATGTGGAGATTACACACCACTCCCTTATTTTTTATGGCCGAATTAAGGATAAGGAACCATCGTCCGAATAGGCCGGAAATGAGATGCCCCTGTAATATTTAAATGCCCAACAATTCTATTTTTGTTTTCACTAATCCCTCATTTCTTTGTTGGATTAATCACTTTGCGTAGTTTTATTCAGTGAAAACTGGGTGTTTTTAACTATAACATGCTTAAATTTGCGAAAAATGAACAAGCTGCAAATACTAATTCTTTACAGCATAACGAATTGAAAATTATGAAAGTAGATGTGTTGTTAGGCCTGCAATGGGGCGATGAAGGCAAAGGTAAAATTGTTGATGTAATCACGCCGGGATACGATGTGGTAGCCCGGTTTCAAGGGGGGCCAAATGCCGGCCATACAATCATTTTCGACAATAAAAAGTATGTCTTACATACCATTCCTTCTGGCATATTTAACGAAAAGTGCATCAACCTGATCGGTAACGGGGTCATCATTGATCCGTTTATACTGAAGAAGGAACTTCAAATGCTGATCGACTGTGGTATGGATCCCGGCAAAAATCTCTATGTTTCGCGCAAAGCACACCTTATATTGCCAACACACCGTTTATTGGACGCTGCCTCCGAAGCCTCCAAGGGCGATGGCAAAATCGGCTCCACCCTCAAAGGAATAGGGCCCACTTACACAGATAAGGTGAGTCGGAATGGGATGCGGGTGGGCGATTTGTGCATGCCCGACTTTAGGGAACGCTATCAGCGTTTGCGCCAACGTCACCTCAATCAAATTGAACAACTTGGCTTCGATTTTTCGAACTATAAAATCGATGGCCTTGGATTTGAAGCTTATGAAAAGGTTTGGTTTGATGCTGTTTCTGCCCTTGTTGAACTACAACATATCGACAGTGAATACTTCATAAACCAAATGCTTTCGGAAGGCAAGAAAGTACTTGCCGAGGGAGCGCAAGGCACTTTGCTCGATATTGATTTTGGAAGCTATCCATTTGTAACTTCCTCCAACACCACGATTGCTGGTGTTTGTTCAGGTTTGGGTATTCCGGCTTCCGCCATAGGTAAGGTGATTGGTATTTTTAAAGCCTATTGCACCCGTGTTGGGTCAGGGCCATTTCCTACAGAATTGCACGAGCAAACGGGAGAAGAGATTCGCCGAGCCGGTAACGAATTCGGATCAACCACGGGCAGGCCGCGCCGCTGTGGCTGGCTCGATTTGCCGGCGTTGCACTATGCTGTTATGCTGAATGGCGTAACTGAGCTTGTGATGATGAAGGCTGATGTGCTGGACGAATTTGAAACGGTGGAAGTGGGGGAGGCCTACATTTATCAGGGAAGACAAATTGATTATATTCCTTTTGATGCTTGCAGCGTTCCGATCGAACCAGTTTACAAAAAGATGAAAGGTTGGAAAGAATCCATCACAAATCTCAAGGCCGGACATAAATTGCCTGAAGCACTTGATGCCTATGTGCGAATGATTGAAAATAGCGTGAATGTTCCCGTTACTACAGTTTCAACAGGCCCTGATAGAAGTCAGATAGTTTACAGGTAAAAGCTTTGTTTAAAGCTTCCTGCTCACTTCCTTCTCCTGGTAACCTTCAATGATATCACCCACCTTGATGTCGTTAAATCCATCAATGTTCAGTCCGCATTCATAGCCGGATGAAACCTCTTTCACATCATCTTTGAAGCGTTTGAGCGATCCGAGCGAACCGGTATAAGTTACGATTCCATCCCTGATCAAACGGATTTTGGTGTTCCGGTTCACTTTGCCATCCAGCACCATACAGCCTGCAACGGAGCCTACCTTTGTAATCTTAAACACCTCCCTGATCTCTATATTGCAAGTGATAACTTCCTCAATCGTTGGAGTAAGCATGCCTTCCATTGCAGATTTTATTTCCTCAATGGCTTGGTAAATAATTGAATACATCCGGATATCAATTTCTTCATTTTCGGCAAGTTTGCGGGCCTGCAAACTTGGTCGCACCTGGAAGCCAACGATAATGGCATTGGATGCGGAAGCCAGCAATACGTCCGATTCTGTAATGGCACCCACTGATTTGTGGATCACGTTAATCTGTATTTCTGCTGTTGACAGCTTCAATAAGGAATCTGACAAGGCCTCTACCGAGCCATCCACGTCACCTTTCACGATAAGGTTCAATTCTTTAAAGTCGCCAATAGCGATACGTCTGCCAATTTCATCAAGCGTCATGTGCTTCTGAGTACGCAATCCTTGCTCACGCTGCAATTGCTGGCGTTTAACTGCTAAATTCTTGGCTTCTTTTTCGTCGTGCATCACATTGAAGCTGTCGCCGGCCTGGGGAGCACCGTTCAAACCCAGAAGTAGCAGTGGTGTTGATGGACCGGCTTCCTTAATGGACTGGTTGCGTTCGTTGAACATGGCCTTCACTTTACCGAAAGTGCCACCGGCCAAAACAATGTCGCCTGAAACCAGGGTTCCGTCCTGAACGAGAATCTTGGCCACATAGCCCCTTCCCTTATCCAGCGATGACTCAATAACGGTTCCTTTTGCCCTTACCTTTGGGTTGCCTTTCAGGTCAAGTATTTCGGATTCGAGCAGTACTTTTTCAAGCAGGTCATCAATCCCCAAACCTGATTTGGCTGAAACTTCCTGACATTGGAATTTTCCACCCCAATCTTCAACAAGGATGTTCATATTGGCAAGCTGCTCGCGCAAGCGTTCAGCATTGGCAGTAGGTTTATCTATCTTATTAAAAGCAAACACAATAGGAACACCAGCGGCCTGTGCGTGGTTGATGGCTTCCTTGGTTTGCGGCATCACCTCATCATCAGCTGCAATCACGATAATGGCTACGTCAGTAACCTTGGCGCCACGAGCACGCATAGCTGTAAAAGCTTCGTGACCAGGGGTATCCAGGAAAGTGATTTTTTTGCCATTCTCCCTGTAAACTTCATAAGCACCAATATGCTGCGTGATACCACCTGCTTCGCCGGCTACAACATTTGCTTTTCTGATGTAATCGAGCAACAGGGTTTTCCCATGGTCAACATGGCCCATAACAGTAACGATTGGTGCACGTTCCACTAAGTCTTCCGGGTTTGCTTCATCCTCATGGCCAGCAAGGGCATCTTGCAATTCGGCACTAACAAATTCTACTTCAAAGCCAAATTCTTCGGCTACTACCGATAGCATTTCAGCATCGAGGCGTTGGTTGATCGAAACGAACATGCCCAGACTCATACATGCTGCAATCACCTTGTTTACAGGCATATTCATCATAGTGGCCAATTCGTTGGCCGTAACAAATTCTGTTACTTTAAGCGTGGTTTTTTCATGTTCCATGCGTTCTTTTTCTTCGTGCATGGTGCTCGAAGCAGCATCACGTTTATGACGCCTGTGCTTGGATGCCTTGGATTTGCCCATCGGCGATAAACGCGCCAATGTTTCCTTAATTTGCTTTTGGATATCTTCCTCCGAGGGTTCTGCTTTTTCGTCGCGGCGAGGAGCTGGTTTGCCTCTCTTCAGCGGTTCCCTATTAATACCGGTAGCCGGTGGCTTGCTTCCCGGTGTGGCCGTTGTTTCGCCTGGCTTGGTTTTAATACGTTTTCTTTTTTTCTTTTTCTGCGCTGCCGAAAGCTTATCTTCGGTGGAAGATGCCACAGGCTTGGGCTTGGGCTTACGTTCGGAGGGCAGTTCAATTTTGTCCAGAATTTTTGGCCCTTCAAGCTTCCTTATTTGGGTTGGCATGAAGTTGATTACCTTTTCCTCAAATGGTTTTTTAGGTGCAACAATGGCTGGCTTCTCATGGGCTTCTGCTGGCTTTTCGGGGGGGGGCACAGGAGCAACAACTGGTTTTTCTGGTTCAGCCTTTTTAGTCTTTGCCTCTTTTTCTTTCTTTTTCCTGTCTTCTGCTTCTTTAAGTCGCTGTGCTTTAGTTTTTTTGTCAGGCTTTGTCCTTTGGTTCAGGCTGGATAAATCGATTCTGCCAACTATTGTAAGCTCCTGTTCACTCCCTTTCTGGGCTGTTGTTTTTTCAGCAACTGTTTTGTCTTCTTCAGCCGGGCTGTTAACTTCACCTTCAGATGGGGCCTCTGTTTTATCTACTGAGGAAGTCTCAATTGTTTCTTCTTGCGGTTCAACCTGAGTATTTTCCGTTTTTTCTACTTCCACAGGGGCTTCTGCTTTTATAGCTATGGGCTCTGCGGCCGGCTCTGCGTTTTCAGTTTCTGGCAGCTTTTCTGGTTCAGGAGTTGTTTCAGCTTTGGGAGCTGGTTTAGGAGTTGTTTCAACTTTGGGTTCTGGTTCAGGAGTTGTTTCGGCTTTGGGAGCTGGTTCAGGAGTTGCTTCGGCTTTGGGAGCTGGCTCGGGTTGGGGTGTCACTTTTGGTTCGATAACCGGCTTGGGCGTCTCCGTTTTAGGTGGTTGATATCCGCTTGTTACATTTTTAATGATAAGCTCTTCGGTATCAATTTCATCCTCCTCGTCTTCTTCATCAACCTGCTTGACGACGGCATCCGTGGCTGAAATGGTTTTTCTGTCGGAATACTCAATTCCGATTTTTTTTGATTCTTCTTTCACCTGCTTTTCAGCCTGAAATTCCTGCAGAAGCAGGGCATACATATCAGGACTGAGTTTGGTGTTCGGGTTTGAATCAATTTGATGTCCCTTTTTCGACAGGAAGTCAACAATCGTTGATGTAGCGATGTTAAATTCCCTGGCTGCTTTGCTAAGACGGGTTGTTGATATTGAGCCTTCGGACATATTGTGTTTATCAGGTTTTTCGATTAATAAGTCGGTAAAATTAGTATTTTTATTCGAACTCAGCTTTTAGAATCCGCATCACCTCGTGTATGGTCTCCACTTCGAGGTCGGTTCTTGATTCGAGTTCTTCAACACTTAGTTCGATCACGCTTTTGGCGGTATCGCATCCAATGTTGTGAAGTTGTTCGATAATCCAACTATCGATTTCATCAGCAAACTCCAGCAAGTCAACATCTTCCGATTCAACATCGGTGTCGCGGTAAACATCAATTTCGTAACCGGTCAGCTTTCCGGCCAATTTGATGTTGAAGCCACCTTTACCTATGGCAAGGCTTACCTGATCGGGCTTCATGAAAACCTCCGCCCTTTTGTTTTCTTCATCAAGCTGGATAGAAGTGATTTTTGCTGGGCTCAACGCTCTTGTAATAAACAAGTTGGGATTGTTCGTAAAATTAATTACATCAATATTTTCGTTCTTAAGCTCGCGCACAATGCCATGGATACGCGAACCTTTCATGCCCACGCAAGCACCTACGGGATCAATGCGGTCGTCATAGGACTCAACAGCAATTTTGGCACGCTGCCCCGGTTCGCGAACAATACGTTTTATGGTAATCAGGCCGTCATAAACTTCAGGCACTTCTGCCTCAAACATGCGCTGAAGAAAAATCTCAGAAGTGCGCGAAAGAATGATATAAGGTGTATTGTTACGCATTTCCACCTTGAGCACAACTGCCCGGATGGTATCGCCCTTGCGGTAGAAATCAGAAGGAATTTGCTCCGACTTGGGCATCATAAGTTCGATGCCTTCATCATCGAGTACAAGAATCTCTCGACGCCACACCTGATAAACTTCACCCGAAATAATTTCACCCACTTTTTCCCTGTATTTTTGATATACAGAGTCTTTTTCGTATTCCAGGATTTTAGAAACAAGGTTTTGACGGATGGTGAGGATTTCGCGGCGACCAAAATCACCAATTTTTACAGGTTCGGAAACTTCTTCGCCAACTTCAAAATCGGGTTCTATTTTAATAGCATCAGAGAAGGCAATCTGTGTCGTAGGGTCTTCCACCTCATTGTCTTCAACAATCTCACGGTTGTGCCATATCTCGAGGTCACCTTTATCAATATTTACAATAATATCGAAATTGGTGTCGGAGCCGTATTTCTTGATGAGCATGGCACGGAAAACGTCTTCCAAAATGCGCATCATCATCTCGCGGTCGATGTTTTTGAATTCCTTGAATTCTGAGAAACTCTCTACTAAGTTGATGTTATCCATTGTTTTATAAAAATGTATTTTCGTTTGCTAGCTAAAACTGATGATTATTTTGGCTTCCTTAACTGCGTCAAAAGGTAAATTGATGGTATCACCTACTTCCTGTTTTTTAATTTTACTTTGTTTTTTGGTTGTAAATGTTTCTAAAACCAGTTTGTCTTCCTCAATGGCAATCAGTTTTCCAGTAATCTTGCTGTCGTCATGGCATTCGATATTTATCGAACGCCCGATATTCTTATGATACTGCCTTAAAAGTTGCAGCGGTTGATCCAGGCCTGCCGATGAAACACGAAGTTCAAAATCTTCTTCATCCCGGTCGAGTTTGCTTTCGATAAACCGGCTTACCTCAATGCAATGTGCAATGGTCAAGGCACTATCCGCATCAAGGAAAACAAGAATTACATTCCCATCCCTGACAAGCACATCCACCACAAAGCGGTCGGTATCTAAAAGGGCTTCTTCGGCCCATGCTATGATTTGATTGCGATTAATCATTTTAAATCTAATAAAAGAGGGGACTGTTGTCCCCTCACCAATTCTTTCCACCTTTTCTAAAACCGCTGCAAAAGTACAATATTTTGTTTTATGTCAAGCGATTGGCTTCAAAATAATTGCCGTTATCAACTTTTTACCCATGGAAACAAATTATTGAAATTTCCATGTTTATAAACAAAAAAACCTGCTACGTTGTATCAGGTTTTTTTTAAAGTTGTCCGACAAGGATTCGAACCTTGACAGGCAGAACCAAAATCTGCAGTGCTACCATTACACCATCGGACAATCGATGACCGTAAAAACGGTTTGCAAAAGTAATATTTTTTTGGATTTCCAAAAACCTGTATGGGTTTTTTTAAATAAAAAGTGGATAGT
>JAGYLH010000084.1 GCA_018400955.1 Bacteroidales bacterium
ATTCTATGGATGCCTCACGCAAGAAAACGAATGGCTTTTTCAAAGAAAAAGACCATCATAACAGCATCCCCAACAACAGAATTTTCAGCTTATTGCCTTATAACGACAGCATACTGTTTCTGGCTTGCGACCGCAGCGGAATCGTACATTTCAATACACGAAAAATGCAAGCCCGCCTTGTGCAGCCAACTTTTGAATCAGAAAGCTTGGACGCTGAACGCTTCTGGGTTCGTCAGTATTATTACCACAGCGACAGCTGTGTTTTTCTGCGCTCTACTTTCGGTTTTTTACAATACAACCCTGTCAAACAGGTGGTTTCAGCCATCAGCGATACCATAGGCGATTTTGAACAAATAGCAGGCATGCACAGTCTGTTCAGGAACGAAGATGGGATTTTTTGGTTCGCCGATAACAATGGAATTCTTTGGCGGTGGCAAGTCGGCAAAAGTTTGACTGCAATTGATGACTCAGCCTTGCGACAGGCGTTAAAAGTTGGCGAGAATAATATTTTCGATTTTAATGAAGATCATTTGCTTGTTTCTACCGCTGTGCAAAACTTTTTAGTCAATAAATCGGACCTAAGCCTTGAGCCATTGGAGCTGCGCAGCCGCCTGGAGGATGATTTGGGCAAAACCACCATCACCGCTGTTTACCATGCGAACGACGGGAATATTTTTCTTGGGTTTCGCAATGGCTATCTGGGACAAATAAACCCGCATCAGCAGGAGTTTCTTTATAAACCACTGGTTTCGAAACTGGGAAACCCACTGCATATAGCATTTATCATTGACGATACCATTTACCACAAACGCTATTTCACCAACTACCTGGGAAGCGATTTCTTTGTAGAGGATTTGAAAACTGGCATCATTAAAAGCTTTCCCAAGCAATCGTTGAGCCGTATTTCGTCCAACAGAATTCTGTTTGACAGCAAAGGACGATTGTGGGCAGTGCAAAATGAGGGTGTTGTTGAAATTGACCGGCAAACCCAGGCTTTGAGCTTCTATAAACCTGATGTGCCGGCATGGATGCTTTTTGATATGGTGGAAATAAGTCCGGGTACATTTATCGTTGGTTCGTTTCGTGAAGGACTTTACCGTTTTATCCCCGATGATGGAATATTTGATAAAATCCCGGAAAATGAAGGATGGATTCCAACACAGATTTTTAGCTTATTGTATGATGATAAACACCAAGTATTGTGGATAGGCACGGTGCGAAATGGCTTGTTTCGTTATGATCCGTCAAACGGAAAATTTAAGCAGTACCTCCCGGAAATAGGCAACCCGAAAAGCATCGGAGGCGATTGGGTGCGCTCTTTTGCTATCGATCAGCAGGGGTATTTGTGGATGACAACCGACCCCATGGGCCTCAGTCGTTTTGATTACAATGCGCCAGAGCAGGATGCCTTCCAAAACTTTTCTATTTTGGACGGACTGCCTTCCAACCATGTGAGCGGACTGGTTGTGGCTACTGATGGCAACATCTGGGTCACAAGTCTTAATGGCCTGGCTTCGGTTGATCCGACAACATTTGAGATAAAGCACTGGCCCATCGAAAAAGGGACTTATAATTATCGGTTTCACTATGCCAATCTTTCCATCAACCCCAATAACAAGGTGTTTATTGGAACTGATAAAGGCTATCTGCAGTTCGATCCGGCACAACTGACCCTGAATATGGTTCCACCGAAAGTTTACCTGACGGATTTTGTGGTGATGGATAAAAATCAGCGGCAGATAAATACAGGACTTCTTGGGCAAGCCATTGAACTGAAGCACAATGAAAATTATTTCAATATCGAATTTGCTGTCGTCAACTTTACCGAACCTGAACGCAACAAGGTTTTCTATCAATTGCAGGGTGACCGTGAAGCCTGGCAGCCCATTGGCAATACGAACCAAATCTTTTTTTCCAAGGTTTCACCGGGAAGTTACACCTTCAGGCTCAAGGCTCAAAATGGCGATGGTGTTTGGAGCGAAAATGAAATCAGCTTGCCCGTTACGATACATCCGCCATTTTGGAGAACCTCCTGGTTTATACTACTGATGGCCGGTTTGCTTGCCCTGCTTCTGTTTTTGGCATTCCGATACAGATTGCAGCATTTGCTTCGTGAAAACAAACTGCAAACTGAAAAACAAATGCTCAAGGCCGAAATGGAACGCGAAATGGCAACCCTAGAAATGACAGCTTTGAGGGCACAGATGAACCCGCATTTTATCTTTAACTGCCTCAACTCAATCAATCGCTTTATCATTGTAAACGACAATGAAACAGCATCGGAATACCTGACTAAATTTTCAAGGCTGATCAGGCAGGTACTCGACAATTCGCGCAGTGAAAAAATTAGCCTCGAACGTGAAATCAATACCCTCACACTCTATATCGAAATGGAGAAACTGCGCTTTGTGGATAAGTTTGATTATGAAATCATCGTTGATAACCAGCTGCAGTTGCACCAAATCTTTATCCAGCCCATGATGGTACAGCCCTATGTAGAGAATGCCATTTGGCACGGACTGATGCCCATGGAAAAAGGAGGCCAACTCAAAGTTGGTTTTGCTCAAACTGCCAATCAATTGGTGGTAAGTGTTGAAGATAATGGCATTGGGCGACAGCGTTCGCAGGCCATGAAAACCATGCAGCGCTCCCCACAGCGTTCGCATGGCATGAAAGTTACTGCCGAAAGGCTTGCCATCCTGAACAAGAAAGTGGATGGAGAAGCTAAAATTATCGTAACCGACCTTACCGACAAACAAGATAAACCTTGTGGTACGCGTATTGACTTAATTTTGCCCCTTGATGTGGGAAAGCGGGAATATAATTTTACCAAACAATAGCCATTTCCTATGAAAGCACTGATATTGGACGATGAATTCTACTGTACGGATACACTCAGCGTTTTGATTCAAAAACACTGCAAGCCGGCCATCGAAACACATGCCTTTACTGATCCCAACAAGGCACTTGATCATCTGCAAAACAAGCAGGTGGACCTGCTTTTTCTGGATGTGGAAATGCCGTTGATGTCGGGTTTCGAATTTCTTGAAAAAGCAGTTGGCTTCAATGGCAGCGTAATTTTTACAACAGCCTATGATACCTATGCCCTGAAAGCCTTTCAGGTTGACGCTGTGGATTACCTGCTCAAGCCGATCGACAAAAATGAACTCCTGAAAGCTATTGAAAAAGTGCGGCGCAGCAAAGGCCTCAACCACGACCAATTGCTTGATCTTTTGCGCACAAAGCTTGAGCCAGCTGCTACGTCCGACAAAAAGGTTGCCATTGCCACTTCTGATGGCATACATATGATAGCCCTCGAAAAAGTGATCCGTTGCGAATCGGATGGCAGTTACAGCACAATCTATATGGAAGAAGCCAAACCTTTAGTGGTATCAAAGAATCTTAAAGAGCTGGAAGGCTTGTTCAACAGCAGTAGCTTTTTCCGTTTGCATAAGTCACACCTGATCAACATGAATCATATCCGTTTTGTTTCGCGGCAGGATGGAGGCGACGTAAAAATGAGCGATCATTCATCTGTTCCCATCTCGCGCAGTGCCAAGCAGGAATTTTTTGAAAGAATAAAGGCTTAATCAGGGGCTGTCTTAAATGTCTTGGGCTTGAGCTTTAAAGTTCGAGGGCGAGGCATGCAAGGAATGTCAGGATCCTGAAACTTCGGGATAACTGACATAAATGACGCACATAACGAAGCCATCGGACTTTAAAGACAAGCACTAATTTGCGTCTGCTGAAAAACTTTTATCCAATTGGCTTTGTGATAATTAGGAGAATTCTCATCACAGGTTTCTGCAAGGTATTTGTACTAATACAATAAAAATCCATGCACCAGATATGACCGGTGCGCTGCACCTCAACACTCATCTGTATGGATTTCTAATAAATGAAGGTGCTACGCACCTCAATATGAGCCACAGCTGCGATAATCTTTAAAAAAGAGAGTATCGTTATCCCTTAGGTGCAGCGCACCGATAATATTTACCGGAATTGTCTATTTTGAGTTTTTCAGCAAGCACTAATTAAAGAACCTTAAATAAAAAACTGCTTAGTTAAGAAAAACACCCTAAAACTTAATAAGGAAAAAGTTAGTGAAGGTTTTTGGGTGTGTTCTTAAATTGACCTTGGCTTACTCAGGTTTTATCTGGCGCATGCCTAATATCCTTTTAGGTTTGATTAACTGATGTTTCGCACATTAGCTAAGGTTTTGGTACTGAGGGAAGAAGTATAAGGGTGTTTTCTTTAAACAATTGATCATCTACTGTTTAAATAATTCCATTTCATAATAATATCTTTAACACGTTGATTAAAAGGTTAATGCATAATGATTTTGGCGTGCGATGCACAGTTTATAGCCCCCCACCCCCGGCGAGGGCTTTTTACAATCACGATTTTCTATTTTTTCGTCACGTCCTGAAAAAGTTGACAGTTTTCGAATTGTAAAACCTACCATCGTCTCAAAGCCCCCTACTGGGGGGTTGGGGGGCAAAAACAGTAACTCAACCGAAAAATCCGAATTACATCAATACTAAGCTCTTAATATATACCGTGTTAATTTGAAGCATGATTGAATACAGCTTGTTCGAAACATCAGTGATTAAAAGTGAAACGCTCCAATATTCCTTTCACAAACCCAAACCCTCCATTCATAAACCGGCATAAGCGTACCCAATTAATTAAATCCATCTTGCGGCTGTTTTTAAACAATACACATGCGCATTATCCTTATAGACGACGAATGGAACAGCCTCGACCTGCTCGAAAAGGTGATACAAACCGTTGATCCTGAAATCGAAATAGCAGGTAAGTTCCAAAACCCACTCGAAGCTATACCATCTATCCTGGCGATGCAACCCGATTTGGTGGTGCTGGATTTGGAAATGCCCCACATAAACGGCATCGACATGATCAGGATGCTGGCTTATACCAAATGCTATTTTCTGGTCGTAACAGGTGGCGATGCCAGCCAATTAATCAATGAATTTGAAATACAAGGTGTAATGCAATTGCAAAAACCTTACAGCATCAATGATGTCCGACTTATACTGAAAACCGTTGATATCGAACTGAAGAAAACTTCTAAAAACGCAAACTTATGAAACGCAGATTATTATTGTTATTGCTAGGCATTGGCCTGCTTAGCCAGCTTGCGGCCCAGCAACTGAATATTAATGTGATGGTGCAACCACCCTATTCTACCAATATTGCCGATTATATTGATGAGGGAAACAATGTCATCATCAATATTACAAACCTCAGTGCCAGCACCCAGCAATTTAAACTCATCCCTGCTGTCGAAGGCAATAACGGGGTACTCGTGCGCGTAAAAGACGACTACCAGCCCTCAGCTCCCATAGTGATGGCGCCAGGTGAAACCCGGATGTTTACTTTCAACCAGCTGAGCAGCTACAATAGCAATATCAAGCAAAGCGATGTGATCTTGCAAGGCATCTCTTTCAATGTGTTCGAAAACGCCGGAGTCTTACCTGAGGGTGTTTATACCTTTTGCTTAAAAGCGCTCAACTATAACAACAACAGCCTGCTTTCGGGAGGTAGCGGTTGTACCAATATCCTGATTACAGCCTACGACCCGCCCATCATACTGAGTCCGCAAAATCAGGCTGAGCTGCAAGCTCTTAGCCCACAACTATTCAGTTTTCAATGGACACCCAGCGGCATCAGCGGACAAACAAGGTACAAACTAAAGCTTGTGGATGTTACGGCCATGAATATTTTCAACCCCAATGATGCGTTCAACAATCCTTTTGTGGTTCCTTATTTTGAGCAGGAGAACATCCAAACCAGCATGTTTATCTACGATA
This sequence comes from Bacteroidales bacterium, assembly GCA_018400955.1. Classification (GTDB taxonomy): domain Bacteria; phylum Bacteroidota; class Bacteroidia; order Bacteroidales; family F082; genus CALAZZ01. The sequence continues at coordinate 5,835 of JAGYLH010000084.1, forward strand.
TGGGAAAACCCATGCTTTTTCCCGGAAACACTTACGCCATGCAGGTAACGGCTTACGACCCCCAGGGAAACCTCTCCTACAAAAACAACGGTCACAGCCAGGCTGTTCTTTTTAAGATTCAGGAGGATGAGGAATTAGTGGTTCTGCCGGATTTGCCGGGCGACGAACCAGTAGTTATCGATGATCCGGATTTTGATTTTGGAGAAGACCCGCCTGTAATCCCCGTTGATCCTGATGATGTGGCCGATTGCATGAGTGCAGGTGCGTGTCAGGAAGCTGCCCCTGCTTGTGAGGGTGCACAGCCACCAATAGCGGGAAGTACCGTGCTTGTTGGAAAATTTAAGCTGTTTGTTGAAAACATCCAGGGAGGTAACGGAAGTGGCAGCATCGAAATTCCCTATATGAACACCAAAGTGGAAGTGGGCTTCCAAAACCTCACAGTAAACAATAACAATCAGGCCTGTGGTGTTTCGCAGGTATGGGTGAAATCAGCCTCGCAAAACCTGATCCCCGACGATTTTTTGAAAAATATTGAAGGTGTCTATAGCGACAACAACCTCAACTGGCAGCAAATTAATCAGCACATTCAGCAACATAACAAGCAGGTAAGTCTTTTCAATCTGGACGGACCTGCCAACACACTGCCTTTTACCCTCGATTTAGGACCAAGTGAGCTCACCATTTTGGGCATTGTTTTTACCCCCACTGCCGCCTATGCCAATATTGCTTTTGCAGCTGAAATTCCCCTCGATGGAAGCAACCAGCAGTTCAGCCTGGGCATGCGGGGCGTTTGCATTCGCCCAAACGGCTTTGGTATTTCTGAGGCCGATGGCAAATTAAGCCTCAGCAACAACCTTGTTAAAAACATCGGCAACAATTTAGAATTCACCCTCGATGGTGGCAACAATGGCAGCTATGTGAAATTCGATTGTAAAGGCGTGCAGGAAGTTCATTTGAAAGGCAGCCTGTCCTTCTCGCGGGATAAGGTGTTGCCGATGAACGCACAGGGCGAAATGGTGCCTGCACCGGCCCAATTCAGCTTGCAGTTCAGCAGCACCATTGAAAAAGTAGGCGATTGGCTCATGGAAGCCATGAGCTCGCACCCGGCTTTTACCACGCCCCAGGCCAATGGCTTTGTGCTTGGTTTTTCAGGTGCTGTACTGGATTTCTCCAGAACAAAAAACCCCAATGCATTAACCTTTCCTTCAAATCACCCCATGGCCAACGACCCCATAAAAAACAATTGGACAGGCGTGATGGTAAACGATCCAACCCTGACCCTGCCCAACTACCTGAAAAGGGCCAACAACGAAAAGATATCTGTTGATATCTCCAATATTGTCGTCGATGGCGAAGGACTTTGGGCCATGCTCGACATCAACAACATCATTCAAAACCTTGAAGATGGAAGCCTTGGCGGCTGGGGGTTCAGCATCGATCAGCTCAGCCTCGATATCCGTAAAAGTATGCTGCAAGGAGGCGGACTCAACGGCAAGGTGAACCTCCCCGTCACCGAAGTAGGCCTGGGTTATGATGCCTCCTATGAGCCCGGCAACGGACAGGAAGAAATGTCTGTTGCATTTGGAATCACCTTACAGGATAACCTTGATATCGATATGCTTTTTGCTCAGGCGGTTTTGGCTGAAAACTCAAGCTTTGGTGCAACAGTTGAAAACAACAAAGTAAAACCAACAGCTTCTTTGCACGGTTCGTTGACCATTGGCTGGGAAAAGGATGGTGAAAAGAAACCGGGCGACGACCAGAACAGTGTGGCCAGTTTCTCAATCCCTTCTGTTAATTTTCAAGGATTGGATATTTTCAACAACGATAATGATGTCCCCCAGCTGAGCTTACAAGCCATGGAAGTTAGCAACCCCAATGCGCAAGGTAAACTTTCAGGTTTCCCAATCAAACTGAAAGGCAATCCCAGCTTCCAAAACTACAATCCTGAAGTTGGGTTCAAATTAGGTCTTGAGTTTACCCTAAGCAAAGACAACGCCAATGGCATCAGCGGCTCCACCGACTTCACCATATTCGCCAAATACGACCAGCAGAAAAAACGCTATGCCTACGACCGCACACAACTGGACTGTATTTTCCTGGATATCGACGTAGCGGTAGCTGAACTTGAAGGAGGCATCTGCATTTACAAAACGATGAAGTATATGGAGATGGTTTCAGTGGCTCTATCACAGCCACAATTAAAGGTATTGGCGTGAAGCAGCTGTAGCGCTGCAGGTGGGCAATGTGAACAATTATGATTACTTCTATTTCGAGGCCCTGGCCAAATCGGGGTTGGATTGCCCATCACAGCCACCATGTCACTTTATGGATTGGGCGGCGGTTTCTATTACAATCATGGATCGCACCAGCCGCGAAGTAACAACCATTGATGGCTATGAAAATGTAGTACCACCGCAGCAATTCAGTCCGGGATATAGTCCTTCAGGCCTGATTTACACACCCAAGAAAGGGGCACCCGGATGCAGTTTGGGTTTTGGGCTTACCGGTGGCGAAGCCTCCGCTTCGGCTTTCAATGGCGACCTCACCTTCTGGATGACCTTTACAGGAAGTAACGGCCTCGAAAAAATGGGACTTAACGGAGGCGGTTATGCCATGCAACCACTTGGTAACCGCGAAGCCGCCTCTATTAGTGGCGAGTTTGCCATTACCATCAACTTTGTGACAAGCACTTTTGACCTGGGTATTGACCTGGATGTAAATGTGGCCAGCTTTGTCAATGGCACAGCTTCAGTCAATATGCATGCTTCGCCCAATGAATGGTTCATCTATATTGGCAGTTGGGAAGCACCCAATCCACAAAACTACGAACCCTGGAATGACCCAAAACGCAACAAACTGAATGTTGACCTCAAAATAGCGCAGTTCAACTTCAACCTTTACTTTATGATGGGCTCCAATATGCCCGAACTGCCACCTTTGCCCGGAAAAATAATGTCCAATATGCAAACCCAGGGAGGAGGGATGATGCAAGACGAACGCAGCCCTGCACCTGACTACAATGCACAAACACCGGGATTTGCCTTTGGTGCCGGCTTCCACCAGCAGCTCAAGTTTCAGGCGCTGATCTTTTATGCCAACATCGAATTCTTTGCCGGCTTTGATGTGGTGCTCAAAAGTTATCAGGCTGTTCCCGGCTGCGAAAGTATTGGTATCAACGGTTGGTTTGCCAAAGGACAGGCTTATGCCTACCTCGGTATTGATGCCGGCTTATACCTCGACACCTGGTTCTACGAAGGGGAATGGCCTATCGTGAAAATTAGCTGCTCGGCAGTGGTTGAAGCGCAATTTACCAATCCCAACTATGTAAAAGGTCAGGTGCACATGAATGCTTCCATCCTGAACGGATTGGTCAAAGTGAACAAGCACGTGAAATTTGAAGCAGGCGAGCAGATGAAATGCGGCGACGACTTCAATCCCTTTGGCGATCTGCCCATTGTTTCTGAAGTATTCCCAGATCAAGGTGATGAGGTTGAGGTGTATGATGATGTGCGTATCGCTTTCAATTATCCCAAAGAAACCTTCGAAGTGTTCAACGAGGAAGAGCCTGACGAAGCACCCCGCTATTTCTATTATGCCATCCAAAACATCAGCCTGAAAAAAGGCGGGACTACCATCCCCTTAGGCGAGAATCCGATCTACAGCAAGGATGGATATTCAGCCAAGTGGCTTGTCAATAACAATGAATTCCTGCCTGAACTGAGCAGCCTGAAGCTTCATCTGGAAGTAAGGGGTTATGAGGCTAAACCAGGTCCAAACCCATTACTTGCCACCGAAAAATACGATAAAACCTTTCAAACCAAAAAACGACCAGATTATATACCAGCCAATCAATTGCTGGCTACCAATCCGGTTGTTCGCCAGCGTTACTTCCTTAAGGAAGATGGTTTTCAGGGGTTTGTAAAAACAATCGGCAATAAGAACTGGTGCTACCTGTTTGACAAGGAAGAAATTGGCGACCCCAATGTATTTGATCAGTCAAAAACTGAATATCTGGTTCAATTCTTTGAAACAGGTTCGGGCAAAACCATTGAAGTGCCCTGTAATTGCGTCAATGGGGAAATACGCTTTATTGTTCCAAATGATCAATTAAAGAAGGAAACCATCTATCGTACGCGTGTGATTGCCCGCCTGGAGTATAAGCCCAAGTCCAATGTCAATATGCAGGGTGGTCAGCTCAACCTGGGCAATACATGGCAAACCGGCTCAAAACAGGTGGAGATTTTGCAAGGTGCACATAAAGTAAGTCGTTTTCTTTTGGCCGACAATGCGCCTAAAACCTTCGATCATCGCTTAATGAAAACGGCTTGGTTCTTCAGGACCAGCAAATACAACAGCCTGTCGGAAAAACTGGCGACTTACACGATTGACCAAAGTACCTATACCACCATTACAACTTCGCATTATATCCCGCGCCTGCGCATCAAAACGGCCAACTTATGGGGCGAGGGCGAACATGAATACGAGATCAAAACCAAGCCCGGGGGCGGTGGCATTCAGTTGCACAAATATGAGAACTGCCGGTGGCGCTGCTCAAGGGAAGTGAAGCTTTGACATGTATGATTTGTGTATAGGTTAACCACAGTAAACTATATGGGTGATAGCTATCGGTAAGGCCTTTGGTCCGAATTTCAGAAGCCTGATGTTGGAAAAGCACCTTTCTTTAATCCATTTTATGAGAAGCTTGATGAGTTCATCAGCTGGTTTAATCAAATCTGCTGCCGCGCAGGTTCATTTTCAACCTACCGCGATTACAATTCCCATTTGCTTAAAGAATATTTTGTAAACAGGAATATTGCAACGATGTCGGGCCTTCGGACTGAAAAACGGCAGGTGCGAAGCCATATGGGTTATTCGATGCGGTATATTTCAGGCATCGGTGATGTAAAAAAGATGCCGGCAAACCGGACCATTTGGAAGCCTCACGGGGGCACTTAGCCCGCAAAGGGAAATAGCCGATGCCATGGGTGCTACACAGCAACAGCAAAATATGAATATGAACAATATGCACAGTTGAGATTATTATTCCATAAACCAAAATCAGGGTGGAGGCATGGGGTCACAGGTGAACCAAAATATTCAGAATAAAATACCAGTTTACCCCCTCGTGAACCTGTCCGACTGGCTTGCTATCCTCGACTACAACCATGCCGTAAGCAAAATGTGGACCAATAACTCACCCATCAACAGGCACAGATCATATTGGATACAACAAAACACACGCCCCTTGCTTTTCCACCCAACAAAACTACCTATACGATGCAATGGGGCAACGAGTGGACCAATAAGCGATTCGACTACAACTGGAATCGTGAAAAACCAGTCATCCTTTTCTAAAACATATAATATCAAGATAATACAATTTCAAAATGAAAAAGCAATCTTAATACTCGCCATGCTTCCGGTGCTTGCCGCTTTTGGCCAACACCCTTCTGATCCTAAAGCAGGTTTCGGAACATGTAGCGATAGTTGGCAAACAGCGATGAAGGTGTGATGCGGTGGGCACCACAAAGCTTTGCCGTGTGGCAGGTGGCATCAACAATGGCTATATACTCGAACGTGCTGACTGGAACGACTCCATTTGGCCATTCGAACCTGAAAAGTTGAACTTTAACTCGTTGGGAACTTTCACCGCCTTGAAACAAAATGAATGGGAAAGCCAGGCCAATATAAACGACCCTTTGGTAGCTGTGGCAGCACAGGTCTTTTTTGGCGGTGAAGCTACACAAAACAATGCCGGGAGGTACTTTTGCCGATCTGCGCCTTATCTCCGAGATGCAGGACAACCGCCATGCTGTGGCCATGTTTGCCGCTGATATGTCGGCTGATGCAGCTTTGCATTGGGACTTTCATTCTATGATAAATCGGTTGTTGCTGGTAATGACTATATATACCCTTGCGCCTCCCGAACTTAACCGTGCCGGCTTTGGGGCGAATACAGCTTTTTCTGTATATACAATACGACGGATTGACTACACCGCTGCAAAGCGTTCAGTCAGCCAACTACTGAAAGCAAAAATGGCCGCATCGATGTGATGTGGGACAAATACCTCAATGCCAACTTTTTCACAGCCTATTATGTGGAACGCTCTTCCAACAACAAAAACTTTACCCGCCTGAATGAACTGCCCGTTACACCACGGTGCCTTAGGCGATGATCAGTCTGATGCCAACCTTTATAGTGATTCGCTGCCGAAATCGGCAAACGCTATTACTACCGTGTGGTGGGTATAACGCCTTTTGCTGAAATCTCAGCTCCCGGCGATGGAGTTGTTGGCGTTGCACGATTATGGAAGGTCCTGTGCCGCCGCAAAAGTGAACATTGAGAGCAACGCATGTTCTTTGCCATTCTATGGGATATAGACCGCGCAATGATTTCACCTGATGCCATCGGATGGGTCGTGAAACGAAAGTGTTACCGCAAGCGGCCCATACAATGCCATGCACGATGGGGTGTTGCCTGTTCGTCAACGCAGTTTTGTGGATGAGAATCCACTTTCCCATCGCTGACCAATTATTACCGCGTTTATGCTGTGGACACAGCCTACAACGAAACCCCCAGCATGGTGTACTCAGCAGTTTGGGTGGATAGCATCCCGCCCTGAACACTGCCAGGCCTTGCTGCCAAGGTTGATTCACAGGTATTGTGAGCATTTATTGGTCTCAAAACAATGGAAATTGACCTGCAGGGATACCGCGTTTTTGTGCGTGACGATAACAACAAAGACTGGTATCCAGCTTACCCAACGCCCAATAATTGAAAATGGCTTTCTGATACCGGGTTGACTACCTGAAATCGTTGGCACGCTCGATTCAATATCTGATGATTACTACCGATTTTTCACTACAATGTATCGGCTTAAAGGCCAATCCTTTTACCCTACAATTGCCTGATTTAGTAGCTCCATCAGCACCCCGCTGGGCACCCTGGACCATGGAGGATGAGCATGTAAAATTGAGTTGGTATCCCAGTGCCGCCACCGATGTGCGTGTGCACCGTTTGATCCGCACCGATGATGAGGGACAAATGAGCCTTTTTAAGGATTTCAATCTGGGCGAAAACAGCCACATGGCTATAGTGAACGGTACTGTTTCTGCCAGTTTTGGACTGATGGCCATCGACAGTGCAGGCAATGTGTCCGATACCGTTTACTTGCGCAATATCGTGAGCACTTATGTTGAAAAACTCCCTGCCATCAGCAATTTCAAAGTGGAGTTGCTCAATGCAGAAAAAGCCATCCAACTCGAGTGGAGCTATGACATGGAAAACAATATCAGCTTTGTGCTTTACCGGAAAAAACCCGAAAGTGATGAAACCGAATTGGCTGGCCGCTTCAGCGGGCAAACGCGCTCCTTCCGCGACCAAGGGCCATCAGCATTCAAACAAGGCTTTGACTATTATCTGAAAGCCGTTGCCGATGATGGCCGTGAATCGGATTGGGCTGCACCGGTGAAAGTGAGGTTTTAGCTTTAAAAAAAACATTTGAATACTGTTAGCCAGAACTTTTATAAAAAAACAGCCAATGCTGTATGACCCAACTTACATTCCAATAAATAAAATGTCCTCGATACGGTGATGTCGGGGGGAACAGCCTAACAATATGAAACATAAAATATGCATATTCATTCTCCTGGCCACTTTTTTGGTTCAAGTGCAGGCACAGGACGTGGAAAGTGTTATCAAGGCAGAACCTTTCAAATGGACCGGATCGGTGGGTACAGCCTTGTCAACCCTGCCAAAAAGAGGTCAAGTTGTTGATGGCAGTCCGATAAACTACTCCGTATTCGGGAATTTCAACATCAGTATTTACGAAACCTTCGACATTCCGATTGCATTCAACTACACCCAGTTCGGGCTGAATGTGGACAAACCCTTCTACCAGTTCGGGATGGCACCCAGCTACAAATGGGTGAAATTGCACCTGGGGCACAGCACCATGCATTTTAACAGTTATACCCTTTCGGGACACACTTTTTTTGGCACAGGCATCGAGCTTACACCCGGAAAATTCCGCTTTGCAGCCATGCAAGGCAGATTGCGTGAACCTATACTGATCGACGCCCTTACCGGAGAGGAGCTGATGAACCCCCAGTTCAGGCGAAACGGCTGGGGCATAAAGATTGGAGCAGGCGGGCCATCCAACTTTGTGGATCTGATGCTCTTCAAGGCAGCCGATGATGTCCAAAGCATTCAAAACTGGCAAGATAGCATTTATCAGCGCAGCATATCAGGTCTGACAGGGAAATTTGCCCCACAAGAAAACCTTATGGTGGGACTTACTTCAAAGTTTACACTTTTCAAACGCGCAAGCCTGAATATCGAAGGAGGCGGCAGCTTGTTTACAGCCGATCAGTCTTCTGCAGCCCTGGCTGAGGGCATTCCTTTGTTTACCCCACGCACCAGTACCACCTTTAAATGGGCCGGGAAAAGCAGCCTGAGCTTTCCGCTGGGGCCTTTCTTTTTTACCACAGCTTACGAGCGCATCCAGCCCGAGTATTATTCATTGGGGTCTTACAATATTGTAAACGATCAGGAAAACATCACCGTATCGCCCAGCGGAAGCCTGTTTAATGGCAGATTTTCATTTAGCGGTATGTTTGGAACCACCCGCAACAACCTGATGGGCAACCGTTCAGAGACGACCAAACGTGCTATTTCCAATATCAATGCCATGATTGCGCCCAAACCACATTATGGTTTAAATGTAAGCTATTCGAACTTTTCGTTCAGGCAACAGGCCGAAGCCATTGTGCTGAATGATTCGCTGTTGAT
>JAGYLH010000085.1 GCA_018400955.1 Bacteroidales bacterium
AGAAAAACCTGAAAGTTATACTGATTCCAATCGCGGGCATAGGCCATTTCGAGATAAGTTGAATACCGCTGCTCGTTGGCATCATCGCGGTCGTCGCCCAGTATAAATGTTCCTGCCGAAAAACTAAGTGGCAAGGAGGAAAAATTCTCAATAACGACTGCTGCTTCCAGTGCGTGGTTGCTGGCACCACCGGGCTTGTGCTTTAGCCTGAAATAGTCAACATCGGCCATTCTGTTCTCGTCCAGTACGAAATAGTCAATCAGGGCGAATGTCACAAAGCCGGTGTTGTAGGCCAGGGTGAGGTCAATTTCAGAAAAAGATGAATTGATACCGCTTGTTGCCCACACATCAAAACGCAGGCCTTTGTGCTCCAGGTTCATGTTTCCCTGAATATGCGGGTGCAGGTCAAGCGCGATTCCGCGCCACACATAGCGGCTTACGAGTTCGGTGCCAAGGCTGAAACTTGGTTTGTCTTCGTTCTGATCCTGAATGGTTTCCTGCGACAGCAAGGGGTGAGGTGCAACAACAGCCAGCATGATTGCAAGGCTGCATAGCAGTTTGATTTTTAGCATAATGTCTTAATTTGGTTTGTTAATCATTGCCAGCAAAAGAAACGAATTCCTTAAAAATCTCATATGAGAATGATAAAACTACATTCCTGTGCTGAAACAGCAGGCATAAAATTATGGAATTTTTCTATTGATGGAACAGACTGGAGCGTTTGGGCTCTAAATTTTGTCGTTTTGCCAGAGCAGCTGAGCAGGTTTTTAACTATTTCCTGAAAGTAGCAGTAATAGCTAATGACTAAGCCATTTAATAATAGTCAAAATAATCAACATGGTTATTCCCAATGCAAGAATAAAAGGAAGCAACATCCTCATATCTGTGCGAAAGTTCGATCCTCTGAATAGCGTATGGCTTGGTTTCCTTTCGGATTCGGTTGATGGATGGGTAGCGGGCGTTTGCTTGTTTCCCTTAGTCAGGTATAAGGGAAGTTTTGTAAACAGCCGTCGTTGTTTCCTAACAGCAAAATCAGCTTTTTGCCTCTCGCTCAATTGTTTGAGGTGGTTTAATCCTGCCATCGATCATACTGTTTTTTGATTGTGGTCGTAAAGATAATATTTTTTTTGAATATTCCAGTTAAAGTATTTCTGAGGCATATTGTTGCAAAGACTAATTGGTTTTTTATCTGGTATTAAATGGAATATTATAAAGCATGATTAGTTCACATTATTTAAGCCCTAATTCATAATTTAACCCAACTTTATTTGAAAGCCTTTATATTCCTTGCTTGTTGCATTTAGAATTCGTACATTTGATGGCATAAAGATTGAATACAAAAGAAACGTATTCATACCAGCAAATAAAGTAAAGTGTTCGCTAACATTCATAGTTTCATAAAATAAAGATCAAAACTATGTGCAACTTTTTTGTTCAAAATATGCTCATCGCAAAAATTCCTTGGCTCAATTTACAAGTCATTGAAGTCCAATTCTCCTTGCTGCGACTTTCTGTCGCAGAGGCTGCTTATAATAAGCAAATGAAAGTAACAGGCAATGGGGCAATGAACAGCGCGAATCAACCCCAAGCATATCCAATGAAATGATTATTCCATGCAAAATTTAGAACCAGGTAATATGTCAATTTCCGATACAATTTTCGAAACCTATTTCCAGCATTTGATCAAGGGCGATAAAATGGCCTGTATGCGTATGGTGGATAATTTGAAAAGCAATCAGCTGGCTGTGGAGGTTATTTATACAGACCTGTTTCAACGATCGCTTTACCAGGTGGGCGAATATTGGGAAATGAACAAGATTTCGGTGGCTACCGAACATATGGCCACAGCCATCACCGAGCATTTGATGATTCGTTTGCAGGTTGACTTGTTTGCCAAAGAGCGGGTGGGGAAGAAGGCAGTAATTGCTTGTATTGCTAACGAGCATCACCAGATTGGTGCCAAAATGATTGCCGATATTTTCGAAATGAATGGCTGGGACGGATATTTTATTGGTGCCAATACCCCAACGGATGAATTGATTCGTTTTATTGACAGCCAAAGGCCTGATGTTGTAGGCATTTCATTAAGCATTTACTTTAATATGCCCCTGTTTAAAACGGCTATAGAGAAAATCAGATCCGCTTTTCCTAAAACACCCCTAATCTTTGGCGGACAGGCTTTCAGATGGGGTGGTTTGGATATCGTTGAGCTATACGACAATATATCATTTATAGGCAGCTTGCCATCACTACAGCAATACATCACACAAAACACAAAGCCATGACAGCTTTTGATAAAACCCTGATAGATTATCTGAAACAAAAAGCATCCATCATACTGCTTGTTTTGGACAAGGAGGGCGTCATAACCCATGCCAATGCTTTTGCCGTTAAAATGGCTGGCAGGGACCTCCTTTCGAGTCATGTCAATGATTTCTTCACAGGTTTCAATGCCGGCCTCGATATGGCAGCCTTGATGGATGGGTCGCTGAGTCGCTCCATGCTCAATATCAACACAGCCACAATATGCCTGAAACCTTCTATTTCTCTTTCTCAAAGTAAAGAAGGAATTACGCTGATTGGTGAATTTGATCACGGGGAAGTTAAGGATTTGCGTCTCGATGCTAGGCATGAATAATGAATTGAATAATATGACACGGGAGTTGCTCAAGAAAAAAAATGTGCAGCTCGAGCAGCTAAACAAGCTGAAGAATGAGTTTCTGGGGATGGCTGCCCACGATTTGCGCAACCCCATTGCATCCATTTATTCTTTGAGTGACTTTGTCATTGAATCGGAAGATCTTAATGGATCGGTGGAATTGAGAAAGATCATTGAAACAATCAAGCAACAGCTTTATGCTCAATTTGTTGAATGAGCGCTGGATGGTCAAAATTGAATCAGGAAACTTGAGCTGAATTTGCAATTGACAGATATTGAAAAGTTATTATGAAAAACCTTGAATTGAACAGCCTTAGGCTGCGAAAAAGGATATCAGGCTTGTTCTGAATATACCTCAAAAGATAAGATGTTTATTTAGATGCCATGAAAATTGAACAAGTGCTCAATAACCCGTTGTCCAATGCGATTAAATACTCCCACCGGAATACAACTGTCAATGTAAATGCTTTCAGCACAGGAAAATGTGTGATGGTTTGTGTACAGGACTTCAGGGCCAGGGCATCCCAAAAAATGAACTCGATAAGGTATTTTTTACCGCGTTTTCAAACATCAGTGTAAGAGGCACTCGCCGGCGAAAAAAAGCAATCGACTGGGATTGAGTATCGTTAAAACGTATCATTACGGCATCGGGCCGCTTGTGGGTTGAAAGCGAGGTGGGAAAAGGAACAAGCTTTCATTTTACCCTTGCCTTTCAGGGACGACGAAACTGCAAACCAGAATTCATAATATAACAAAATACAAGAAATCATGAGAAAAAGAAGAATTAATCAAAAACAGCAGCTGAATTGAAACAACCATCTGCCAAAGCCATAGCCGAATTCAGCAGCAAAGCCGACGAAATGGCCAACCTGCTAAACGAACGCATGAGCAAGCGTCAGATATTGTGCAACTGATTGGGGAAGGAAATCTGGAAATGATGTAACGACAACCACCGCAATCAATTAAGGTTCATGATTTCCTTTTCAACGATTACAATCCCGTTGTTTTCACCGAAACAGTGGTGGGTTTTCAGGGCTTATCGCAGCCATGGGTTCAGATTGACCTACTGGCCAGCGCAACTTGACAACTGGGTTAGCATTCTTCGCGAGCGTTTTAGGGAAAGGAATGTTTCGAAGAAGTTTATCCATTTTACAACTGGATGATCGTAACAATCCTTCGTTTGCCTTACTCAGTGATGAAGCAATAAAATGAGAATAACCTGAAATAGTGTATTTTAAACCAAAAGTTATTAACTGAAACCTCAATATTCCGGACCAGCTTTGATTTTCACGTCCAGCCAGTATTTTGAAATGGCATAAGATAAAATCACTTGCCAGGCGTGCATTCATAATCAACGGGATATTGAAATCGATGGCCGTGCGACGGATGATGTAATCGTTGTGAAGTTGTTGTTTCTTTTCAGGCGATAAACATACGAAAATTTTCAGGTTGTATACGGTAGGAAGTATATGGTTCAACAGAGCTTGTTAGGTGCATGGCTTCGCATATCAAGGGATTCAGCAGCCTGAATCTTTTTTTTATACCATAAATGATAAATTTTATCTAAGAGTAAAACCCACGAACAAAACCCAGTTAAACCTGTTAATAATTCTATGTAAGCATTTTAGCGCGAAAAAGAACCTAATCTTACTTTTTGTTGATAACCATGATATGGTTTTTTTTCACTCCTTTTTGATCGAATTCTGAGTCATTAATTGGTAGTATCTTCACAAAAATAAATTTTTAATATGAAAAAATACGCCAAAACTACGGTCAATGGGTCAATCCGGACTTAATGATAACGCCTGTTGGTTTAGGCTGTGGCAGTTTAGCAAACGAAAAATATGGCCGGAAAATTTGGCCGGTGATGGAAGATGATGTCATCAAACGCATGGTGGAAATCTCTTGGAAGGTGGCATCAATTGGTTTGATACGGCTGAGGTATATGGAAACGGAGCCTCTGAGAAGGCCTTGGCTGCATCATTGAGTGATCTGGGCAAGAAGCCGGAGAAATCATTGTAGCTACCAAAATGGTGGCCGATGTTCAGAACGGCATCAAATATCCTGAAAACAATAGATCAGCGGATTGAAGCTTTAACACCTTATCCTATTGACCTTTACCAAGTGCATCAGCCCTGGGGTTATTCAAATGAGAAAGCTGAAATGGAAGCTATGGCGAAATTGGTCGAGGAGAAGAAAACTGGTATATAGGGTGAGTAATTTTTCGGCTGCAAAAAAATTGAGATCCGCTTGGGAGGCTCTTCAGAAAACATGGCATTCAACTTGTTTCAATCAGGTAAGGTACAACCTGCTCGATCGTAAGATCGAACTAACGGTATACTGGAAACGGCTAAAGAATTGGGCATAACCATCATCGCCATTCGCCGCTGGCTCAGGGAATGGTTACCGGGAAGTTTCACGATAATCCGGAATTGCTAAAAAATATTGGTATGCGGAAATACGCTGCAGCTTTCAAAGCCTCCGAATGGAAAAAGCAAAGCCTGTAGTAAAACTGTTCAGGAGCTGGCAGTCAAATACGATGTTACACCTCACAGATTGCGCTCAACTGGTGGATCCATGCTCATGGAGAGACAGTTGTGGCCATTCCTGGGGCCACCAAGGAAGCGCATGCCAGAGAGAATGCAGGTGCAATGACGTTTTCATTGACTCATGAGGATATATCCGTTGCTTGACGAGAAGAGCTATTTGTTAGATAGAGTGTTGCTGGCGGATAGGTCCCGATTCATTCCTCCCCGGGACTAATTCCGCCAGCGTCAAGCAGGGTGCTGCGCTTCTGCATGCCGGGTGTCATTGAATTTGGCGGTTTTCAAGCCCTGAACAACCTTGGCCCTTACTTACAGTATTCCTCAAATTAAAAAGCTGTTTTATTTGAATCCCTATTCGGAAATTCACTATTTTGCACGCCCTTTTACGGAAGGGGAATATGATACTGGAGAGATGGCAGAGCGGTTGAATGCGGCGGTCTCGAAAACCGTTGTCCGCTTTACGGCGGACCGGGGGTTCGAATCCCCCTCTCTCCGCACTTGATGTAACATTTTACAGAAAACCACCGAAAAACAGGCTTTTTTGGTGGTTTTTTGCATTTTAGGCAGTCTTTAGAAGCACTAAAAGGCAAAATCATCGGTGGCGAAATCGGTGGACAAGATTTATGAAGGCCGAAGTCCACCGATTAAGTTCTTATGCTTTGTGTTTTAAGTCGTAAAAGATGTTTTCTTATGAAACATTGCGCTCTTTTGGCCTCTTGTTACAGCTATGTCACAAAAAGCTGCACCAAAGCGCTTATCAGTTGCTAAAACGATAACTCACACCTGCCGTAACAAAGCGCGGCAATCCCACCCGTATGCCCTGCGGCCTTGCGACGATACGATATAGCGCTGTTCAACAGGTTTTTTACGGAGGCATTCACCTCAAAGCCTGAATTTTTAAAACCGTACCACATGCCTGCATTTAGCACAAAATGTGACGGTATTCCGATGCGCCATTGGCAGCGGCCTGCACATAGCTGTAATTGAGGTCGTTTTGGTCCAATTCAATAAAGTTGTCCGTGCTTTTGGTATTCAGCTGGTCAGTGAATTGGCTGCTGGTGTAATGGGCTGACAGCATGGCGCCTAAACCAAAGGCCGATTCATAGTACAATGTGCTGTTGGAGCAATAAATCCGGGCGCGTAAGGTGTACTGTTGCTGTTGATATTGACCAATACCTGCTCGCCATTCACATCCTTTTTTCGACCACAAAGCGGTCGCTGCTGAAAAACGATTCCACCCAGGTGGCATTTGGATTTTAAATGCAGGCTGTTGCCCTGGGCCAACCAGCTGCAAGTTGATGTCCCAGTGGCTTCGATGCCGCGGTGCTGGGTTTCGCCTCCATTCACCAATCCTGAACCCATGCCACCCGACGATTCCGAAACAGGGATTACCTGGTTGGAGAAGTCCATATAAAACAGGGTGATTTCGGCCTCAACAAATTCGCCTTTTGATAGCCTCGCTCCAAACTCATAATTCCAGCTTTTTTCGGCATCAAGCATCACATCTTCGCCCTTGCTGCTGATGGCATCCTTAATTCGTGGTGGGGCAAATCCGTGATGGATGCCCGCATAAAGCCCCGCACCTTCAGCAAGTTCCAGATTGATTCCCGCACCGGGTATCAATTTGGTGAGCTGGGTGTTGGCCACAATAGTTGTGTCTTTGTTGGAGGTGCGCAGAATTTCACGTTCGTAATCAAGCGACTCCAGGCGCAGGCCTCCTGTTAGCGTGAGCCCCGGGCTCAGCATGGTTTTGTTTTGTGCGTAGGCGCTTATGGCTTGGCCTGTCCTGATTTCGTCATCGCGCAAGCTGCCCGACAAAGCATCGGCAGTGGTGCCATTCACCCTTTGTTCGTAAGCGCGTTCGTAGAGGAATCGGGCACCGGCATCCAGCTGGTTGGTGATATTGGAAATAGTATATTTTGCCCGCAAGCGCGATTCTGCACCGAACACTTCAAACTGCCTGTTGCGGTTGCCAGTGGTATTACGCATATAAATGGCCCCTTCAGGTTTGTCCTCATCACCAAACCAAACGCCTGTCAAACCCGATGCATTGGGGTTGTAGGTGAAATCCTGGCGAAGCCAGTTGCGGGTGGTTGTGTATCCGAACACATTTGTTTTCAAAACTACATTTTCATTAAAATGATAATCGTGAGCAGCTGACAAGGCATAACGCCTTACTTCCAGATTGTCTTTTGGAGCTATGCGCAATTCGTCCATACCGCCCATATCATACATGGCCTGGGTTAAGCCAACATAGGTAGCGTTCGAATTTTCGTTGTAAACACTCCATTTGATGTTGATTGTTGACCGGATACCAGTTTGAAAGCGAAATTTGCCACTCAGGTCGTCCAGGCGAAATTGTGTGGGCCCCATATTGTCGGCTTGCTTCCGCAGATAAGTAAAAGTGTATCCGGCATTGCCAAAGGTGTTCCCATGCCTTATCATCCCATTGAAATAGCCGCCGTTTCCACCTTTCAACGAAACAAGCCCCGCGCTTTCGGCTGGTGGGTCAGCTGTGATGTAATTGATTACGCCCCCAATGGTTTGTGGGCCATAGAGCACCTGCCCGTTTCCTTTGAGCACTTCAATGCCCGTCATGCGGTCCATGGCAGGTGTGTAATACATCTCGGGTTCGCCATAGGGTGCCAAAGCCACAGGGATTCCGTCTTCAAGCATCAATACATTGCGGCTTTTGTCGGGGTCAAGGCCTCGGATACCAATATTTGCACGCAAGCCTGCTCCTTCTTCTTCCACGGTGTGTATGCCCGAAATCAAACGGAAAGCTTCATTGTTGCTTACAAACATGCCCTGGTCAATCTCCTTGGCAGTGAGCACTGTGGCCGAACCGGGCAAATAGCGTAAAACCCCGATACGGCTGCCTGTAACCGTTACCTGGTCCATCATCACGATGTCCTGGTCAAGCTCCACATTCAGTTCGAGTGTTGCTTTTTCTAAAATTTCAACAGCCTGTTCCACAGCTTTATATCCAACACCTTGTATCCTGATGATGTGGTTTCCGGCTTGGAGGTTTAATACATAATGTCCTTTTATATCGGTGGTAGTCCCGATATTGGTGCCTTTTATAAAAACGGTTACATAAGGCAGGTTTTGTCCTTCGCTCTGCACCGAGCCGTGTATCAGCGACATGCTTTTCAGGTCGTCGTTTGTAGCTTCAACAGTAAGTACCGCTATGAGTAAAGCAAGAATTGGCAGTAACTTTTTCATGGTTTAGGTTTTAATAAAATTTCTAATTTTCACCAAGCGAAATTAGTTCCTCCGCACAGGTGGTTCAATACCAAACATTAGGTATTTGAATAGCAGATTGCTACTTTCTTTTTAATGTTAAATGCTGTATTTTTGCCGCCTGAATAGAGCTATCTAATGCATAGTATGGATATTTACTTTTTTAATCATTCGATAATAAAGGAATGATTCATGAAGTTTACGGGTAGCTGCCTATATAGTGCAAAGGCAAACTGGAGATAAGCGGTGTAATGGGTGAGAGGAGTTATTAATATCTTCATTCATAGTAAAATAAAAATTTTAGAAAGATGAAAAAAACCTTTTCTTTTTTGTTCCTGCTTTCCCTGTTCGCAATTATTTTAAGCTCCTGTGCCAAAGAGGATGAGCCAGCCGACCCTTTTAAACCATTCATAGTACTGAACGGGCCCAATCCTGTCTGGTCGCCATTAGGCGAGCCTTATGCCGACGAAGGGGCAAAAGCTTATGATATTACAGCCGACCGCGATACCGTTGATATCAGCTTCCGAATAGAGGTAAGCAGCAATGTGGATACCGAAAAAGTGGGTAATTACGGGGTGCGGTTCAATGTAAGTGACGAAGCCGGAAATAAAGCCCATGAAGTTGTTCGAACTGTTTACGTTAATATTTTCTAATGCGATTCCATTTTCCTGTTACACGACGCCTCAGTATGCCATTGCTGCTTTTGGTAAAATTACTGACCGTACTGGTTCTGATGAGTCTGAGCCGATGGCTTTTCTATGTGTTTAACCTTTCCGAATTCGGGCATCTCGGTTTTTTCAAACTGATGCATTTGATGATTTTGGGCCTTCGGTTTGACCTCTCAGCTATTTTTATGCTTAACCTCCCGGTTATCATTTTGTTATCCTTGCCAATACCTATCCGTTATGACAACTGGTACCAACGTCTTACGAATATTCTTTTTATTGTTGCCAATACGCTGGCTCTGGCTGTAAATCAAATAGATATAATATATTTCCGCTATATTTCCAAAAGGACCACTTACGAGATTTTCCAGTTTTTTGGGAACGCAGATGAAAACATTTTGCCACTTGTCGGACAATTCTTAATCGACTTCGGGTATATGTTTTTGATATTGATTGTGTTGGTTTGGATTTTAGTTAAAATCAACACCTATTTTGTGCCGGGCAGCCCCTGGCCCGTTCGTAAGTTCTATTGGTTTATGATGCAAACCATTGTCTTTGTGGTATGGATGGGCCTTAGCCTGGTATTCATAAGGGGTGGTTTTCAGGGCAGGCCTATCAGTCTTGTAACGGCGGGAATGCGCACGTCGCCGCAGTACATCCCCCTTGTACTCAATTCGCCCTTCAGCATGATCAAAACATTTGGCCAGAAAACATTGAAGGAGCAGGAGTTTTTTGCACGTGAAGAACTGGAAGCCCTTTACAACCCCAAAAAGCAACACCTGACAGTGAACCACCCATCTGATAGCTTGCTATTTAAGGATTACAATGTTGTCATTTTGGTGTTGGAAAGTTTCGGGCGCGAGCATATTGGATACTATAATTCGGCGAAAGAAGTCAGTATTACGCCTTTTTTAGATTCCTTGTTAAACCAGAGTTACACCTTTGAGGCATGGGCCAATGGAAAGCGCTCTATTGAAGCCCTGCCTGCCATTGTGGCTTCTATTCCCAGTTTAATGCCTGTTGATTTCCCTACTTCCCCCTATATTACAAACCGCATCAAAGGATTGGGCGCCATTTTAAGCGGGCAAGGTTACCATACCTCCTTTTTTCATGGGGGCAACAATGGCACCATGAACTTTGATGCTTTTGCCTATACAGCTGGCTTTGAGCATTATTATGGTAGAAATGAATATGGATTGGATAAAGATTTTGATGGCAAATGGGGCGTTTACGATGGGCCATTTTTGCAATATACTGCCCGGAAACTGAATACTTTTCCACAGCCCTTTGTTACAAGTCTGGTGACCCTTTCGTCTCATCATCCCTATTCTATTCCCGAATCGATGGAGGATGTCTTTGTTCATGCCGAAGGCAAGCTGGAACAAAGTATTGCCTATACGGATTATGCCTTGCAGCAGTTTTTCTGCAGCATCCGGCAAATGCCCTGGTTTGGCAAGACTATTTTTGTTATTACGGCTGACCACACTTCCGAAAGCAACGAAAACCCACTTTACCGTTCCCCCATGGGCAATTATGCCATTCCGCTTGCATTCTATATGCCTGATGGCCAAATGAAAGGAAAGTCGAACTTGCCTGCCCAGCAAACCGATATCATGCCCAGTTTGCTGGCTTTGTTGCACCACAACGAATCTTTTGTCAGCTTTGGTGAAAATTTGTTTGATAAAGAGACCAAGCATTTTGCCGTCAATTACTACAACAATGTTTACCAATTGCTAATGGATGATTATGTGCTGCATTTTAGCGGGAATCAAGCGCAGGCTTTGTTCAACCTGAAGGAAGACCCCTTTATGGAAGTGAATTCACTGCGCAAGGAAGAGGCTGTAAGGAGCCAAATGGAAGATTTTATAAAAGCGATCATCCAGCAATACAACCACCGCTTGATTCATAATCAGTTGGATGGCAGGGAATAGTCGGTATGCAAAACGGAAAGAAAAATATACTTTTTATTGTAAATCCTGTATCTGGCATTGGCAGTAAGGACAGTTTCCCGCATTTGGTTGAAAAAATACTCGACAAATCAAAATTTGATTATCAGATAATTTATACCAAGAAAGCAGGGCATGCCATCAAGCTTAGCGAAAAGGCTGTTAAACAAGCTGTTGATATAGTTGTTGCTGTAGGTGGCGATGGAACTATCAATGAAGTGGCAGGCGGCCTGATAGGCACCGATGTAATACTGGGCCTGGTGCCCGGCGGCTCGGGCAATGGGCTGGCGCGACACCTGAATATTCCGTTGCATGCCGAAGGGGCGCTTAAGCTGATCAACAGCTGCCATGTGTCGAAGATAGATACGGGAATTATCAATGGCAGACCATTTGTAAGCCTTGCAGGCGTTGGCTTTGATGCTTTGGTGGCTAAGATTTTTGCCAAAGAGCCCCATCGGGGATTCCTGACTTATTTTCGTATTGTTGCCGGACGGTACCAACATTATAAACCAAAGCATTACAGCGTTGTAATTGATAATAGGGAGAAGATTCATAAAGAAGCCCTGTTTATCACCCTGGCCAATTCCAACCAGTTTGGCTACAATACCACCATAGCCCCCAATGCCAAGTTGAATGACGGCATGATGGATGTTTGTATCGTGGAGAAACCGACAATATTCGAAATGCCATTGATTATTAATTTACTATTCCTGAAGATGATCCATCATTCCAAGTATGTAAATATCTATAAAGCCAAAGAAGTAAAGGTTTTCCGTGATAAAAACCGGACGGTTAATATTGATGGCGAACCCATGAAATTGGCAAAAAACCTTGAAGCGAAAGTTAATCCATTGAGCTTGAATATTATAATACCTTAAGATATGAAAAAAAAACGTTTGAGTGATATTGTTTATTCAACCAATCCCGACTTTGCATACGACGATGGACAGCAGGAGGATATGGTTACCCTGCCACCCCAGCAGCAGCAATTGCGCCTGATGCTTGACAAGAAACAAAGAGGTGGCAAAAAGGTGACCCTTATTACCGGCTTTGTGGGCCATAAAGACGACTTGGCCGATTTGGGTAAGCAACTTAAAGTACTTTGTGGGGTTGGGGGCAGCGCCAAGGATGGTGAGATTCTTATTCAAGGCGATTTCAGGGAAAAACTTTTGGCCTGGCTTATTCAAAAGGGCTATAAAGCCAAGCTTTCTGGCGGCTGAAATGCATCAAATTCTATGATTTTTCTGCTATATTCATTCTAAATTATCATTCTAATGAATATAATATCAAGTAGATATATTTAGAATTCAAAATATACAATATAACAGGTAAATAAATACCAAAATACCTTGTATTTTTGCATCAAAATTCATCCAATGAAATACTTTGAAGCAACGGACAGCCTGTTTGATATCACCGAAAAGTACCCTGAAACACTCAAGGTGTTTACTGCCAATGGTTTTGCCCAGTTGGCTGATGCAGACAAAAGGGCCACATTTGGCAAGCAATTGCAGCTGGATATGGCGCTCAGTTTGCAGCAGTTGGATTATGAAGCTTTTAGCTTGTTGTTGCAGACTGCCATTGAAGGCGAACACAAAGGAGATGCTGCAGCGCGTGAAGATGTGCGTGTGAAAGGCCTGTTGCCTTGTCCAGTTCGCCTGCCCTTGCAGGAAAAGCTGGATGAATTGCTGGCCAATTATGCTGACAAAGGAGTAAGCGTGGCAGCAAGCCTCAAGGCAGCTTCGATGGGGCTCGACTGGATTATTGATGAAGTAGCCGCTGCAAAATCGGCTGATGAGCTGGACGATATTTACCTTTCGGCCGGTTTTGATATGTTTTTCGAGGAAAAGTATTTCGGTCGTTTTATTGCCCAAGGCGATTTTGGTGATCCCATTCGCTGGGATTCGATGAACGCAGATTTTCAAAATGATTACATCCAACTGAAAGACCCCAAGAACAGATATGGCATCATCGCCGTTGTTCCTGCTGTTTTTTTGGTGAATACAGTCGAATTGGGCGACAGGCCCATGCCGCTTTCCTGGAAGGATTTGACTAATCCCATCTATGAGCGCAGCGTGAGCCTTCCGGTTTCTGACTTTGACTTGTTCAATGCCATATTGCTGACCATGGACGAAGTTTACGGCGAAGAATCAGTGGCAGCCCTTGGCAGGAATATGCAGCAGAGCCTGCACCCGGCACAAATGGTTAAATCGGACCGCAGTAAAACCGAGAAACCGGCCATTACCATCATGCCCAACTTTTTTACCAAAATGGCCAAGGCCGGCGGGGTGATGCAGGCGGTATGGCCCGAGGACGGCGCCATCATCAGTCCTGTTTTTATGATCAGCAGGCTCAACAACAATCCGCACACCCAAAGCCTGGCCGATTTTTTGGCCGGACAAGATGTGGCCGAAATTCTGGCACATCAGGGGCTCTTCCCCAGCTTACATCCGAAAATTGACAATCGCATTCCGGCTGAAAATAAATATTTGTGGCTGGGATGGGACTATATTGAAAAACACAATCTGAACCAGCGCTTTACTGAACTCAATGCCATTTTTAACGGTACTTATAAGTCAGCCTGAGGTCGTTTCCACATGCTGAATTAATTTTTTAAACCAATTATCCATGAACCTTATCACCATTTCAGGCCCGCCATCATCCGGAAAAACAGCCGTTATCATAAAAGCTGCTGAATCCTTGATGCAAAGAGGTGTAAAAATAGGGGCAGTTAAATTCGACTGCCTGCACACCGACGATGACCTGGCTTATGAAAAAGCCGGTATTCCGGTAAAGAAAGGACTTTCGGGATCGCTCTGCCCCGATCATTATTTTGTCAGCAATATTGAAGCAGTGCTCGATTGGGGCCTCAAGGAGGGCTTCGATTTGCTCGTTTCGGAGAGTGCCGGGCTTTGCAACCGCTGTTCGCCCTATATCAAGGAAATCAAGGCCATTTGTGTTATTGATAACCTGAGCGGCATCAATACACCAAAAAAAATCGGACCCATGTTGCGCATGGCCGACATTGTGGTGATTACGAAAGGTGATATTGTTTCGCAAGCCGAAAGGGAGGTGTTTGCAGCCCGCGTGCATTCTGTAAACCCATCTGCTATTATAATGCATATCAATGGTTTAACCGGGCAAGGGGCTTATGAACTAAGCACCCTCCTGTTCGATAGCGATATACACCATGATTCGCTTAAGGGGCGCAAGTTACGCTTCAGCATGCCGGCAGCCTTGTGC
>JAGYLH010000086.1 GCA_018400955.1 Bacteroidales bacterium
GCGGATTATCTGTTTCTTTTGAATTCGGATTACCATAGCGGATTGCATACAGGATTGGAATTAAGGTTTTTAGAAATGCTGTCTTTTCGGATCGGTTATTTTAATGAAAGCCAGTACGATTATGGTTTAGCTGCTGAGAATGTAAGTGAAATAAGCGACTTCACTTACGGACTCGGACTTCAGATACCACTCAACAAATTGAGCAGGATTCCATTGAACATCCAGTTTGATTACGCATCTTTGTCACAGCCAAGTTATACCAAATCACAAACAAGTTGGGATAACTTCTCAACTTTTACTTTAAGATTAAACTGGATTGTTAAAAAATAGCAGTACCCACAAGCAGGATTCTGAGCAGTCAGCAAAGCCGGGCCTGTTTTTCCGGAAACTCATTGAATAGCCCCTTTACCAAACGAACAAAAACAAATCCGCTGTTACCATTTTCAAGACTAAAAAATCTGGATGGTCTGCCAGGTAGATGGGTAAGTGGTTTATCTTTAGTGCTTTAAAAAAAATACAATCTGAAGATAGGATGTGTTTATAAAGTGGAAATAGACGCTGATTTGCGGCTATTTACTTATTGTGGCCAATACCAGACGACCACTCAGATATTGCCTTTTTTTGAAAATCTTAAAGCTTTTTTTCGTATATTTGTAGTATGGCAAAAAAGATGAATTTAGGTTTGGATTTCGTTATCGATAAGCTTACTAATTCAATTGAAAACATTGTAACAGGTGACAATTTCTTGACAGAAGTTTCTGTTATCACAAGAGAAGACCTTAAATTGATCACTAAGAAAAATGGTTGGGTATTTAATTGGTTGACAGAAATTAAACAACCTGAAAGAGAAGTTTATAAACTGACTATCGTAAACAACCCAAATATAATTCAAGGCTTATTGAGCTTACAAGTTAAATCTGACCACGTTTATATGCACTTAATTGAAAGTGCTCCATTTAATAAAGGCAAGATAAAAATGTATTCAGGTGTGCCAGGAAATTTAGTTGCATTTGCCTGTAAACTTTCTTTTCAAAGGGGGCAAGCAGGAAATTTAGCCTTTGTTTCTAAAAGTCAGCTTATTAAACACTATGAAGAAACATTAGGCGCTTTTCACTTTGGCGGAAGATTAATGATTATTGAAACGCAATCTGCGCTTAAACTGATTGACAGATACTTTAAAAACCATTAAGTATGAGAACAAAGAACAAAGAATTGGATGTGGATTTTATTGGAAGTCAAGAACCTTTAACAAGTTCTGAAGAAAGAGCTTTAAGTGAATTCTTTAAAAAGAAAAAAGAAAAAGAACAGAAATCACTTAGGCCAAGAAAAATATCCGAAAAGGTAACAACTGAAATGTAAAAAATTAATATCAAATTGAGGCACAGGCTTCAATTGATGCTACTGGCATCACAAATTGACTCCAGAATTGAACCACACCCCATATCGCGTGATGATTTTAATTCAGGGAACCCTTTTGTTGCTGAAATTAAAAGGACAGGAATTGAGATAGCTGCATAAGCCTCCGACGCAAATCAATTGTCATACGGCATCACGTAAAACGGATTTAAATTAAACGACAATAAAAAAATCAGGATATGAAAAAAACTGCTTGCCTGCTTCTCATTTTTCTGTTCGGACTAACAGCATGCCGGAAGTATGAAGACGGCCCCTATATAAGCCTGACTTCTAAAGAAAAAAGAGTGATCGGAGCGTGGTCAACGACAATCAATGGTGTTGATCTGACAATGAATTTAAAAGAGGATAAAGATTTTCAGGAGGATGCATACAATTCGGAAGGGATATTTTTTTATTCGAAAAATGGACATTGGGCTTTTGACAACAACAAGGAGAATCTTCTGATAAATGCCTCTTTTTCCCAAACATCATCATTTTACTATTTTGACGAAAATGGTAATCAGGTTGCATTCGACCCTAATGGCCCCTTGCAGATAATTCAGCCGGAAATACAATACAAAATTTACAGATTGACAAAGGATGAATTGTGGATTGGAAATGCTACTGAAATAATCTATAAATTGAATAAGATTTAAAGCCGCTAATAATTGAGGATCAGAACGGTCAGTCCCGAACACCTTCCACACAGCGCGAAGCTCCCGAACCTAAGTGGCTGAACTAAACCCACCCCCAAGCCAGAAAAGCACTTTTCTAATGAAGATTTTGCTGGTTTTATTCAAGCCTGATTATTTCATAAAATTTCGTTACGAGATTTTCAAATACCAAGTAATACGACCAACCGCAGATTTTTTTAATGAGGGAATAGTGAATTATTTCCGAAATAAAAATCGAGGACGGTGTAGTGCGCAGGTAGTTGGTCTCGAATTTTCTGGAGCGGTAGAAAATTTATGAATTAATCAGGCAAAGTCGAACGAGGTGTTTTTTGAATCAAATACAGCACCAGGCCACCATAAAAAAACCCGCTTCCATTTTTTTTGAAAGCAGGTTTTTCAATCTGATAAGAGGTATTTATTAGCTGTTCATGGAAATCAGGAATTCCTGATTGGTTTCCGTAAGCGTAATTTGTCTTTCAGGAACTCCATGGCTTCGAGTAGGGTCATATCGGCCAGGTGGTTGCGCAATATCCAGATGCGCTGCAAAATTTCCTTATCAAGTAATAAGTCTTCGCGGCGTGTGGAGGAGGCCACAATGTCGATAGCCGGCCAAATCCGTTTGTTGGATAGCTTGCGGTCGAGTTGTAGCTCCATATTGCCTGTTCCTTTAAATTCTTCAAAAATCACCTCATCCATTTTCGAACCGGTGTCGATCAATGCAGTGGCAATGATGGTAAGCGAGCCGCCGTTTTCAATTTTGCGGGCTGCACCAAAAAAGCGTTTTGGTTTTTGCAAGGCATTGGCTTCCACACCACCTGAAAGTACTTTGCCGGAGGCAGGCGATACGGTATTGTAGGCCCTGGCCAGACGGGTGATGGAGTCGAGCAGGATCACTACATCGTGTCCGCATTCAGTCAGGCGTTTGGCTTTTTCGAGCACAATATTGGCAATTTTCACATGCTTATCAGCTGGCTCGTCGAAAGTGGAGGATATCACCTCGGCACGCACACTGCGGGCCATATCGGTAACTTCTTCGGGGCGTTCGTCAATAAGCAGTATAATCAGGTACACCTCGGGGTGGTTGGCTGCAATGGCATTGGCCACTTCTTTGAGCAAAACCGTTTTACCTGTTTTTGGCTGGGCTACAATCAAACCGCGCTGGCCTTTGCCGATGGGGGCAAACATATCCATGATGCGTGTTGAAATGCTAGCACCTTTATGTCCGGTAAGGTTAAATCTTTCCTCGGGGAAGAGGGGTGTGAGAAAATCGAAAGGAATGCGGTCGCGCACTTCTTCCGGTGTGCGTCCGTTTATAAACTCAACCTTGATAAGGGGGAAATATTTTTCGCCTTCTTTTGGAGGACGGATTGTGCCACGCACCGTATCGCCTGTTTTCAAGCCAAAAAGCTTTATCTGCGATTGCGACACATAGATATCATCAGGTGAGTTGAGGTAGTTGTAGTCAGATGAACGCAGGAAACCATACCCGTCGGCCATGATTTCGAGTACACCATCAGCAAAAACAATTCCTTCAAATTCACTGGAGTAATCTTCTTTTTTGCGGGCAGGTTTGTGCAATTCTTTTCTGGGCTGTTGATCTTGAGGATGTTGGCGGTCAGTATTATCCTGTTTTGATTCCTGATGTGGCTGGCGTTCAATGTTGTCCCGTTTGAAGTCTTGTCGCCCTTCTTGTTGACGTTCAGCTCGTTGATGTTTAGGTTCCTGTTTTTCATCTTTAGGGGAATCGGATTTTGGATTATCCGGGGCTTTGCCAATGGTTTCTTCTTCCAAAACGGTTAAGCTTTGTTTGTTGTCCTGGTCCGCGGCTGGTGCTTGGTGCCCCCTTCTTTTATCTTCAGGCTTTTTAAAAGCTGGTTTACCTTTCGGTTCGACCTTTACCGGGGCTTTGGCTGCCTCCGGCTTGTCGGCAGTATCAGCATTTTCTGCCGTTTGTTCTTCTTTTTTCTGAGGCTCTGTTTTGTCTTTTGAAAGCCTGCTTCTTCTACCACTTACACCTCCACGAGGTGTTTTCACTGGTTTGGATTCGGCAGGTTTCACAATGTTTTGGGGAATTAACGCCTGCTGGTCAAGGATTTTATAAATAAGGTCTTGTTTTAAAAGTTTTTCAACTTTTGGCACCCCAAGTTCTTTGGCTAGTTCTCTTAGCTCGCCTACAAGCTTGCTGTTAAGCTCCACTATATCATACATTTGTAATAAGTTTTGTTAAAAATTTTAAGCGTTTTTATGGATGGATTCGGTTATGAAAATTTGATTGAAAAATCAGGTTTTGAATTGGAAAAAATCGAAAATTATCAGGAGAATGCTCTTGAAAAGCACAACAAAGATACAAAAGTTATTGATTCGCATGCAAATCAAAAAAAACTTTCAAACCAAGTGTTTTCTGAAGTGTCTTTTTTTTGCCTGATTAATTCATAAAATTTCGTTACAAGATGTTCAAATACCAAGTAAAACGACCAACCGCATTTTTTTTAAGGAGGGAATAGTGAATTATTTCCGAAATAAAAAAATTGAGGACGGGTGTAGTGCGCAGGTAGTTGGTTTCAGATTTTCGGGAGCATTAGAAAATTTGTGAATTAATCAGGATAGGAAGCCTCCTATACCAAAAGCGCATTTCGTATCTTTGTCCGCTAATTAAATCCCATTATAGCTATGATACAGCGCATGCAGACCGTTTACTTGTTATTTGCCGTGGCTTCTGCCGTTTTGCTTTTTCTACCCCATTGCCGAGTTTGGCGATGGCATCAGCAGCATGCATTATGTTAAACTTTACATTTTTAAGCTGATAGATTATGTCCCGGGCAATGAGCCTCTTTTTCCGACAGCTTTTGTACCCCTTGGTTGTGCTGAACAGTCTGGTAGCCATTATTTCGGTGGTAAGTGTTTTTATGTTCAAAAGCTAATGGTCCAACTTAAGCTTATCAGGTTTGGACTTTTCCTGAATATCGCATTGATTGCAGCGATTTTCTTTTTCTATACCAATCAAATTTCCAAGGCTGTGCTGGATGATCCAGATTATAAATTTGGGATTTACCTGCCAATTATTACGCTCTTGTTTATCATCCTTGCGATGCGTGGGGTACAAAAGGACATCAAATTAATAAGGTCGGCAGACAGGTTGCGTTAGACAAAACTGTCTGTGGCTGCTTTACTAAGGCAGGCGTTTGCGATCAATTTCGTTTATTTCCAGGTTATCAATTTTTGTGCCTTCAACTGTGAAGCGCACAAGGGTTATTTTGTGGTGAAAGCCATATTTTCCGGCAGCTCCCGGATTGATATGTAATAGGTTGTGCCTGCGGTCAGGCATTACTTTTAAGATATGCGAGTGTCCGCAAATAAACAATCCGGGCTTTTCCTTTCATCACAGCCAAGGCAGCAGGTGAATATCTGCCGGGATAACCACCAATATGCGTCATATATACTTTCAGGTCTTCGCAATAAAAAAGGAGGTTTTCAGGAAATTGCGCCCGCACCTGGTGGTCGTCTATATTTCCATAGACGGCTTTGAGGGGTTTAAACGCAGCGAGTTTGTCAGTCACTTGTATGGGGCCAATATCTCCGGCATGCCAAACCTCATCGCAATCAGCAAAAAAATCAAACACACGGGGATGGATATCTCCGTGTGTATCTGATAAAAGTCCGATGCTTGTCAAATCGTTAAAAATTATAGGCGAGTCCCAGGCTGAAAACTTCCTTGAATTGCGTGCGTGGCCCTGTTTTGCCTTCTTTGTCCATAATCATGATATCGTCATCATAAATCAGATGTGCTGCAATGTTGGCATTCAACCAATCATTTACTTTCATGGTGAGAAGTGCTTGCAAGTCAATATCAATATTTTGCGGATTTTTCAGGTAATCGCTGAAGAGCTCGAGCTTGGCAGAAAAGTTCACATTTTTCATCAGGTCGATATTGGTGCGGGCAATCATTTTACCACCAAATTCAAAACGGGTATTTTCGCCGGGTTCCAGGCCAAAAACACCTTGGTCAGCAAGTTCTTTATCGGCAACGATAGTAAGCCTTCCGGTAACAGGTGCAAAGTTTAGTTGGAAAAACTTGTTAGGTGACCAGTCCATACCCAGGCCCAGCGTAAAATAGGCAGGTGCAAAATGCCTTGAAATGGGATTGGTGGAGTCGGTTTTGTAATCAAAACCATCCATAAACTGCGATTTGAACGAAAAGGTAGTTGTGTAATAAAGGTTTTCAGCTGCTTTGAAACCATACATGGAGTTGAGCTCAATCCTGTCGTCGGTCTTCATTGGGTCGAAATCCCCCAGTACACTGTAACCCAGTGCAAGATCAATAGTGTTGTTGAATTTTTCTTTTTCGTTGTCGAAATTTATTTCATAAAGTAATTTGGAGATTCCTGTGATGGAACTTTGACCACCGGCTGCCCAGTTTGAAAGATGGCTCTGTGAGAAATTCAGGCTGAAATTTCCGCTGCTTTTCCAAAAGGTAGCTTCGGCTTCTTGCGCCCTTACAGTAGTAATCATGATTAAAAGGCTGAGTAATAAGATGCTTTTTTTCATAGGTATTGAGTGTTTTATAAGTGTTTATAATGTTACATGCTCCTTTGCTGCTGATTTGGAACAGCTTGTTGCCGCGACCCATCAGGAAGTTTAAAAGTAATGTCGATTTTGCCATAGGTCCTTACAGCTTCATCATTTTTAATGCCCGGATGCCACACTATTCCTTCCAGTATCCTGATGGCTTCGTTATCGCAGCCACCACCAACGGAATTAATTATGTGGATATTTGATACAAGTCCATGTTCTTCAATAACATAATTAAGCGAAACAGTGCCACTTATGCTGAGGGTAAGGGCAGCTGATGGATAAGTGAGTTGTTGCTGAATGTATTGGTTCAAACTGAGGTTTTTATTTTCAAAAATAGATTGTGGCACCTTATCAAGCTCGGCAAAATTATAAATTTTGAGCGTTGTATCAACAGGCTGGTAAGGAAAATTTAGTTCAGTATATCCCCGTTTTTTTATAGCACGTTTGTATTGGCGCACATTGAAGCGGATGCTGTATTCATGCCTTACTGCAACATTTTGGCCGGCATCAGTAGCCGGTTTCCACCTTATTTTCCTCACCAAACGCATTGCTTCTTCGTTTAAAGCTGCTCCTTCGCTTTTCACTACCCTGTAATCCGTGCCCGTGCCATTCTTATCCAGGTGAAAACTGACATCTACGTTACCTTGTATTTTAGCATCAAGTGCATCTTTTGGATAAACCATCTCTATATCAAGCCATGAGCGTATTTGTGCGGCTTCGGATAAAGGCGTAGGTGGATGGTAAAACTGGGCTTTCAGCACAGGGCTGACCATTAGCTGTATGCAAAGGAAGATAAATAATCCATGTAGCTTCATTTTCTGTGTTTTTGAGCCACTAAATTAAGAAAAACTATGGAGTATTGTGCTACTAACGATGGATAAAAGCAGCTTATGCAGTATCTTTGGCCGATAGTAGAAACAAGCTAAAGCTATTTTATGAAAGAACAGGAATTGCAGGAAATGATTTTTGGCACCCGTCCGCTTATTGAAGCATACAATGCCGGCAGGGAAATTGAAAAAGTACTATTGTTAAAAGGAGGGAAGTCGCCGCAAATGGCAGAGATAATTGCCTTAGCCCGCGCCCATGATACACCTATGCAATATGTTCCTGTTGAGAAACTTAATCGCATAACCCGTAAAAACCATCAGGGTGTGGTAGCCTTTATATCACCCATTATTTATCAATTTATTGAGCAGCTGATCCCCATGCTCTATGAGCAGGGTAAAGAACCTTTTATCATTGTGCTGGACAGGATAACGGATGTTCGGAATTTTGAGGCATTGCCCGATCGGCTGAGGCTGCCGGTGCACATGCCATTCTGGTGCCTACACGCGGCTCGACCCATTACGGCTGATGCTGTTAAAGCATCTGCCGGTGCCCTCAGCCAATTGGCTGTTTGCAGGGTAGAAAATTTAAAAACGGCAATCGATTTTTAAAAAACAGCGGTTTGTTGATAGCAGCTGTAAGCGAAAAAAAGTGATAAAAATATCTGGGACGAACCCCCTCAGGCCTGTTGCACTGATTATGGGATCGGAAGAAGATGGTATTTGGGCTTATCTTAAAAGCCGATATGCACCGGCATCCCCATGAAGGCCAAACTGCCTCTTTGAATGTTTCAGTTGCGGCGGCATTGCCTGTTTTGAAGTGTTGCGGCAAAGGCAGGCCTGAATCCCAATCGGTTTTAATTTCAACACTGCTCAATAAAAAAGCCCGAAACGTAGCTTACGGTTCAGGCTTGTATAATATTTTATACCAGCAACTACCTGCAGGCTTCTTTGATTCTGGCTTTTTACCACGAAGTTTCCTGAGGTGAATATACAGGCATTCTGACGGCACACGCGCTTATTCACTTCTATGCCGCCTATAAAAGGGAGGCTACCGGAAAAATACGCTCCACGCCAATGTTGTTGGAGATTTTCTTACAGTAAAGGTTTCTGTGGCACTCCACCCGAACGTTTGAAATACAACGCCTGAGAATTTTTGTAAACGTTCTTTATTTCCCTCGATGATTTTATAAGTTACAGTAACGGTGTCGCCCGCTGAAAAAGCGGGAAGTTCTTGCATTGTAACCTGGTCTTCTACAAACTGTAGTAAAGCGTTCTTTGCTCATTTTAAGATAAATATTATTGGGGTGCTACTTTAAAAATGAGTGCAAATATACAAGTAATTTTTGTTTCTAAAACTATTCCTTGTTTTTTTATATTTTTCATTACAATTCCGGCCTTTTTTGCCTGGTACGTTCAATGGCCTGATCGAGTTTCCATTCTTCTATTTTGCGCTCATGGCCCGAAAGTAAAATTGCGGGCACTTCCCATTCATTATAAATCCGCGGACGTGTATAAACCGGAGGTGAAACCAAGCCATACTGGAAGGAATCTGAAAGGGCAGAGGTTTCATCATTTAAAACCCCGGGAATCAGGCGTATCAGGCTGTCGGCAAGCACGGCAGCAGCCAACTCCCCACCTGAAAGCACATAATCACCAATGGATATTTCGCGCGTAATCAGATGTTCCCTGATGCGCTCGTCCACACCTTTGTAATGTCCGCATAGGAGAATGATATTCTGCTTCAGCGAAAGCTGGTTACACAAGCTTTGATTCAGCTGTTCGCCGTCGGGGCTCATATATATCACTTCCTCGTAATGGCGTTTTTCCTTCAGGGCCGAAATACAATTGTCCACCGGTTCTATCATCATCACCATGCCTGCCCCACCCGAAAAAGCATAATCATCCACCCGGTTGTGCTTGTCTGTTGTATGGGCGCGCAAATCATGCAATTCAATCTCAACAAGGCCTTTTTGCATCGCCCTTTTGACAATGGATTCAGAAAAGGGGCCAACAAACATTTCAGGAAATATGGTGATGATGTCGATACGCATACTTAGTCGATCCAATTGGTTTTGATATTCATGAATTCTTTGATGCCAAAAGCTGAAAGCTCACGGCCATAACCTGAGTTTTTAATGCCCCCGAAAGGCAGGCGCGGGTCAGACTTTGTCATGCTGTTGACAAATACGCCCCCAACTTCAAGCTTTGAAGCTACATATTTTGCTTTTTCCAAATCATTGGTCCAAACCGAGGCGGCCAGGCCAAAACGCGAATTGTTGGCCAGATGGATAGCTTCATCAACAGTATGGAATGGCATAACAACTGATAAGGGGCCAAAAGTTTCTTCTTTGATAACAGGCATTTCATCAGTGACATGCGTAATCAAAGTGGGTTCAAATATCATGGGGTGATCCCGATGGCGTTTGCCGCCAAAAAGCAGTTTTGCCCCCATCTGAAGGGAATCGTTTAGCTGCTTTTCAATTTGGTCCACCAAATCGGGGCGGGCCATGGGGCCTATATCGGTTTTTAAATCTATTGGATCGCCTAGTTTTAATTTTTCCATCAGCGACAGGGTTTCGCTAATAAATTCATCCAATACCGCTGCTTCGACCAGAAACCGCTTGGCCGAAATGCAAACCTGGCCGGAATTTATCATACGAGAACGCAAACCAGCCAGGCAGGTGTTGCCAATGTCGGCATCTGCGAAAACAATAAACGGATCGGAGCCTCCGAGTTCCAGTACGCTCTTTTTGATATACTTACCTGCCAGCGAAGCCACTGCCTTTCCGGCCCTTTCGCTGCCTGTTAAGGTAACGCCTTGAATGTGCTTATTGGCAATCACGGCTTCAACTTCTTCATGCGGAATAAGTATCGCCCTGAAAACATTTTCAGGAAAACCTGATTCCAGAAATAGTCTTTCAATAGCCAAAGCACATCCATTTACATTGGTTGAATGTTTCAACAAAGCGGTATTGCCGGCCATCAAACTGGGGATGGCAAAACGCATTACTTGCCAGAAAGGGAAATTCCAGGGCATAATAGCGAAAATAGTGCCAACTGGTTCATAGGTAATATAGGTTTCCTGGGCTTCTGTTTTTATAGTAGTGGGTTGAAGCTCTGCATTTTCGGGCTGGTTGTGGTGATTGCACAATAAGGCGCATTTTTCTATCTCGGCAATCGATTCCCTCAAAGGCTTGCCCATTTCGTTGGTAATCAGTTGGGCCAATTCTTCTTTTTGTGCCTCTAGGGCACGACTCATAGCGGCTATCAATTCGCAACGCGATTTCAGGCTTTGCTTGCTCCACAACCTGAACGTCTTGTCCATGGCAGCTATGATGCTCCCGATTTGTGCAGCCGAATGGGGTTTGAATTCCGAAATGATTCGCCCGGAATAGGGGTTAATACTTTTCATTTTGTAAATGGTTTGCTTTGCAAAATAACGAAAAATCCAAACGCATTAATAAACGGGTTATTTCGAAATTGTATTGAACCGCATAGGCATGGAGGGCACATAGAAAAATCCACATAGGGTTTGTGTTTTTGTTTGTACCTATGTGCCTTTCTGTGTTTATACCTGCATGGCGATAAACTGGTTATTTCGAAGAGTTATTTATACGACATAGGGTTAGTTATTGAAATTTCTATGTGAGGACCTATGTGCCCTCCATGCCTATGTGGTTTAAAAAATTAGTGAACAATACCACTTCAGCACAAAGCCAGCTTGTCATATTTATAGCACATCAAAATGAAATGCGGCCTTTAACTGATTTGTTCTGTCAAAGCTTTTCATAATTTTCTATTTTTACAGCCATTTTAAATTCTTTCATATGAAGTCACTGTTATTAAGCCTGATCGTATGCTTGTTTTTGGTTTCTGCAAATGCACAAAATATTGACAGATACCAATTTAAAGAATACAAGCGGGCTCTTGAAAACCAAACCCGTTCGTTGGATGGAAGTCCGGGCGTAAATTATTGGCAAAACACAGCCAATTACACGATTGAAGCAGAGCTGTTTCCAAATGAAAACCTCCTGAATGGGCAGGCAACAATAAAGTATATGAACAACAGCCCGGATACGCTGCGCAGCCTGGTTTTTAATCTATACCAGGATATATACCGTTCAGGCAATCGCCGCGATTGGGATATTGGCATCGATGATCTGCACGAGGGAACTAAAATAACACGCATGATCATTGACGGTGTGGAATTGGACCCGGCCAACAGGCGGCAAATGCGCACCCAGGGAACGAAGCTGGTCGTGGCAGCAACAATACTGCCTGCTGTGGAAAAAACAATCGAGTTTGAATGGGAAGTGCCGATTCCATCAACACGAACTGTGCGTATGGGCCGCTATGGCGATTCTGTTTTTTTCGTGTCTTATTGGTATCCGCAAATAGCTGTTTATGATGATATGGATGGTTGGGACATGATTTCTTATGGCGGAAGCGTTGAGTTTTACAATGATTTTGGGAATATTGATGTGCGCATGACTTTACCATCCGATTATGTGATGTGGGCCACCGGCTTGTTGCAAAACGCAGATGAAGTATTTCATCCCACTATCGCAAAGCGTTATCACGAAGCTTTGGAAAGTGATGAGGTAGTTTCCATCATCACACAGGCTGACTATAATAATGGGCAGGTATTCCGCTCTGAAGGAAAGAATAGTTGGCATTTTTCAGCTGAGAGCGTTCCCGATTTTAGTTTTGCAGCAGCCATTGGGTTCAATTGGGATGCAGTTAGTTTGGTGGTGGATAAAAAAACGGGCAGACGTACCCTCACCGATGCAGTTTATCCCCATGGCGCCATCCATTACGAAAAGGTAGCTGAGTTTGCCAGGCAGAGCATTCATTATCTGTCAGAAGTAATGCCGGGAATACCCTTTCCTTATCCGCAAATGACTAATTTTTGCAATGGCAGGCCCTCAGGAGGTATGGAAACACCCATGATGGCCAACAACAGTGCCCCTGAGGAAGAAGCCGATATTTTCGGTTTGACTCTTCACGAGATTGCACATTCGTATTTTCCTTTTGCCATGGGTACCAATGAGAAAAAATATGCCTGGATGGACGAAGGGTGGGCCTCGTTGTGGCCCCATGTGCTTGTTGACACCCTCTTTCCTGAGCGCCGCTTTCTTGAGCGCACAATGGGCACTTATCAAAACAATGCGGGTATCGAAATGGATATACCACCTATGGTTCCAAATCAGCTTTTGGGAGCTGATTACCCATCATTGAGGCTTGCTTCCTATGTGCGACCTGCCGTTGCTTTCCATTTTCTTGAAGATGCCCTGGGTACTGAACTATTTTTGGCAGCCCTGCAAACCTTTATGAAGGAGTGGGAGGGGAATCATCCCATTCCGCACGATTTTTACAATACCTTTGAACGTGTTGCCGGCGAAGGCCTCAACTGGTTTTTTAAGCCCTGGTTTTTCGAGACAGCATATCCCGATATGGCCATTCATAAAGTTACACCTGACCGAAAAGTGGTTATCCGTAATGATGGTGGCCTGCCGCTTCCTGTAAAACTTACATTTACTTTGGTTGACGACAGTGTTTACGAGATTTATCAGCATAGTGCAATATGGAAATCAGGCGACAAACAAATTGCAATCGACATTCCGGGCGATTTGCCTGTGAGGGAAATCAAGCTCGGCTCCGACCGCATCCCCGATGTGAACCAGCGTAATAACACTTTGCACCTTATAGATTAAACTTTTACAGTAACTTTGCTGTTTAGCAACAAAAATGTTTTATATGAGAAGATTTACTTTAATGATTTCCGTGTTTTTTGTAGCATTTTCAGGCATGTTACAAGCACAAATTGCGCCTGATTCTTATTTTGTTCAGTTTACAGATAAAGCCAATTCACCCTATTCGATTGATGAACCCCAGGTATTCCTGACCCAGCGTTCTATTGATCGACGTGTGAATCAAGGAATTGCCATTACAGAACATGATTTGCCGGTAAATCCTGCCTATCTGGATGGTGTTGCAGCGCTTGGTCCTGAGATGCTTTTTCCCACCAAATGGTTAAATGGGGTTACCATAAAAACGAGCAGCCAAAGCGTGCTGGACGCCATCAATGATTTACCTTATGTTGTAAGCATACGCTCGCTGCAAGTAGCTGATTTGCCTGTCGAAAGCAAACCCAAAACCTTTTTTGCCAATGAGTTTATTTCAAGTGAAGGAATTATGGCAAAAAAATCAAGCAGTTCACTCAATTACGGAAGTGGTTTTGACCAGATTGATCAGATCAATGGCATTCCTTTGCACGAAGCAGGTTATTTGGGGCAGGGTATGGTGATTGCACTGCTCGATGGCGGCTACAGCAATACGGATGTGCATCCAGCTTTCGACAGCATCTGGATAAATGGGCAAATACTGGGCACCAAGGATTTTACGCAGCCCGGTGGCGATGTGTTTACCCAAAGCTCGCATGGTACCGCCGTATTGAGTACAATTGCCTCCAATGTTTCTGGCCAACTGATTGGCACAGCTCCCAAGGCTGATTTTTGGCTGCTGCGTCCCGAATATGTTGCCACTGAACACCTTATCGAAGAATATAACTGGGTGTCTGCAGCAGAATTTGCTGATAGCGTTGGGGCTGATGTGATCAATTCCTCCCTGGGCTATATCAATTTTGATATGCCTCAACACAATCACAGTTACGACCATATGGACGGCAACACGGCTATAGTCACCATTGGGGCTGATATGGCTGCAAGCAAAGGAATATTGGTAGTGAACAGCGCCGGGAATTCCGGTAACAACGGTCAGTTCCCATACGTAGGGGCGCCGGCTGATGG
>JAGYLH010000087.1 GCA_018400955.1 Bacteroidales bacterium
CAACAGGTATATTTTTACTTACGCTTCTGTAATGGTAATCATTGTTGCAGCAGTGCTTTCCACAGCATCACAGCTTTTGAAACCATTCCAGGAAATGAACGTGAAAAACGAAAAGTTCCAGGGCATATTAACTGCTGCCAACCTGGATATCAGCCGGGCCGAAGCCAGTGCTGCATATTCAGAACGCATTGTTGAAGAACTGGCGATTGACGCTGAAGGCAACATTGTGAGCCATTATAAAGATGGAAACCTGATCAAAGGAGACATCAGACCCTTCGACATTGTCCTGCGCGACGAACTCAGGCTGAAACAAGATGCTGAGCGTGGTCGCAGTGTCAGGGAACCCAGGTGGCCATTATACATAATGGAGAAAGATGGCAAAAATTATTTTGTGGTTCCGCTGCATGGCGCCGGCCTGTGGGGTCCTGTGTGGGGCAATATTGCCTTCGAAAATGACTTCAACACGGTTTTTGGCGCTTCCTTCGATCACAAGTCAGAAACACCGGGACTTGGCGCCGAGATCAACACCAGCTGGTTTCAGGACTATTTTAAAGGAAAAAAAATATTCAATGAAGCAGGTGAATTTGTTTCCATCGAAGTAGTTAAAGGTGGTGTAGATAACAGCAACATACCAGAAAAACATGGCGTAGATGCCATATCCGGAGGCACCATCACCAGTAACGGCGTTACCGAAATGCTTGAAAACTGCTTAGAAAATTATGTTCCATACATCAAGAAAAACATTAAGTAATGAGCAAGAATAGAGAACCATTATTTTCGTCAAAAAACATCAAACTTCTCAGCACACCGTTAGGCCGTGAAAACCCCATCACCGTGCAGGTGCTGGGTATTTGTTCAGCGCTTGCCGTAACCGTGAAGCTGGAGCCATCAATTGTAATGGCGCTTTCGGTTACTGCCGTTATGGGAATTGGGAACGTGGTCATCTCGTTGCTGCGCAAAACAATTGCTCCGCGCATCCGGATCATTGTGCAACTGGTGGTTATCGCTTCTCTTGTTATCCTTGTTGACCAGGTGCTGAAGGCGTTTTTATACGATGTTAGCAAGCAACTATCCGTTTTTGTTGGCTTAATCATCACCAACTGTATCATCATGGGACGCTTTGAAGCATTTGCCATGAGCAACAAGACCTGGCCTTCGTTCCTCGACGGAATCGGAAATGCTGCCGGATACGGCTGGATATTGATTGTGGTGGGATTTTTCAGAGAGTTGCTGGGATCAGGTACCGTTTTCGATTACCAGATCATCCCGCAATTTATGTATGATATCGGTTACAAAGACAACGGACTGATGATCCTTCCGCCCATGGCGCTAATCGTGGTTGGTATCATCATTTGGGTGCAGAGAACGAAAGATACAGAACTAATAGAGGAGAATTAATATAGGAAAATTGATATCAGATGTCAGATGTCAGATGTTTGATTTTTAGATTGTATTGATCAAAATGAAAGAAATAATGAACCAGCAAGAACTTGAAGACAGATTAATTGATTTTGGTGTTTTAATCATTAAAATTGTTGAACTAATGCCCTCATCCAAAGCTGGCAATCATATTTCTGGTCAGTTAGTTAGGTCTGGAACTGCACCTGCATTGATTTATGGTGAAGCAAGAGCTGCGGAATCAAGGAGGGATTTTATACACAAAATTAAACTTATCCTCAAAGAATTAAGAGAATCTCTAATTACGCTAAAGCTCACTCAAAAATCTGCTCTTATTCCAAATAGTTTAGACTTTCTGGAGGAAATATTAGCTGAAAATAATGAACTGGTTTCGATTTTTGTAACTACATTAAAATCATTGAATAATAAATAAATCACAAATCTGATATCGGACATCGGACATCGGACATCAAATAAACATAAAAAAAAATTTTAGCATCAAAAAAAGATAAATAACTAATAAAATGGAAAATCTGATAAGTATTTTCGTCCGGTCAATTTTTGTTGACAACATGATTTTCGCCTACTTTTTGGGCATGTGCTCGTATCTTGCTGTATCAAAAACTGTTAAGACTTCAGTGGGATTAGGGCTTGCAGTGGTTTTTGTTTTGGGGATTACCGTTCCGGTTAATTACCTCATCAACAACTATCTGCTGCAACCAACTGCTCTGACATGGATATCGCCGTTACTTGAAAATGTTGATCTCACCTTTCTGAGCTTTATCATTTTTATCGCTGTCATCGCTTCGATGGTGCAGTTGGTTGAGATGGTCATCGAGAAATTTTCGCCGGCATTGTACACTTCGCTGGGGATTTTTCTTCCGTTGATCGCCGTTAACTGTTCAATTTTAGGTGGATCGCTTTTTATGCAGGAACGCGAATATGCCAACATTGCCGAAGCAACCAGCTTTGGACTAGGGTCGGGTGTAGGTTGGTTTCTGGCCATTGTAGGGATAGCGGCAATTCGTGAAAAAATACGCTACAGCAATGTTCCGGCGCCACTCAAAGGTTTAGGAATCACTTACATCATTACCGGACTTATGGGAATCGCTTTTATGAGTTTCATGGGAATTAAACTTTAATCAGTAACAACTATAATAACATACCACAATGGTTTTAGCAACAAGTATAGGAGGAGTAATAGGCATCAGCATTGTGATCTTCTTCATCATCATTTTTGCTTTGGTAGGTCTGCTTTTGTATGCCCGCAAAAAGCTCACGCCACAGGGCAAGGTAAAAATTACCATTAATGAAGAAAAAGAATTAATCGTTGATCCGGGCAGCACGGTTTTAACCACCCTCTCAAACAACGATATCTATCTTCCTTCAGCCTGTGGAGGCGGCGGTACCTGCGCCATGTGCAAGTGCCAGGTGCTCGAAGGCGGCGGGTCAATACTGCCGACCGAGGTAGGCTATTTTACGCGTAAAGAACAGATGAATAACTGGAGACTCGGTTGCCAGGTTAAGATCAGGGAAGACATGAAAATTCATGTGCCGCCTGAAATTTTCGGCATTAAAAAATGGGAATGCGAAGTTATTTCAAACAAAAATGTGGCCACCTTTATCAAAGAATTTGTGGTTAAGTTGCCCGAAGGTGAAAACCTTGATTTCAGATCGGGTGGATACATCCAGATTGATGTCCCGCCATGCGAAGTTGATTTTTCAAAAGACATTGAAGTAGAAGAAGAATACCGGGATGAGTGGGATAAATTCAATATGTGGAACCTGAAAATGAAAAACAGCGAACCCATATTCCGCGCTTATTCCATGGCCAGCCATCCGGCCGAAGGCAATATCATTATGCTGAATATCCGCATTGCCACGCCACCATGGGACAGAAAAGCCAATGCCTTTATGAAAGTGAACCCCGGTATATGTTCATCATACATCTTCTCGCGTAAAGTAGGCGATAAAGTAACCATTTCGGGACCATACGGCGAGTTTTTCATCAAACCAACCGAAAAGGAAATGATGTTTATCGGCGGTGGCGCCGGCATGGCACCAATGCGCTCGCACATCTTTCATCTTTTCCAAACCGAAAAAACCAAACGTAAAGCCACTTTCTGGTATGGTGGCCGCTCACTGCGCGAATTGTTCTACATGGAAGATTTCGAGAAAATTGAAAAAGAAAATCCAAATTTCAAGTTCCACGTTGCACTTTCAGAGCCTAAGGAAGAAGATAACTGGAAAGGGTACACGGGATTTATTCATCAGGTGATACTTGATAATTACCTGAAAAACCATCCCGAGCCGGAAGAGATTGAGTATTATATCTGCGGCCCTCCGATGATGAACCAGGCTGTTTTCAAAATGCTGGACGATTACGGCGTTCCACCCGAAAACATAGCCTTCGATGATTTTGGTGGATAGCGTATAAAAAAAACCTTCCAGGTTTTTCCCTCAGTTCCAAAGGACTCTCTGCAGGATTCCTGCGGACTATGGAGGATGCCTTTGGCAGCAACCTGGAAGGTTTAATAATATCTGATAAGTTTTTGCTTTATATCACAACCAGTTTTCTGATAAATAACTTTCCTTCGATTTCAAACCTGATCATGTAAAGACCACGTTTAAAAGCGCTGATGTCAAGGTTATTTTTGTTGCCGGTGAAAGCAGCATTCATTACCTGCCGGCCCTCCACATCAATGATGCTGAAGTTTACCCTGTGATTATTGCCGCCAACAAATATCGTTACCAGATTACTGGCGGGGTTAGGAACAATAAAAATTTCATTTTTTTCCGGATCATCAATCCCGGTGCAAATTTCTACTTCAATCATTTCAGCAGCCCAGTTTTCACATTCATTTTCGTCCACATAGCTGTAAATGATCTCATGAGTGCCCACACCGGCCATGTCGGGATAAAAATAACCATCTGCTACCCCGTTGCCAGAATAAGAGCCGCCTTCAGGAAGGCCACCCGTCAGCTCAAACGGTTCATAATTCAAACAAACGGTATCCAATGGCATCAGTGTTACATCCGGCAATTCATTTACCTGAATCAAACCCGGGCTATCGAAAGTATGACTGTTCGTGCCATCGGATACTGTTAATGATACATCCCACTGACCGGTTTCAACATAATTCACAACAGGATGCTGGTCGGTTGAAGTGGGCGGATCTCCTCCCTCAAAAGTCCAATCCCAGGAGGTTACTGCACCGATGGATTCGTCAGTAAGTGTTCGTTCAATAATAAACGATACAATTATGGGTAGATAGTATAGTTCCAATCACCTCTGAATTCATCTGGGTTTAATTTTATATTTTTGATTTCTTCGTCTGTAACTTTCAGGCCTTTTTCATATTGCCTTTCGTCGGCAGAGGCGTTTACTTTTAACCCTGTT
Source organism: Bacteroidales bacterium (assembly GCA_018400955.1). GTDB lineage: Bacteria > Bacteroidota > Bacteroidia > Bacteroidales > F082 > CALAZZ01. The sequence goes on from JAGYLH010000087.1 coordinate 4,799, forward strand.
TGTGTTGTAGTATTGGCAATTAGGTTAACGATTACCTCTAAGCTTTCTAATGGTTTGCCTCGCCAATTTTTGCTAATAAAAGAAAACAAACGATGTTCTATCTTATTCCATTTGCTGGTTCCAGGAGGAAAGTGGCATACCTTGATTTCTAATCCTGTCTCTGAAGCAAATAATTGAAGTTCTTTTTTCCATAGCCTGCTTCTGGAGCTATTGCTCCCTCCTCCATCGGCGGTAATTAACAACTTCTTTGATAAACCATATTGCTCTTTACCCATTTGCTGCCACCATGTTTTTATTGTGTTTACTGCAAACTCTGCTGTATCTTTGCTTATTCCTACACTTACCCAGCCTTCGTTTTTTGCAATATCGTATATGCCATACGGTACAGCTTTTCCTAATTCTTTATCTATAAAGTCATAGACCTTTACATTTGGAGCTTCCCCTTTTTTATGCCATTCTACTCCACTGTTTTTAAAATTGCCTATTAATTCTTTTTTCTTACAATCTACCGAAATCACTGGCGCACCTTCTTTCATAAACGATAACGCAGCCTGATTAATGTTTTCAAATTGCTCATCTCTATCCGCTACCGTTCCACCTTCATGGGTCTTTTTATTTCCTTGTAAACTATAATTTTTTGATTTCAATATTTCGCCAATAGTTACGTGACCAACATCAAAATTCTGAGATTTCAATTCACTTTGTATTTTGCGCAGACTTTTACTTGTCCATAAAAGTGGCTTCATCGGATCTCCAAGTGTATGCGGATTTACAATCCTCTCAAGTGCTTCTATCATTCCGGGTTGACTTTCCTCTTGGAATTTCCTTCCACCACCAGGATTTCTTATTTTTTTCCCTTTCTCAGTGCCAGAAGAACTTACGCCAGCTTCTAATTCTTCAATACCCTTATTTATCCTTGTACGGCTCACGCCTGCAAGTTTTGCCACTTTGACTTTTGCTCCTCTGCCCATACTTTTAGCCTCACTTGCAAGAAATAATCGGGCTGACTTTTCATCTAAATGAGGTAAGAGCATTTGATATTTTTCCTTTAATTGTGTATCTGTTGTCATTGTTCAAAATTTTGTACAAATGTACTATTTATTCTTGAACAAACACTAAACTGAATTTCGCTGTTCGCACAAACTTCATAATCGCTGGCCGAAAAGCCAGCCAGCAATGCAGGTGCACACGACTCGAAGTAAGGGTCAAAACATGAAATTGTCGGAGGCCAGCAGACATCAAAGTAGAACGAACGGTCGGGGCAGACAACAATCCATGTCGGGTAACCAAAAAAAGGCTGACCTGCTATGGCAATATCAATGGCAGCAGGTCCGCCGCCTTCAGTTCCAGCACAGGGATGGCCTACGCCATACTGTAGTTTGTAATTGTTGATTTGAGTATTGTTGTCGGAAGGCGACAATCCCCAGAACTCAATACCCTGCTGTCCGGCGCCATTGTTGACGTACACCTCTTCGATGAGTGAAGCATACGCCTGACACGAACCTCAGGTGGAAAAGAACAGGTCGAGCATGATGGTCATGCCCTGATCCAGCGACTCATAAAGATTGTGGGTTACCCCGTCGGAATCGGTAATGGTGAAATCGCCCATCTCATTGGTACCTCTCACCAGGGTGGTGCTCAGGAATTCCTCAACAGCACATCTTCCGTCTTCGGTCATGTTCTGCGCAAAAAGTCCTGCCGAAAATACACCCAATACAAAAAAAAGTAGCAGTTTTTTCATAGATAAATAAGTTTTGTTGAACATTAAATGCACGGTAAAAATATAAAAATTCACATACATACATTTTTTGATGCTACATATTCTTCAGCATCTGTATGAAAAGTCAGTTTCCAACCATACGTGCACATCACTGTTCAGCCTTCAAGCAGATTTACCATCAGCTCGTCAAAATCCCGGACAGGCCTGTAATCATATCCGGTGTAATGGGTGGCAAGCAGTTTCAGTTGTTTCACACGGCCATCCGGAATCTCCAGTTCAATCAGCACATTGCCGTAAAGCTGCTCCATAGGTTTATCGGTGCTCCGGGCTGCAGGTTTCAGGTAATGACATTCAGCTGTATGCGGGAGGTCAATTTTGGTTTTTTGTTCAATGGTTGAACTGTAAAGTCTGTAATCCATCTCCAGCAATCGCTCCTTGAACAGGTCCATTAAAAACCGGTAGTTACCCGGATCAGTTGCCGACAATCCATAAACCGAAAAACCTTTGGCGCCCGGTAAGTTATAAAAATCAAAGCCCGGAGATGACTCTTCCGATCCGGTGCTTCCTTCAATTGTTGCTCTCAACAATTTCAGCATCAGCGCTGCATCGCCGTTGCTTTTCCAGTTGTTGTACTGTGCTTCAAAATCGTCGCTGCGCGTAAGTACTTTTGAAAACCCTTTCTTGTCATTATCAGCCTTGGAGGTGATTTTTGATGGTTGAAAGAAAGACTTAATCTTATGCTTAATTGATCGTTTCATATAATCTTATGGTTTTAAAAGTTGAAGATGCCTGATTCATCTGAACATATTTTGCATTTAAAAAGTTCGACAAAAATGACCTTACCAAACGAAACATTTTTGGGCTTGCAAATCTGAATTTAAATCAATGATAATCAACTAATTGTATAATTATTCTAATGTAATTCAGTAAATTTATTTTTACTTCAATAAAAATTTATTGTTTTTCAATAAATAAGTTTTATCTTTGCGACATCAATTTTAACTCATTAAAAGATATGTCAAAAAGAAACAACTTCATTTGGAAAGGAATTCAAGTCATTTGTTGGCTGATTTTCTTCGGTTACTGCATCCAAACAGGTGCATTGATATTCAACTACGTTTTCAGTTTGTTTAAACCCATTGCAACTCATAATCTTCATCTTGGACTTGACCTTTCGGAACTCTACTTAAAAAGTAAGCCAATCTACACATTGGTATTTGCTCTAATTGTAGCAGTTTCAGCATTAAAAGCTTACCTCTTCTTTGTTGTACTCAAGCTTTTCAAAACACTAAACTTAACAAAGCCATTTAGTGAGAATGTAAGTGGGATTATTACAAAAATCACTTATTACACGCTTTCAATTGGAATTATCAGCATCATAGCACAAGAAGTTGTCAGCCAACTATCTGATAAAGGCTATAATGTTGGAATTGTTGAAAGATATTGGAGTGACGGTGGAGCTTATTTGCTAATGACGGCAATACTATTTGCGATTGCTTTCATTTTCAAGAAAGGTATTGAATTACAAAACGAAAACGACTTAACCGTATAAGCTATGCCAATCATTGTAAACCTTGATGTGATGATGGCAAAGCGTAAAAATGTCGCTTAATGAGCTATCCGATAAAGTAGGGCTAACCCTTTCAAATCTTTCCATTTTAAAAACAGGAAAAAAAAGCCATTCGCTTTAGCACTTTAGAAGCCATTTGTAAAGTTTTAGACTGTCAGCCTGCCGACATTCTTGAATATGTTGAAGAACCTGAAAATTAAACCAATTATGAAAACGATATTTATAACATTCGCTTTATTACTATTCTCTTTTTGCTTGAAAGCACAAAATGACGAAAATATAACCATAGGTAAAAAGGAAGTCATTACTTCCAAAGCTTTAAATGAAAACAGGACACTTTGGATTTATACACCAAACATCACTTCTCAAAATCCAAATCCTGAAAAGCGATACCCTGTTTTGTACTTATTAGATGGTAGTGCACATTTCTATTCGACTGTTGGAATTATTCAGCAACATAGTCAAGCCAACGGAAATGGCACATTGCCTGAAATGATTGTAGTTGCCATTGAAAACACAAATAGAGTTAGAGATTTTGTTCCTTCTAATGATTTGGACAACCCAAATCCCTTTATTGAGTTCCTTTCATCCGAATTAATCCCACATATAGACAAGAATTATAAAACTGCACCATATAAAATGTTGGTTGGTCATTCGTTAGGCGGACTTACTGTTATTGACATTCTTACTAATTTTCCTGAACTATTTAATGCTCATATCGCTATTGACCCAAGTATGTGGTACGACAACGAAAAGTATTTAACCAACACAATTACTGAACTTCCAAAACAAAATATGAATGGTAATCGACTATTCATTGGAACAGCTAACACCCTACCCAAAGGAATGGAATTTTCGCAACTCAAAAATGACAAGTCCTTTGAAACCCAACATATTCGTTCCATTTTTAAGTTAGATCAGTTTTTGAAAGCTAATACTAATGGATTAATCTATAGCTCAAAGTATTATGAAAACGAAACTCATAATACTGTACCCTTGATAAGTGAATATGATGGTTTGCGTTTTATTTTTGACTTTTACCTTTTAGATGCAACAGAAAAAGACTTTACTGACTCAACTGACTTAATTGCGTCAAAATTAAAAACACACTATGCAAATGTAACCGAAAAAATGGGCTATACAAATGCAGCACCTGAAGTATTTATCAACTATTTTGCTTATGAAGCATTGGGTAAAAAACACAATTTGCACACTGATAACACGGATGCGGCTGATGTGGATAATCCGCTCCAACTTGTGCCACCTATTCCGGAGTAATTGTGCCAGGCATAATGGAGCAGTTTTTTTCACCTGTTCCGGAGCAAGTTGTGCCAGTAATTCCGGAGCAACTTGTGCCAGGTATTCCGGTTGAACTTGTGCCAGGTATTCCGGAGCAAGTTGTGCCACCACAGACCACAGAAGTAATTTCTACCGTATAGTCTTTGAAAATAAAAAAACAAAGATTATGGCCGCAAAAAAGGTAGATATTATGGACATCAGACAATTGTTATTATTAAAAGCCAAAGGCGAGAGTAACCGATCATGTGAGAAGCTGCTGGGCATGCACCGCAACACGATCAACCACTATGTGCGGTTGTTTGGCTGCTCGGGGATGACCTATGAGGTTTTACTCGGGCAGGACGACAAATCATTGAATGAGTTGTTTCCTGAAAGTGTCTCCGTTGATGCCAACAGGTACAAAGTGCTTTCAGGATATTTTACATATTTTGAAAAAGAACTGACAAAACCGGGCTGCACCCGCCAGACCCTTTGGCAGGAGTATTTGCAAAAGCACCCTGACGGCTACGGTCACAGCCAGTTTAACGAACATTTTGCCCGATGGAGAGACAGGGTAAAATGCAGTGGCAAGTTAGTGCATAAAGCCGGCGACAAGGTGTATTTTGACTATACGGGTAAAAAGCTACACCTGACAGACAAACAAACGGGCGAGATCACTGAGGTGGAAGTCTTTGTCGGCATTTTACCTGCGAGCCATTACACCTATGTTGAAGCGAGCAAAAGTCAGAAAAAGGAAGACTTTATTTGCTCGGTGAACCGTTGCCTGTATTATTTTGGTGGGGTGCCCAGGAGCCTTGTTACCGACAACCTTAAATCGGCAGTAAGCAAGTCGAGTAAGTACGAGCCCATACTGAACAAAAGCCTCAGGGCGCTGGCCGTTCACTACCAAACAAGCATCAATCCCACCCGTGCATTTTCACCGCAAGACAAGGCGCTTGTGGAAGGCGCCGTAAGGCTGGTTTACCAACGCATATTTTACCCCTTGAGCAAGATGACATTTTTCAGCATCGAGCAACTCAACCGTGCCATTTGGGAAAAGCTTGAAGTGTACAACGACTACCTGATGAAGCAACTGGAAACCAGCCGCAGGAAACAGTTCCTTGATATTGAAAAGCCCTACCTGTCGCCCCTTCCCTCACACACTTACGAGATAAGAGAATATAAAAAGGCCAAGGTACAGAAGATGGGATTTGTGTACCTGCACGAGGACAAAAACTATTACAGCGTGCCCTATCGCTACATTGGTGTTACGGTAGAAGTGCAGTACAACAGCGATGAAGTAGAAGTTTATTACAAGTCGCAGCGCATCGCAACACACAAAAGGAATTACAGAAAGGGCGCCTATACCAACAAGGAAGAACACCTGAGCAGTTCGCACAAGTTTTACCAGGGCTGGAGTCCCGACTTCTTTTTAAACTGGGCCGGTAAATCAGGCCCCCATGTTGAGGCTTATATTGGCAAACTTTTACACCAGGCAGATTACCCCGAAATAGCCTATAAGCAATGCCTCGGGGTTATCAACCTGAAATCCGTGCACACAGATCAACGCCTGGACAATGCCTGCCGAATGGCGCTCAACCAGCCCCGCTACGGATACCACATTATTAAAAATATCCTTGAAAACAAGATGGATATCAAAGACACATCACCACAATCAACAGAACTCCATATCGGGGATCACAACAACATCAGAGGCGCCGGATTTTACAACTAAAACACAAATCAACATGAATAATCAAACCACAATCGAAAAGATGAAACAAATGCGCCTGGGATCAATGGCCGAGGCACATTATACAAACACGCAAAGCAACATCAATATGGAACTTACCCCCGATGAGTACCTGGCCATGCTCATTGATCGGGAATGGGAAAACAGGCAAAATAACAAAATCAGAAACCTGATCAAAAATGCCCGATTCCGTTACCCGGCCACCATCCGTGACATTGATTACTCGGCCAACCGGAAGTTGGATAAAAACATGTTCCAGCGGCTGGCCATGCTCGATTTTATAACAAGGCACGAAAATGTGATCATCACCGGGGCTACCGGAACCGGGAAAAGTTACCTGGCCCAGGCGCTCGGTCACCAGGCCTGCATGATGCTTATCAAAACACTTTACTTCAACACTGCACAACTGATGGACGATTTAAAACTCGCACGGCTCGAAGGCAGTTATACCAAAGCCCTGCTTACAATTGAAAAAGCCGACCTTTTAATACTCGATGATTTTGGTCTTGCCGCTTTCGACAGCCAGATGCGCCAGGCATTGATGGAGATTGTAGAAAGAAAATATGACCGCTCATCCATCATCATCAGCTCACAGGTTCCCGTCTCCGGCTGGCATCAGCTCATTGGCGAGGGAACCATTGCCGATGCCATTTTAGACCGTATCGTTCACTCTTCTCATCGAATACAGTTAGAAGGAGAATCACTCAGAAAAAACAAACTAAAATAACCGGCAATAAAATGAAATGCCTGAGAAAGTAAAAAGTATGTATTACAAATCATCACTAAAACGCAGAAACTATGAAACAACTGAAAAAACAATTACCAGAGTGCTCAAAAATCAGAATAACTTTTTCTGACCTAATCCCTTCGGGAGGTCAAAAAGTTATTTCCGATTTTTTTACATTTGTCGAAATGGCTGAGGAGATCACATCCCAAAGTCAAACAAATTAATGTGAATTTTTAAAACAAATTAATGTCAAAAAACCAATCAAATTAATGTATAATTTTGGCCTCGAAATTACATCTGTTTTCTGTGGCACAATATGCCCGGAATTAGTGGCACAATATCACCGGAATATCCATTATTTAAACTAAACATTGAATGGTATCCTGAAAGTAGTAATGTTTATGATTCGTATGCAGACTATTATTTAGCACAAAAAGACACCGCAAACGCTGTTACGAATTACCAAAAAGCATTACAGATAAAGGACAATACAGAAACCCGAAGCAAGTTAAACGCATTAAATAATAAAGGAACTATGTTTTTTCGTGACAAGCCCGAAAAAAAGCCGCAAAGCGGGATGTTAACACAGAGAATAGTTGTAGCTTTGGAACATGAAGACAAAGGATATTTTAACCCAACACTATTTACCTTTATTGGAAGGTGAATATGACTGCATTGACCGAATCGTTTTAAATGCCTACTGTCCGATGCTATTAGTTCCGGGTGGAGTAAGAAACTGGTACCGGAAAATGGAGGGTAGCGACAAGGACATGAGCGATGCCAGCATGATGCGCTATGCCGGAAGATTTAGCAGACGGGTTCAATCTTTTTGTAAGAAAAAGAGCATTCCCTTTGTTTATTTTCCAACCGGAGAGCGTAAACACAATAAAGCAGAATTATTAAAGCCACATGATAGTGGTTTCATTGGTATTTTTGCTGTTTTTGTTTCACGGGCACCAAGTCTTTTGTGGGAAATCAAGCAATTTGATAATGGTTCAATAGATATTCGACGAAAATCCAAGACTTCATTAGTAAATCATTACTATTTTCACATAATGGACAAAGAGTGGGGGCATATCACAATCAGAATGTGTGCACATCCTCCATTTAGCTGCAATATAATTTTAAACGGGCATGATTGGGTAGAGCGTCAAGAGGGCTATTCCAAGCTTCAAGCAACCAAAGAAGGCAACTGTTTTACATCATATAATAATGGAGAAAAGCTGTCTCAGATTGCAGACACCTTGAAATTCAACGGGCAATTTGAGCAGGTCTGCCAAAGGTGGGTTTATTCCTGTTTATGGTTTGTCATGGACAAAAAGCAGCAGCAGGATACGGGCTTTTGTTACAAGTTTTCTATTTACCAGATAGAATACAGTCGGAATTTATTGTTCAAAAAGGGACGCCAGATGGACGATGTCTATCAAAAAATAATTGATCTTACACGGGGTCGCCTGAACATAAAAAGGCTAAAAATGATATTTGGCAAGAAGAAGCGTCCGTATAATCATAAATCCACAGCCCCTGCACCTGAAGTGCGTATCGAGACACCTGATTACAATCTGACTATCTTTAAAATACACTTTGGCAGATTAACAGTCAAGTTGTATGACAAAGGCGTGCGCACTTTAAGGGCAGAGGTGGTTGTTCACAACACCAAAGATTTAAAATGCAAACGTGGCATAGAATCATTTGCAGAGATTGTTGAAAAGCTGGAAACAATCATGGGTAGTTTCCTTTCCAATCTTGACTTTGCCCACCTTGCATGCATTGATGATGGAACTTTTGAAGATATGGCAATGCCAACGGCAACCGGATCAAACAGGCTTGCGGGCATTGACTTTACTAAAAGAAGGACGAAAATAGTTGCCTTAGCATTATTGGGTTTATCCATCAAGCCAGGTGGCTTCACAAGTAAAGACCTTTCAGAAGAGCTAAAGCCATTTTTCGATAACCGTTTCTCAAGCCGTAAAGCCTCATACGATATAAAAAAGTTTAGAGGCAAAGGCCTTGTGATGAAAGTAAACGGCAGCATTAAATATTTGATGACCGAAAAAGGGATCAAAAACATAGCAGCAATATTGAGCATGCTAACAAATGATTTGCCTATGGTTTGTTCAGTTATCAACACCAAATGGAAAGAGCAACATAAAGATCAATTACTCGAAATGGATCAGTTAATGTTTTCTATTCATAGCAAATGTCAAAACTTTAAAAATTTAATGATAATAAAAACAGCAGCATAACCAACCATCGAAATCGAACAACATGTTGGTTAGTTTTGTCTGTTAAGCACCTATAAAGTCTGCAACTGTTGATTTACAAAATTATGCAGGAGTTTATGTTTTAGAAACCTATAATATTTCAATTGTATTAGAAATTCGAGACAAC
>JAGYLH010000088.1 GCA_018400955.1 Bacteroidales bacterium
GGATTAGAGGGCTGGCTGCAAAAAGACTAAAAATGGTCGAGTGGGATTAGGCCTAACTTCGGCACTCAGGGTTCCTGATTATAAAGAGAGTGTCATTTGAAAGCGTTAAAGGAATTGGGTCTTCTATACTCCCGGCACTCCCCTCAACAACAAGACCAACCCACCAAACACCAAAGACAGAGCTACAACTGCTGCAAAGGTTTTGCCCAGAGCTATCCACAGAACCTGCCACCAGCTTAGATCAGCCGTTGTTCAAGCTTACAAAATCCACAAACGTTCACACATTTTTCTTGTTCACGTAACGTGAACATCGTATATTTGTGAACAAAATAAATGCAATATGGAACAGGAAATAGTACATATAGCCCTTGAAAACCTAAAGCAAACAACAGGTATTCAGGCGTTTTGGTATGATAAAAAGCCTCTGGATGGTGTTTTGGAAATGACCATTAATGGCCCCCAGCAAACCTTTGTGGTTGGGGTAAAGCGTGAACTAAGAACCCATCAAATGCAAGAGGTGGAAGATTATTTTCACCTTTATGAAAATTTTTTACTAATCGCCAACAGGATTTTCCCGAAAATCAAGGAAGAGCTAAGGCAAAAAGAAATTCCATATCTGGAGGCCAATGGTAATATCTTCCTGAAAAAGGAGGGGCTGTATCTTTTTGTGGACACACAAAAACCTCAGGGCGTGGAGAAAAACAAAAGGAACCGGGCATTCACCAAAACGGGCCTTAAAGTGTTGTTTTACCTGCTTCAGCATAAAGAAGCCATTAATCTTACCCAAAGGGAACTGGCAGAAAAAGCAGATGTAGGTTTGGGAAACATCCCACAAGTAATAGACGGTTTGAAAGAAACCGGCTATCTGATTCCCTTAAACAACAAAACCTATGTATGGGAAAACAGAAGGGCGCTGCTGGAAAGATGGATAACAGAATATGTAACAGCATTGAGGGCTAAGTTGATAAAAGAACGATATGCCCTAAAGGGGCCATGGCAGAACATCCCTTTCGATACCGGCAAAACAGTATGGGGAGGCGAACCGGCAGCAGACATACTCACGAATCATTTACGACCTGAAAAATTTTTGATTTATACCAGGGAAAACCGCATGGACCTTATCAAAAACTATCGGCTTATGCCCAATAAAAATGGCGAAATTGAGGTGTTGGATATGTTTTGGAAAAACAATCACGGCAAAACCGCACCACCGATACTGGTGTATGCCGACTTGATGTGGGAGGGGGGAAAGCGAAATAAGGAAACAGCAGAAAAAATCTACAATGAGTATATCCAACCAAACCTATAAAGAATTAGCCATTCCATACTTCAAAGAATCGTTTGATTGTATAGATGAAGTAATGAAGGAATTACAAATTCCTTATTACCTGATAGGTGTAAGTGCCATTGCCCTTCAATTGCTGAAAGAAGGCGTAAAACCCGGCAGAGGTACCAAGGATATTGATTTTGCCGTGATGATTTCAAGTATGAAAGAATATGAGCTAATCAGTAGTAAATTAGAAGCCAAAGGTTTCAGTAAAGTAGCTGCACCCTGGACATTTTATTCAGACAGGTTTAATGTCGCTATTGATGTGTTACCATTTGGGGAAGTAGAGGAAAACTACACTGCCAATTTCAACGAGCGTTATACTGACTTGCATGTACTTGGCTTTCGCGAAGTGTTGGAGGAAGCTGTGCAGATTCATATTGAAGAGAAAATTGCCAATATACCGCCCCTGCCCGGCATGGTAATTTTGAAGTTGATTGCATGGAGCGACCGTCCGGAAGAACGAGAAAATGACCTTTCGGATATGCTGAAAATCATCCAGCACTACTTTGATTTGAAGTGGGATGAAATCGTAGAACAGCATTATGACACCTTAGGGGAAGACCCCTTCGACCAATTGCTTATTGCAGCAGAAGTACTGGGGAGAAATTCAAGATTGTACCTGCAAAAATCCGAAGCGATTTCAACAAGGGTACTGAAGGTATTGGAAACCAATTTGGAGGAAGCTTCAAGATCGACCATCGCCAAAGAATGGGCAAGAAAACTGGATACAGACATTGAGTACGCTTTTACCTTGCTCAATGCATTTTATAAAGGAATAACAAATAAGCTATAAAGGCAAGACTTGTCACGACTGGTTATTTCGGACTTACCGTGCCAGGCGTTTTGCTATATTTTACGGTCAAATTTGCTCATTTTGTTCACGTGTAAGATTTACACTCGTTTTTGCAACAAGGGAAAAAAAACTAGCTATTTACCCTCGTTCAAAAGATAAGGGTAAATTTTACCCTCCATCTTTTATCAGCTCATTTCCCCGGTTTTGGGCTGTTATCATCTTTGCAAAGCATTTGGCAATTATGGGCCGAAGTGCTGACTCACAGCCTCATAAAAAAAGATCTCAGCGTTCTCTGCGCCTCTGCGGTGAAAAATATATGAACCGCAATGGCGCAAAGGTCGCAAAGAAATGACTATTTCTGAATCACAGCCTCACAAAATATGCTCCCTCAAACACACAGCCTCATTTACACTGAGCGTAGTCGAAGTGCAGACTCACAGAATCACAGCCTCACAGACTCACAGCCTCACAGAATCACAGACTCACTGACTCACAAAATTAAACCCCCTGATTTTTCCACAAGAAAATATTGTATATTTGCACCGAGTCGAATGCTGACTCAACACGATCAAAATTAACCTGATTTTCCAAAAATATTGTATATTTGCACCTCTTTTCGGGGAGAAAACCGCTGAAAAAACCCGCGGATGTGGCGTAATTGGTAGCCGCGCCAGACTTAGGATCTGGTGCCGAAAGGCGTGGGGGTTCGAGTCCCTTCATCCGCACAAACAAATTTCAGCCGGACATTGCGTTTTCCGGCTTCATTTTTTTTAAAAGGGAAACCGCTGATGCAATCCACCGGAGCAATCAGCGCAACAACAGTAGTAAAACATGAAAATCACAAAAGACCAAATTACGGACCTCACAGCAAGCATACAGATTACCATCGAAGGTGCTGACTACGAGCAGGAAGTGACCAAAGAACTGAAAGAGTACCAACGCAAAGCCAATATGCCCGGCTTCAGGCCCGGCAAGGTGCCCTTTGGCATGGTGAAGAAAATGTATGGCAATACCGTTATTGCCGACAAGGTGAACAAGCTGATTTCCGACTCGCTCAACAACTATATCGTTGAAAACAAGCTGAATATATTGGGCTATCCCATAGCCAATATGGATAAAACCGGTATGGTTGACTTCGACAAGGACAGCGAACACCATTTCTTTTTTGACATTGGTATGGCACCCGAAATCAATATCGACTTTGAAGGCCTCGACAAACCGGTTTACCTAAAGGCTGTGCCAAACGAAGAAGCCATCAACGAAGCCGTTGGGCAAGTGCTCACACGCGGTACCAAATTGGTTCCCGTTGACACGGTAGAAGCCAACGATACCCTGAGCCTGAAACTGTTTGAAGCAGACGAAGATGGCAACGAAGTGGTAAATGGCAAGGAAATCGCCTTCAGCTTTAAGCTGGATGAGCTGGCCAATGACGAAGCCAGGGCTGTTTTTATCGGCAAGGAATCAAGTGCTGAATTTGTGTATAAAATTGCCGATGCTTATGAAGATCAAGACAATCTGTGGCAAAAGCTCAAGCTTGACGAATCGGACAAGGACCTGGCGCTCGGAAATTTCAACATCATCATTGACGATGTGCAACGCGAGGAAAAAGCCGAATTGAACAAGGAGTTTTTTGATGAAGTATTTCCCGAAGAGGGGATAGAAACGGAGGAAGATTTCCGCAAACGCCTTGCGCAGGACATGGAGAAGCAATACAAGAATGATACGGATCGCTATTTCTTCACCCAGGCCGTTGAAGCCATGATTGCCCACCACACCTTCGAGATGCCCGACGAGTTTATGAAAAAATGGCTGATCGACAACAACGAAGGGAAAGTCACCGCTGAGGAGGTTGAGAATGATTATGAGAAATTTGCCAGAACCTTCCGTTGGCAACTGATGCAGGCTAAGATGGAGGTGGAGCACGAAGAGCTTAATGTGAAGTCAGAAGATATTCGTAATTTTGTAAAAGGCTATTTCTTTGGCAGGATGCAAGGCAGCGGTGGCATTGACGAGGAAATGGACGACCGCATGGATGGCATAGTGGACACCATTTTGCAAAACAAGGACGAAGTGAACAAGATTAAGGACCAATTGCAGGACCAAAAGTTGATGGCCTTTTTGAAGGAAAAAATCCAGCCAAAAGAGGAAGCAATCAGTTTTGACGAATTTATTAAATTAGTCACCGAAAAAAACAAGGAAAATGAATAACGAATTCAGAAAATATGCCACCAGGCACCTCGGCATCAACAGCCAGGTGTTGGACCAATACAGCTCCACAGCCCGCAACTATATTTCGCCCACCATTATCGAAGAACGGCAGTTGAACATAGCCACCATGGATGTGTTCTCGCGTTTGATGATGGATCGCATCATCTTTTTGGGTGTTCCTGTGGATGACTATGTGGCCAATATCATTCAGGCCCAGCTCCTCTTTCTCGAATCGGTTGATTCAAAGCGTGATATTCAGATTTACCTGAATACACCCGGCGGTTCGGTATATGCCGGTCTTGGCATTTACGACACCATGCAATACATTGCCCCCGATGTATCTACTATTTGCACTGGCATTGCGGCCTCCATGGGAGCTGTTTTGTTATGTGCCGGCGAAAAAGGCAAGCGCACAGCCTTGAAACACAGTCGTATATTGATTCACCAGCCGATGGGAGGTGCCCAGGGACAAGCTTCCGACATTGAAATCACGGCACGCGAAATTCAAAAGTTGAAAAAGGAGCTTTACGAAATCATTGCCCATCACAGTGGCCAGAAATACAGGAAGGTTTGGACCGACTCCGACCGCGATTACTGGATGACAGCCGAGGAAGCCAAAACATATGGTATGATTGACGAGGTTTTGGTTAAAAACAAATCCTAATTGTAGTACACATGGCAAAGAAAACGGAAAGTTGTTCATTTTGTGGCCGCCCACGGCAAGATACCAGTTTGCTGGTTAGTGGGATTGATGCCCAAATATGCGACAGCTGCATTCTTCAGGCCCAGATTATCATGGAAGAAGAGCAATTGGGCTCGGGTAAAAAACCATTGCCCGATTTCAAGGTTCTCAAGCCCATGGAGATCAAAAGCTTCCTGGATCAATATGTGATTGGGCAGGACGACGCCAAAAAGGTGCTTTCTGTTGCTGTTTACAACCACTACAAACGTGTGAATCAACCACCCCGAAAGGATGATGTTGAAATTGAGAAGTCGAATATTGTGCTGGTAGGCGAAACCGGCACCGGCAAAACGCTGCTTGCCCGTACCATTGCCCGCATGCTTCATGTTCCCTTTGCCATAGCCGACGCCACAGTGCTTACCGAAGCAGGTTATGTGGGCGAAGATGTGGAGAGCATATTGTCACGTTTATTGCAAGCAGCTGATTATGATGTGAAAGCAGCTGAAAGGGGCATTGTTTTTATTGACGAAATTGATAAGATAGCGCGCAAAAGCGACAACCCGAGCATCACCCGCGATGTTTCGGGCGAAGGTGTGCAACAGGCTTTGCTGAAGCTGCTGGAAGGCGCTGTTGTAAGCGTTCCGCCACAAGGTGGCCGCAAGCACCCTGAGCAAAAAATGATTCAGGTTGATACCAAAAACATATTGTTTATGGCTGGCGGTGCCTTCGATGGCATCGAACGGATTATTGCTGCCCGCAACCGCACCAATATGATTGGTTACGGAAGCAACAGCAAGGATTATGTTGACAAAGACAATTTGTTGCAATACATCGCGCCCACCGATTTGAAAAAATTTGGCCTGATTCCTGAAATTGTCGGACGGCTGCCTGTGCTCTCTTACCTCAATCCGCTGACTGAGGAAATTTTGAAGCGTATCCTCACCGATCCCAAAAATGCCTTGGTAAAGCAGTTCCATAAGCTTTTTGAAATGGACAAGGTAAAACTGATTATCGAAGACGAGGTACTCGATTTTATTGTGGAGCAATCGATAGCTTATAAGCTGGGTGCAAGGGGGTTGAGGTCAATTCTGGAAGCTATTCTTACAGATGATATGTTTGAAGTCCCTTCCAAAAAAGGAATCAAGGAACTGCGGATTACTGCGGAATACGCCAAGTCGAAATTTAACAAGGCTGCTTTGGCCCGGCTCAAGGTAGCCTGATGAAATCTTTATTTGGCATAATTGTTGAATGCTTGTCTGGCATGAAACTTTTGCTGTTCACCATCATTCTTTTTCATACGCTTGCCCTTGGAACCGCCAGGTCGCAGGAACCATACAATCCCGACAGTTTGATTACTGTTGCGGCCACTGTAATCGATGGTGATACATTGTATTTTGTTGACTTGCCCGAAGTGGAGGTTTTTTCGTTGCCGTGTCCCGAAAACCGCAGGCAAAGGTTACGACAGACGCGCACCATCAACCATGTTAAAATTGCTTATCCCTACGCCAAGTTGGCCGGGATGAAATTGAGGGAGTATGAGGAAATTCTCATGGCCGCCTCTTCAGATCAGGAGCGAAAACGAATCATGAAACAGGCCGAAAAGGAGCTCAATGAGCAATTTGGCGACGATTTGCGCAACCTCACATTTACGCAGGGACGAATACTTATCAAACTCATCGACCGCGAAACGGGCGAAACTTCCTATGATTTGGTGCGTGAACTGCGAGGCTCATTTACTGCTTTCTTTTACCAGGCTTTTGCGCGCATTTGGGGATTCAACCTGAAAGATAATTACGATCCCGAAGGCGAAGATGAACTGATCGAACAAATTGTTCAGCTTATCGAAAGGGGGCAGTTGTAGGCTTGGTTTAGCCTGTCGCGACCTGAAAAAAGTTGACAACAGTTATTGTAAAAATCATGGTTTTAAAAAAGCCTCCGCCAGCTGGCGGAATGGGGGGCTATAAATATCGTGAGCTGAAATAGTACAATCTCCCAGGAACTTATTTCCCGCGTCCTTGCAGCACAATATGCACGGTGTAAATCAAGATCTTAAGGTCCATGGCAATCGACATGTTTTCGATGTATAGAATGTCGTATTTCAGGCGTTCTATCATTTCATCCACATCAGAAGCATAGCCAAACTTAACCTGTCCCCAGGACGTAATGCCCGGTTTCACTTTAAGCAAGAGTCTGTAATGGGGTGCCCTTTTTACGATCTGATCGATATAAAACTGCCTTTCGGGGCGGGGGCCCACCAACGACATATCACCTTTCAAAACCGTGTAGAACTGCGGGATTTCGTCGAGCCTTACCTTACGTATAAACTTGCCGAAAGGCGTAATGCGTGGGTCGTCGTCGCTCGATAGCTGGGGGCCCATTTTCTCGGCATCGGAATACATGCTCCTGAATTTATGCATTTTAAACGACTTGCCCCTGATGCCAACCCTTTTCTGGGAATACAGAATAGGGCCTTTGGATGAAAGCTTGACGCCTATGGCCGTGAATACATAGAGTGGAATAAGCAACACCATGGCCACGATGGAAATCCCGATATCCATGATCCTTTTGATGCTTTGTTGCCAGGCCGGCATCAAATCAGGCGAAATCTGAATCAGCGGGGCGTGCCAGATGCCCGACAGTTTTACTGATCCCAGCAGGATGTCCTGCATAATGGGGATGATTTTGATAACAACAGCCGTATCTTCTAGTTTGGCAATGATTTTGTCGATGGTATCCGTTTCGGAGCGTTCGATGGCGATAATCACTTCTTCGATCTGGTGTTCGGTCACAATCTGTTTCAACAATTCGTAGTGACCCAGATGGGTCAATATTTTCCCGATTTTGTATTCTTTCTTGTCGTGTACGCTTACAAAACCCACGAAAATATTGCCCGCCGATTTTTCCTGGTTTTCAATTTCGTTATAAATGGCCATGGCGTTGCCATTGCTGCCAACTATGACCGTATTGAATCCAATGAGTTTCTTATGGATTTTGCGTACCGTTACGGATGTAAGCGCGAGCCTGCCTGTATAAGTAAGCAAGAAATGTAAGGTAAAAAGTATTATAAACGACTGATAATATGATTTGTATGTGATAATCACATCATCCAGTATGGCAACAAAAAAGATTACGGTAACCCCGATGAGGGTATGGATAAATGTTTGCCCCAACTCTTTCAGGCGTGCTTTGCGGTAAATTTTCCGGTAAGTTCCCACCATGGCATACAGGAGCAACCAGCCCAGCGGAATCAAAATGATGCCATACCAAAACTTGGGATCGTCGTAAATAATCTCGAAGTATTCATGAAAATAGGGGTCCTCTGACTGTTTCCTGAACACATAAAAAAGTATCCAGGCAAGCAGGGCAGCCAGCCAGTCGAGAATTACATATTTTGCTACTTGTAAACGTGTATTCATAAATAGTTATCTATGAACAAGTTTTATATTGTCAAAATAAAACCTGGCTTCTGTATCGTCTTCATTCAGCCTGCCTTCAAAAAATACTTTAAAGCGCGCATTGCTGCCGTAAAGGGAAATATTGGGACTAAGGTTGATATAAATCTTATTCCATTTTTCACTGCTGTTCACCACAACCAGTTGTGCAACAGTGATGGTGCTGAAGTCATCTACGAACAAGCCTACACCAAAGGGATTGTCGCATTTGTAATCTATTTCCAGAAACACGGGCTGTCCCTGACGTGGAAGCTGGTATAAGTCCGCTGTTGCCAGCTCAAAGCCTTTTACATCATCCTTTAGGTGGACGAGGCCTGAATTCGCAGAATACTCAGAATACAAGGCGTTTTCGGTTGTTTTAAACATGGTGGTGTCACTTCTGTTTGTTTTTTCAAACGAAATGCTTGCTTTATCAAAATCTTCAACCAAAGGCATCACCGTATTGTCATAATAGGTCATTACGGGGTTTACGCGGGAAATGCTGTCTTCCACAAAGCGAAACTCTTCATGAATAAAGGGTTTGTAAAAAGGGTAGGGGACACGTGTAGCTGAAATGCCGTTGAGCTTGATCCCGGGCCTGATTTCCAGTTTGTTTATGCCGCTTGCCAGCACCGGAAGTGTGGCAGGCAATTCGAAAGCCCCGATCAGTTGATCGTTCACATACACCCACGCATCGGTAATTTTGTGTGTGCTGCTGCCATAAACAAAGTAATCAGCATTTACACTGATTGAGTCGATATGCAGGTAGGCAGGTATGGTTTGATCACCTTCAAACTTCCGGCATCCCGAAAGAATCAGCAGGCTGGTTAAAAATAGCAATAGAAAGGTCGTAAAGACGCTTCGCAGCAGCATAGTGGCAGGTTTTTGGTTTTCTAAGGTTTCATTTCAAAACGAAACAATTCAGCGGCTTATTGTCTGCGGTTAGTAAATATTATAGTTTGCTGCTTGTGCTGTTTACTTTATCCAAAATCTGGTAGGCAACATCCAAAACATTATAGCCGTCTTCGATGCTCACAGGAGGGGTTTGGTTGTTGGCGATGGCGCTATAAAAGCTCTCCAATTCAGCTACAATGGCGTTTGAAGGTTTTACTTCGGGCTGGTCAAAATTAATTTCTTTCATGCCTTTGCCTGTTCCCAAGTCAATAACCATCGACATGGGGTTTTCGGGTTCTTTGTCGATGCTTTTCATGCGCACCACTTCTGCCTTTTTTTCGAGGAAGTCAACGGTGATATAGGCATCTTTCTGGAAAAATCTGGATTTACGCATATTTTTCAGCGAGATACGGCTTGCTGTGAGGTTGGCTACGGCACCATTGGTAAATTCGATGCGCGCGTTGGCAATGTCGGGGGTATCACTTACAACGGAAACGCCGCTGGCACTGATTTTCTTTATGGAGGAGCGTATCACACTTAGAACAATATCAATATCGTGTACCATCAAATCGAGCACAACCGGCACATCAGTACCCCGCGGGTTGAACATGGCCAGGCGGTGTGTTTCGATAAACATGGGGTTTTTTATGGTGGGTTGTACGGCAATGAAAGCGGGATTGAAACGCTCCACATGGCCAACCTGCACCTTAACTTGTGCTTCCTTAGCAAGTTCCATCAAACTAAGCGCTTCTGCCGGGGTGGCTACAATGGGCTTTTCGATAAAAACATGCCTCGATTTGCGCAGGGCCTGTGCAGCGCATGCGTAATGCGAAACTGTGGGCGTTACGATATCTACTACATCCACGGCCTCGATAAGTGAATCGATGCTGTCAAAAGCTTTTAATTGAAACTCGGCAGAAACTTTTTCTGCTGTTTCTGTATCGGTATCGTAAAAGCCAATAAGCTCAAAGTTAGGGATTTGCTTAATACATTTGAGATGAATTTTACCCAGATGGCCTGCACCCAGAACGCCAATTTTCAGCATAGTAATAATTTTGTGCAAAGGTAGCCAATTTTGCGCTGTTGCTTTTGTTATTTTCGCACAATAGAAATTTAGAATAGCTATAAATACGGGCATTACCGAATATTTTTACGTAAATGGAAGACAGTTACAGGCACAGGGGATTAAGGAAGAAACTGGTTGAAAGCATTCGCGAAAAAGGTATTGTTGACAAGGCGGTGTTGGCTGCTATAGAAAAAATCCCGCGCCATTTTTTTCTCGATAGCTCATTTCTTGAATTTGCCTATCAGGACAAGCCTTTTCCCATCGGGTCGGGGCAAACCATTTCACAACCATTTACGGTAGCCTTTCAATCGGAGTTGTTGGCCGTTAAGCGCGGCATGAAAGTGCTGGAGATAGGCACGGGATCGGGTTACCAGGCCTGTGTGCTCGCCGAAATGGGTGCCAAGGTCTTTAGTATTGAACGGCAACGGAAGCTTTTCATACGTACAAAGCAATTTCTGCAAACGCTGCCTTATAAAGTGAATTTGTTTTTGGGTGATGGCAACGAAGGGGTGGCTGCTTATGCGCCATATGATCGCATCCTGATAACGGCTGCTGCGCCTGAAATACCTGAAAAACTGCTCGAACAGCTCAAACCGGGCGGCATGATCGTGATTCCTCATGGCGCGGATGATATTCAGCAAATGTTGCGCATTATCAAGAACGACGATGGAAGCACGACTACCGAAGAACACGGTGCCTTTCGATTTGTACCTTTGCTGCCCGATTTGGGGAATGATTAGGGCTTTGCCTGTTTCAGCTTGTTACTTTACTTCTGTCAGCACAACCAATAAGCCTTTATTTCATTCTTTGTCCTATTATCCCACAAAGCAGCACAAAGCAACAAACAACGCAGTAAATTGCGATGAAAATGAAGATTTCTTAAATTATGTCATTCTGCATTTGCGTAACACAATGCAGTCACAGAGTTACAAAAACCAGCTTTTGAGAATTGGACTGTTTCGATAAAACCAGTTTTCCTTTGTGATTCTTGGTGGCTTAGTGGGCAAATTTTATTTTTATCCCACAAAGGCACAAAGCAGCACAAAGCAACAAACAACGCAGTAAATTGCGATGAAAATGAAGATTTCTTAAATTATGTCATTCTGCATTTGCGAAACACATTGCAGTCACAGAGTTACAAAAACCAGCTTTTGAGAATTGGACTGTTTCGATAAAACCAGTTTTCCTTTGTGATTCTTGGTGGCTTAGTGGGCAAATTTTATTTTTATCCCACAAAGGCACAAAGCAGCACAAAGCAACAAACAACGCAGTAAATTGCGATGAAAATGAAGATTTCTTAAATTATGTCATTCTGCATTTGCGAAACACATTGCAGTCACAGAGTTACAAAAACCAGCTTTTGAGAATTGGACTGTTTCGATAAAACCAGTTTTCCTTTGTGATTCTTGGTGGCTTAGTGGGCAAATTTTATTTTTATCCCACAAAGGCACAAAGCAGCACAAAGCAACAAACAACGCAGTAAATTGCGATGAAAATGAAGATTTCTTAAATTATGTCATTCTGCATTTGCGAAACACATTGCAGTCACAGAGTTACAAAAACCAGCTTTTGAGAATTGGACTGTTTCGATAAAACCAGTTTTCCTTTGTGATTCTTGGTGGCTTAGTGGGCAAATTTTATTTTTATCCCACAAAGGCACAAAGCAGCACAAAGCAACAAACAACGCAGTAAATTGCGATGAAAATGAAGATTTCTTAAATTATGTCATTCTGCATTTGCGAAACACATTGCAGTCACAGAGTTACAAAAACCAGCTTTTGAGAATTGGACTGTTTCGATAAAACCAGTTTTCCTTTGTGATTCTTGGTGGCTTAGTGGGCAAATTTTATTTTTATCCCACAAACCTGTCCCATCCTACGGGAGGCACAAAGCTGCAAAAAGTGAGAGACGACAAAACTTCAAAATGAATGTTTAGTTTCGAAAACGTGTGCAAAATTTTGAAGGTTTATATGTTTTGCCTATTTTTGGCTTATTCAAAACCATTCTAAATAAAATAATATGCTGGAAAATAAGATTATAAGTCGATTACCTAAACATTTATTGGCCTTAATTGTGGATCAGCCCTACGATGAATACACCTGGCAGGATCATGCTGTCTGGCGTTTTGTAATGCGTCAGAACCTTGATTTTTTGAAAGACAAGGCCCACCATACGTATCTGGAAGGCCTGGCCAAAACCGGCATTAGCATCGAAAAGATTCCGGACATTGACGAAATGAACAAGATTTTGTCGAAAATCGGTTGGGCAGCTGTTACGGTGGATGGCTTTATTCCCCCTGCTGCCTTTATGGAATTTCAGGCATACAATGTGCTGGTGATTGCAGCCGACATCCGCCCAATTGATCAAATTGGTTATACTCCGGCACCCGATATCATCCACGAAGCGGCAGGCCATGCACCCATTATTGCCGATCCGGATTATGCAGAATACCTGCGTTATTTTGGCGAAGTGGGATCCAAGGCATTTTCATCATCAGCTGACTATGAGCTTTATGAAGCCATCAGGCATTTATCCATACTCAAGGCCGACCCTCATACACATACCAAAGATATTGAGCTTGCCGAACAGATCCTGGCTGAGAAAGAAGCCAATATCGGGCTGCCTTCCGAAATGGCACTTATCCGCAACCTGCACTGGTGGACGGTAGAATATGGCCTGATTGGAGAACTGTCGAACCCAAGAATATATGGGGCCGGGCTGCTGTCCTCCATTGGCGAAAGCGCCAATGCCATGAGCGAAAGTGTAAAAAAAATCCCTTATAACATCGATGCGGCTTATTATAATTTTGATATCACCAAAGAGCAACCTCAACTGTTTGTAACTCCCGATTTTGCACATCTGACTACTGTTTTGGATGAATTTGCCTCGCAAATGGCTTTGCGCAAAGGTGGTATCGAAGGTGTGCTCAAAGCCATCGAATCAAGAAATACGGCCACATGTGTGTATAGTTCTGGCTTGCAGGTATCGGGTACTTTTACCGAATACATACTGCACCAAAATCAATTGATCTACCTGCATGTTAAAGGACCTGCAACACTGAATTTCAAGGATAAAGTGCTTGAAGGTCATGGTAAAGACTATCATGCGGATGGTTTTGGGTCGCCAGTGGGAAGGATCAAAAACATGAACAAGCCACCGCGCTATATGGAGGACAGCGATCTCAAGCTGCTAGGCCTTGTGAAAGGTAAAAAAGGCAAACTAGAATTTGAGTCGGGGCTGCTTGTCGACGGCCTGCTCAAGTCGGTGCTACGCAAGGAAGGTAATTTATTGCTGTTGAGCTTTATCGATTGCACAGTTACCTATCAGGATAAGGTGTTGTTTGAACCTGCCTGGGGTGTTTATGATATGGC
>JAGYLH010000089.1 GCA_018400955.1 Bacteroidales bacterium
TGCGTTCTTCGTTGAGAATACCATTTTCGAAGCATTCCATCACAAAGCCGAGGATGGTGCCCCAGGTGATGGTACAAATGCCGTATGTATCGCAATAAAAGTTGCTTTCGACGGTAAAGTCGGGATTGAAGATGCCGGCCACTGATCCCAATGAGGAAGTGGTTTCGTATTCGGGCCCGTCAACAATCACCTTGTCGCCTTTGTAAGGGCCTGAGCGCAATTCGTAATCGTCTATACCTTTGGCACAGGCCATATTGCAACCAATCCAGCAACCATCGGGTATGCCTTGGGTAAACATGGATTTCCATACCTCGGAGTGGATGTTGATGGCATCGGGGTGCGAACCGAATTTGAAATTGTTCACCGGCAACAAATCATAGTCGTTCATGATATTGGTGAGGTGGGCTGTACCCTTGGTGCGCATTTCGGCCTGACTGTCATCCAGTTCACGCATTTCGCGGTTAAATTTCTTTCCACGTTCCATAATGGCTTGCAGGTCAACCACATTGTTCAGGTTGCCTTTAACACCGGGCACCTTGGCCACGATAGCCTTGATCTTTTTATCCCTGAAAACGGTACCGATACCGCCACGTCCGGCTTGTTTCAGCCGTACTTTTTTGCGTTTGGGATCGTAAAAGCTGAAGTTAAGCATACCAATCAATGAGTGGTCGGCGGCAGCACCGGCAGAAACGACGGCTATGTTTTTCTTGTCGCGTTCGTCGTCGGCATACATATCGGTAAGGATTTCGGCCAATACGTGGCTGTCAACAGGCTCCAGGGGGGCCTTCATGATTTCCACCTTGTGGTTAACCCCGTCAATAAAGATTATCACATCTTCATTGGCTTTGCCTTGCAGCTCGATGGCATCAAAGCCGGCAAACTTCAGGAAAGGCCCGAAAAAGCCGCCCACATTGCTGTCCATTACCGAATCGGTTTGTGGCGAAAGGGCCACACAGATTGATTTTCCGGTTCCGGAATATTGGGTGATACCACCTATGGGGCCCGATGAAATAACGATTTCGTTCTCGGGGTCGTTCCATTTGGTGGTTGGTTTGGTGGCGTCCCACAACATTTTGAGGCCGTATCCCCTGCCACCGATGAATTTTTCCTTCATTTCGGCAGGCACGTCTTTTGCGAGGACTTTGTTCTCAGATAAGTTGATATAAAGCGACTTATCTGTATATCCCTTGTCGAGCTGTTTCCATTCGTAGGCCCAATCCAGCAGGGTTTCATGTCCTTGTTTCATTTCAGCAATTTCCATAGAAATAGAATTTTTACAGGTTTGTTAAATTTTTCACAAAGATAGGGGTTATAAACGAAACAGATGATTTAAATCGTTCAATCATAGCAATATGCATTTGTGTTGCATATCGAGGTTTTTCGCATTAATCCTTTGCTTGTTATCGTTTTGCAGACAAATTTAGAATGGTTTTAAATTGGATTTGCAAGCAGGGCTTTCAGGGCATAGCAAACAGGCGGTGTGGTTAAGCAAAATAAAGCTAATTTTGGGGTGCCGGTCAATGACAAATCAATTGAGAACTGTTTTGAACTATGAACATCACACTGAATAACCGTCCCGAAGCGATTGAAGGGGAGCAAATGAGCATCAGCGAACTGATTAAATACAAGAATTTTACATTTAAATTGCTGGTAACCAAGCTCAATGGAAAATTGGTAAAAACCGCTGAAAGGGACGAAGCCATGGTGCATGATGGCGACAATGTGCAAATTATACATTTGATTTCAGGTGGCTGATTTTTTTCACACTTACTGAAACAACCGATGATGAAAGCGCTGCGCTTTTTATTGATAGCCATACCTTTGGGAATGATCGTTTCGGGTCTGTTGATATTGGCCTGCAGTCTGGTTGTGACCATTTCAACCCAAACCTATATTTATGATAAGGTGGATGAAGTTCCGGCCAACAAGGTTGGTTTGTTGCTCGGCACGAGCAAATACACGCTGAAAGGACAAATCAACCCCTTTTACCAAAACCGGATTGAAGCAGCAGTAAGCCTTTTTGAATCGGGCAAGATTGAATACATCATTGTGAGCGGCGACAACCGCCACCGCACCTACAACGAGCCCCGCGAAATGCGCCGCGACCTCATGGAGGCGAATATACCTGCCGACCGCATTGTGGCCGACACGGCCGGCATTCGCACCCTGGATTCGGTCATCCGGTCCCGTAAGGTGTTTGGCCAGGATTCAGTTACCATCATTTCGCAGGCTTTTCATGTGGAACGCGCCATCTATATTGCACGCCATTCAGGCTATGCTGCTGTTGGCTTTGCTGCTGAAGATGTTTCGGTAAGCTTTGGTATGAAAACATATATCCGCGAATACCTGGCTCGGGTAAAACTGATGCTCGACTTGTATGTTACCAAAACACAGCCCGCTTTTATAGGAGATGAAATTCCGGTAGGCAAATAAAAAAAAGCGGCAAGAATTGTCCCTTGCCACTTTTTTCAACTATTGAAAGGCGTATTTTGCTGTACTGTCCTCTGTCAAGCTATTTGCGGTTCAAACACATACAGATTATACAGCACAATCTCGGGCTTTTCGCGCATCTGGCCTTTTTTGTCGGTATAACGGCGGCAGGCATGCTTGCCTACGATGCTGATCTTTTTGCCTTTTTTTACCTTTTGCTGTACAAGTGCGGCACATTTGCCCCAGGCCACAACCTGGTGCCAACGGGTGGTTTGCACTATTTTGCCGGCTTCGTTGGTAGTTTCTTCGCTGGAAGCAAAGGCAAAGCGCGCCATCATTTTGTTGTTGTCGAGTTGCCTTACAGCGGGTTCTGTTCCCGGACGGCCTGTTAGTTTATGGTATCAATAGTAGTTGTCATGATTTTGAAGTTTAAAAATTCGTTTATTAGATTTTTATTGATTGGAAGTCATTAGCAGCGGGCTTGGTTGCTGAACACCCGGTCACTGAGCGAGAGTCGAAGCCAGTCGAAGTGTCAGTGCCCGCATTCAGCGACCAAGCCACACCATCATCCCGCACTACGAAGCTTTCTGCAACAGCGCAGTTCGTTCAGCACAATGTCGAATGATTGGCGTTTTTACCGTCCTTATCTTCCCAGTTGTTGGTGTTCAGGCGGCCTTCGATGGCGATTTCCACGGCCTTTCTTTACATATTTCTCAATGGTGTCGACCATACTTGCCAAAGGCTTTGATGTTGTGCCAATCGGTTTGTTCCACCTTCTCGCCTTTGGCGTTGTAGCCAAACGTGGTTGGTGGCCAGTGAAAAGACGCGCCATTTTTGGTCTTTTCCAATTTCCTTGATTTCTGGTTCGATACCCAGGCGGCCAATGGTTTTACGGAGTTTCTTAAAGTTGTCATGATTTTAAAGTTTTAGATTTTTGTAAAGAGTTTTTAGTTTTACTGTTAGTATGCAATTTTGAGTTACTCTGCCTTTTTGCAGGAGCACCAATTCGTTCAGGTGCACTTCAGCGGTTTGGCGCTTATTGCCTTCTTTAATGTTACACTTGTTATAGGTGAGCCTGCCTTCGATGGCGATTTCTGGCCCTTGCGCACATATTTTTCAATGATGTCAACCACCTTGCCAAAGGCTACAATATTGTGCCAGTCGGTGGTTTCCACGCTCGCCTTTATCATTGTGTACACATGCTTGGTGGCCAATGAAAAGTGCACCATTTTGCGGTCGTTGCCAATTTGTTTGATCTCTGGGTCTTTGCCCGGGCGTCCGATAAGTTGGACGGAATTACGCATAGTTGTCATGATTTTAATTTTTTAGTTAGACAATTTGTAAATGAACAACGAGGCAAAATTATAGCGGGCTGGAAAGATTAGTCGTATGATTAACAAGTACATACGTATATAAGCGTTTGTTTACGTTTGTCAACAGTTATAATGCTTGTTACGAGATAATTACGGTTTATGCGAATTTCTAAATCTGGGTATCGTAAAACCGTATTCTTGCCTTCTTTTCCTGCACTTTGTTGTGATGAAACAGAAGTTGAGGCGAATTTTAAGAAGCCCAAAATAGTTAATCAAAACAATTCATGATTAAAAAAATGTATTTTTGTATCCAAATGAATACACATATGCATGTACAGTATTGAGAAAACTGCCGAATTTGACAAATGGCTGAGAAAGCTAAAAGATTTAAGGGCCAAGGCAAAAATATTGTTTAGAATTCAGAAAATCCAGAATGATGAACACTTTGGAGATTGCGAGCATGTTGGCAATGGAATTCGTGAATTGAAAATTGACTACGCCAAAGGATATAGAGTCTATTTTAAGGTATCGGATGGAAAAATAATTGTACTCCTCATTGGAGGTGACAAATCAACTCAGCAACAAGATATTAAAAGGGCAAATGACATTTTAAAAAGAATAAAAAAATAGCAATATGGAAACTACAAAATTTGATATAGCAGACTACTTGGACAGTAACGAAATGATTGCTGAATACCTTAATGTTGTGTTGGCAGAAGGTGATGATTCAGATGTAATTACGGCAATAGGTCATATTGCAAAATCGATTGGAATGACAAAAATTGCTCAAGAAACCGGATTAAGCAGACCAAGTTTATACAAAGCTTTATCTGATGGATCTAAACCTCAGTTTGAGACAATAATGAAAGTATTAAGGGCAATAGGCGGACAGATACAAATAAGTCCCATGCCGTCATAAGAAACAACACAACAATAATGCCCTATATGCCTGTGAAAGAAAAACCAGGCACGAGATCGCCCCGAGAAAATACTGTTAGGGAGCAAAGGAAAGTACTCGAAAAAAGACTACCGGGTACAGCTCCAAAACACTTCTAATCATTTTTTGCTTGAAAAGGCAAGAATTTTCCCCGGCAAGTACAATCATGGGTATAAAACTTTGTGAGATTTACAAAGTGCTACCCTTTAAAGTATAGGTGGTTGAAAAAAAAATATGAAAAAAACCAAAAAAATGTTGCCCATTAAAAAGATGTAATATATTTGCAGTGTATTACTTTACTAATACACTATGTAAAATTAATGAAATATGATTCAAATAGATTCACTATCATTTGGTTACAGCTCTGACCAATTGCTGTTTCAACAGCTTGACCTGGGGTTCAAACCAGGAAGGATTCATGGGTTGCTTGGAAAAAACGGTGCCGGCAAAACCACTTTGCTGAAGCTAATCTGCGGATTGGTTTCTCCCCTCAGGGGCAAAGTTCGTACTAATAACTTTATCCCCAATTTGCGGCAACATCAGTTTCTTTCAGACATCTACCTGCTTGCTGAAGAAGTATATCTGCCGGCCAATTCCGCCCCGGATTTGGTTAAGCTACTCGGTTGTTTCTATCCTAATTTTGATCATAGTCAATTTAAAAGCACTTTAATGGATTTTGACGTTGACTACAAGCAAAAATTCAGCCGGACGTCATTGGGCCAAAAAAAGAAAATAGCCATCGCATTTGCCCTGTCGTGCAACACCTCTGTGCTGCTGCTTGATGAACCCACCAATGGCCTTGATATTCCGTCGAAGGCTATATTTAGAAAAATGATTGCCTCGTTCCTCCACGAGGACAGAACAATCATCATCTCAACGCATCAGGTGCATGATGTGCAAAGCCTTATTGACAATGTAATCATCTTAAATGGCAACAAAGTTAAAGTACAGGCCAGTCTTGATGAAATAGCATCAAAATATACTTTTTACCATGGAAATCCAAGCCCTGAAGGTGAAATTCTTTACAAAGGAAAAAGTGTTTTGGGCAACTCCTACATAGTCTCGAATATGAGCAATGAACCCGGAGAAGTTGATATTGAAGCTTATTTTAACGCGGTGGTTGATACAAGCAACACAGTTTCGCAACACACAAAAATTTAAGAGAAACACAATTGCCAAAAATAGCGCATCAAACGACAATAACTAAACTAACACAAATGAAAATCAATACATTATTATTTACACTTTTGATATTGCTTACAGCTTCATGTCGGAATAATAAAGTTGAAACATGTGTTTTAAAAGGAACAGTTAATAATAGGGAGAGTAAAGCCTTGTTAATTGTAAAGTCACATGAAGACGCGAGATATATGGAGCAAAGAATTCCAATCATGGAGAACAACACATTTCAGTACCTTTTAAATGATGCTCCAAACATCAGATACTCGTTGATATTTGAAGATGAATACGAGCAAGGAGCCTTTATGCCAATCTATTTTTTTCCGGATAGCGACACCATATATTTCAATCTGTTTTCGATGGACCAATATGTAAACAATACAGTAATTGGAAGTGAAGCCACAGAAGAATTATTAAAATTTGAAAAAGATGTCAGGGTGCTATTTGAACACCAATTTAATAACATTCAGCAACAACTTGATTCCATATTTCAACTAAATGAAGGCGAGCCGGAATTAGCTAAAAAGCTTTTGTCAAAATCTGATTCAATTGGTAAGGAACATATTAGCTGGAGATTGAAAGAAATAGAAAAAAGCCCATCAATAGCAAAATATGCGTTGCTCACAGATATGATTTCAGCTGCTAATTATATATCGTTTATTGACAGGGACTTTTTGAGTTCAATTGTCCAATCCTATCAAAAGAAATACCCTGATCATTTTTACACCGAACTCTCAAAAAATTTACTTACAGCATTGACATCAATAAAAGTTGGTGGTAAAGCTGTTAATTTTAAGACAGTTGATTCATGGGGAAAGGAAATAGACATTGATGATTATATAAAAACAAACAAAATAACAATTCTTAATTTATGGGCTCCCTGGTGTGGCCCATGCATAAAAAAAAGCAGGGAGTTGATTCCGATTTATAAAAAACACAAGGATAACAAACTTGCTGTTATTGGAGTGGTTGGAGGAATTAAGGATATTGAATCCTATAATTTAGCAATTGAACAAGAAAAATATCCCTGGCAAAATTATGTTGAAATAAACAATCAAAACAAGATTTGGGAAAAATACAATCTGAGCAATTCGGGAGGTGGAGTTTTTGTGGTAAATAATCAAGGTATCATTTTGGCTATCGACCCAAGCATAGAAGAAATAGAAAACATTCTTGTAGATAATTTATAAATATGCGTTACAAAACAGGTGGAAATAAAAGAAATTATTGTCTTTGGATTTTGGGGCTTACTGCCCCGCTTCAATCTTTTGCCAATACAGATAAGAACGCTGAATATACCTCAAGCATCTATTTGATAAATCACCATTTAAAACTGATAATATGAGCAATTCCTATAGTTTAAAGCGGATTTTATGGCTAAGCAAAATTCATTTGTACAACCGTTGGAAATTGTACTTTGCTTCGTATGCAGTTGTCCTCTTAATTATGTTGATGATCATTTTTCTGGAAAGCACTTCGGTCCTTCCATCTATTGTGTATGTGCTTCTGATGCTGGCAACAATACTACAAGCCGCCAGCTTCTACAGTTCATGGCACGACAAAGGCCAGGCATTTTTCTACCTCAATCTGCCGGCAAAAACCATCGAAAAGTTTGCTGTTCTTATCCTTTTCACCCTGCTGTTGTTCTTACCTGTTGCAAGCTTTGTTTTGTTTGGGTCATCCTATTTGTTAACCTTCCTTTTTGAAGGAAGTTCAGGTTTACAAACTCTTAGTAATGAATACTTTGATCTTCTGCAAGACGGACTGTTTCAGCAGTTTCTGGGAATTTTAATCCTCTTCCAATCTATTTATCTTTTTGGTTCGGTTGCCTTCAACAAAAGACAGCTTGTAGCAAGTTCCATATTATTGATTACACTTGTTTTCTTCTTGGGTATTCTACCCTATTACCTATTAATTAACAGTGAAATCGGCCGGATTCAAATAAACCCTTTATTATTCAATTTTACCGACGGCTGGTACACCAACAGCACAAATTTCCAAGACATAGAGAAATTCCGTTTTCAGCTATCAGGCGTTTATACCCTGGTTAATCACCTTGTATGGGCTGCCCTTACGTTGGGTTTGTATGTTGGGGTGTATTTTAAACTGAAAGAAAAAGAAGTATAAAATGAAAGGCCTATCATTATGAATTTTAATGAAAAACAAGCCATATACCTACAGATTGCCTCGATTGTTTGCGACACAATACTTGAAGGCAAATGGAAGGTGGATGATAAAATCCCATCTGTACGCGAGTTGGCTGTTGATTTGCAGGTAAACCCAAACACGGTGATGCGTGCCTACGATCATCTGCAGCAGGAACAGATACTCATGAATAAACGGGGTATTGGCCATCATGTGGCAGCCCGGGCGGCTGAAATAATAACAAAGACGAGAAAAAACCATTATCTCACCCGGGAGCTTCCCCAACTATTCCGCAATCTGATGTTGTTGGGGTACAGCCCTGAAGAATTGAAAACGCTATTTGAAAATTATTTAAACCAAACATCCCAAGCTGATGAAAACAAGTAGTAAAATAATCCTGGCCGTCATCATTTTTGCCAGTTTGTGGGTTGCCATTCGGGCAACAATTATCACAAAAGGTGTACAAAATTTGGTCAATGAAAAGGAAACAGCCTACATTGAAAAAATAGGCCAAAGCAAGCAGTTCGACAATGTGACGGCTATTGAGGTTGTAGCTGATGGCTATGTTGAGTTGGGCCTGAGTTCACATCGGCTTCAGTTGCGCATCGCCGGGAATCACAAACAGCTGGAAATTGATAACACCGTGAAAGACGAAACCCTGACGATTACTATAAAAGGTGCCGGCACGAAAGGCAGGATAAACTATTGGACACTTGACATTCCGAAGATCAATCAAATTGGTTTTCGTCAAATTACGGACGGTTGCCAGGCAAATCGTCAGTTAAACCTTGACGTTGAACAATACGCGGGAGAACATTTGGTGATCGACGCCACCCACCTGGGCAATATATATATAGCAGAATGCACCTTTGAGCATCTTCATATTACTTCGGAAGCCGGACAATGTTCATTGCGTTTAAAAATACTGGAAAACACGGCTGTATCTAATTTGGAAATAGAACTTCCCCGCAAAGGCACCATGGTGTTGGAAACGATGGGTTCGGCAACCAACCACCTAAATGTTAGCGATTCGATGAAGGTAATAGCCCCAATAACAGGGAGTATTTCCCAAGGGATTTGATCATTGGGTGCTTGAAGGCATTCCTCTTTCATCAGCACTGACAACTATGATTCATTTCAAACAGGAAACCACTTTCATGCACGGCCACAAAAAATGTATGGGTTTATTATTTTAACAAACAAAGAATAACACCAACAGCCCGGCATAGTATATGAACAAAACTCGCTTACAAGATATCTATCATTTCAGCCTGGAAGCGGTTTATTGATACAAGTTTTTTAATTTATAGTAATTCTAAATAAGAACGTATGTATTTGTTAATGTATATTTTAAGTACTTCATAATACAGCATCAACGCTATATGTTTATTAATTTTCTTGCTTTTTAAAATAGAGTTACCTACTATTGTGGCGCAAAACAATCAATTATGAAACAAATAGCCCCTACGCGTGCGGAAGAAAGCACCTGTTTTCATCTGTGGCATACAAAGTTACGTGCCTGTAAGCCGAATTCAATTTATTTTTTTTAACGCCTTACCGTTTTTTTTATACGACTTGCCCCCCGCCAATTACAGGCGTAGGCATCATCCACTTTATTATTAACCAAACAAAATAATACTATGAAAACCCGAATCTTTATGCTGTTAACAGTTGCAGCAACGGCGGCCTTGCTGATTACGGCATGCCAAAAAGAGCAACAATCGGATGGGCCGGCTGGGTATCAACCGAGCAGGTTTACCCCAAGGCATCAAAAACTGGTGAAGGAAATCAACAGTTTCAAACAAAAAATGACCGTTGCGTGAAGGCTCCCCACCTCTCAAAGCGGCGAGCTGATTGGGCAAGGAAGAAACCCGCTGGAATATTGAAACCCTGTTTAATGTAGCTTACGGGTTTCCTGATATTCTGACGCGCTGTTTCGGACTCCACAACGTTAATATCTGCCGGTTGATACCTCGGGCAATACGCTTTTAGAAGATGTGGTGGCCGTGTATGACCAAATCCTTGGTCTGGTAACCCAGTTTACATAAGCCACAATTTTGAAGAAAAAGGCTTTTTGCTGCTCCAACTGCAAACCGGCGAGGTTAGCGGCAGCAAATGGAGATTTTTTTTTTTTTTTTTTTTTTGTGCGTGCTGTGACAGGCGAGAAAAGAGAAAGGGTTACGAATCCCCCATAAATTATGGGCCTTCTATGATGGGGATGATTGGTATTATGGCAATAAATGGGGTAAGTGTGATACAATTTATGATACAAGCATGTCAGATCGATGCCGCCAGACAATTGCAGTTAATATTCATTTTTTGTATTTCCACTTTTGCACACAACAACATGATTGGGTGGCCTAGCATTTAATGGTTACCGTTGGATGATTGCCAACCCTTTTGATATAGAGCTTGTCGGTGACGAATACCAGAAGGAAAATGGCGAATACCTTATTTTTATGTGGAAAAACTGCCGACTCTGATGAGTGCCTCACAGCTCCTTAAATGAACTTCCATTGTGTAAGGCTGGGAATCAGTTATTTATCAAAAAGTACCCCTGTACGCCTTTTCCCTGACTTTGATATTACAGAACAATGGATGTTTTTGGAATGTGAAATTGGAAGGAAAAGAAGACGACGAACACTTATATCCAGCGAATCCGCCAGAACAAATTAACCTATGTAGGTCTTTTGGAACAATAAGTACCCCATCCTGTTGAACTGACAGCATTGGATTAACGCGTGTAAATATAGCATTTATTGATGAGAAAGGGCCTTTATCTTGCTTTGGCATTCTTGTGTTTACAACTGCCATACCTCCCGCAACTGCTTCGACTTTATTTTTCAACACCCCTTGGTGATGGCTGGTAGCTGAAAGTGCAGTTGACCACCATGGTAATGTTATTCTGGTTGGTAGGGCTGCTGAGGTTACTGCAGAGGGAGTACAATCCATGAAGGCATTAATCCTGAAAGTGTATCCGGATGGCAACTACCAGAGCAAGCTGTTCTATA
This sequence comes from Bacteroidales bacterium, assembly GCA_018400955.1. Lineage (GTDB taxonomy): Bacteria > Bacteroidota > Bacteroidia > Bacteroidales > F082 > CALAZZ01. The sequence continues at coordinate 11,016 of JAGYLH010000089.1, forward strand.
AACAGGATACCATAAGCATTTTCCCAAGTATCACCATTTTAGACAATGGTGATTATTTTGTTAGTGGCCGATATTCTGCTGATGGCGACATTTCCACAAGAGACCATTTATGGATTGTCATTATGGATTCCGACCTTGAGGTAGTTAGCGAAAAACATTATATGGCACCTGAAGGTTACCTGGGATATTGGAGCAATACGAATACAATAATTGATGAAGATGGGCATATTGCATTGGTTACAGAAGTAGCCAGGCAATATACCCATTACCAGGTTGCTGATTTTATCATGTACAAATTCAACCAAGAAGGTGATACACTGCTAAGCAGGTTGTACCCAAGCTGGAACAGTTCGGCCTTACGTTCCCTGTGCCCCATGCCGGGTACTGACAGCCTGATGATGCTAGGCCGAGGATTGCTATTGAATGGTGCCGAAAGCATGGACTTTATGGACAAAGACATGAACATTTCGCACGGCATTGAATTGTCGGCAGTAAAAGGCTCCGAAAGGCAGGGCAACAATATTTGGTTGAGTGCAAGCGAATTTCTGATGGCTGCTAACCGAATCGTAGATTTCGAAGGTAAGCGTGAGTACTTCTTTTCAGTATTTCGGGTGAACACTTCCGGGGAATATTTGCAGGAACTGCCACTTGACAGGCCGGATACACTTGAATACAGGGCCTACAGGCAAGCCATGGTGCGTGCCAATGATACCACCATTTATGTTACAGGACACCAGTCATACAACCTGGGCTGGACAACCATCCCCAGCACCTCCGTTATTTACCTGATAGATATTGACATGAACCTTATCGGGCGTAAAAGCTTTGGGGGCGATGCCAACTACACCCTATGGGGGGTTGCTGCAACCCCTGACGATGGTGCTCTGGTTTACGGCACGCGATACGTACAAGCCGGAAGCTATGCCCGCGACATACATGTGTGGAAGTTCTTGCGCGAAGACTTCGAGATCATCACCAATATTGAACAACTGCCCGAAGCCCTGCCACCTGCCAAAGCCTGGCCCAACCCTGCCCGCGATGAGGTAAACATCAGCCTGAGCGCCTTTGCACAAGGGCTAAATGTGCGCTTCCGCATTTACGATGCACAAGGACAAAAATATGTTGACAAACAAATAAGTGTTTCGGGCAACAACCTGCGTACCGGCATCGGCCCGCTGCCCCCAGGCCTGTATGTGTATGAGTTGGAAGGAAGCGATGGCATGAAGCAGGGCGGGAAGTTTTTGAAAGAGTAAAAGACCTTGATAATTATAAAAAAAACCAAAAATTATGAAAATCAGAAGCCTTATTTTCCTTATGCCAATTTGCCTTGGACTCCATTGCCAAATAGGGCTGCAGGCACAAATTATGCGGCCAAGCGACACAACCCTTATCCATACAGATAGCTTAGATTCGTTCTGGATTAGAACGGATAAGGGTATCTTTTATGATGATGGATATGTTGGGATTAACACAAGCAAACCCCAATTCTTTTTGGATGTTGATGGTGAAGCGGGGGTTAGGCGACTATGGATAACTGACCAATACAGCCTGCCCGATAAACATGCAACTGACAAACACTTTCTAAATGGATTAGGCATGTGGGCTGTGCCGCCCAGTGGAGGCGGTGGCGGCGATTGCCACTGGCAGAGTGCGTTTGGTAATGGTATCTATTACGATGGGGGCAATGTGGGCATAGGCACTAAGACAGCCAACGCGAATGCCAAATTACAGGTAGTTGGCAACCTAAATGTCGGCGAGAACCCGCACGAAACCATTGGCTCTAATGCTTTTGTGGGCGGCATCAATAGCCGGGCTACAGGTGATAATTCTTTTGCCTTTGGTAATGAAGCCCTTGCATCTGGTATAGAATCAGTTGCCCTGGGATATAAGGTTTCGGCATCAGGTTTAAGGTCCGTGGCTTTAGGCGAAAATGTTATGGCAACCAAGCGATCTGCTTTTGTTGCTGGTCGCAATTCACAAGCAAATGGTATTTCTGCAGTCGCTATGGGTCATCAGTCTTTTGCAAATGGTGGTAGTTCTGTTGCGATAGGAAATTATGTGCAAACATCTGCAGGTGAAGCGTTTGTGTTTGGAAGTGGTGCTGGTTCTGAAAACCTGGTGAATTTCAATCCCTCAACCCTCATGATCGGTTTTAAAAGCAACCTCCCAACCTTTTTTGTCAGCTCC
>JAGYLH010000009.1 GCA_018400955.1 Bacteroidales bacterium
CACAAACCGATATCAAAAAAATTCTGGCCTATACCACAGTGAGTGCATTGGGAACCTTGGTATTGCTCATAGGCACCAACACCAGGTACTCGCTTAATGCCTTCTTTATCTTTCTATTGGTGCATGCTTTTTACAAAGCCACCCTGTTTATGATGGCAGGCAATATTGAAAAGAAAACAGGCACAAGGGATATGGGCCAACTGGGGAATCTTTTTGCTTATATGCCTGTTGCAACGATTATTATGTTACTGGCTTTGCTTTCCATGTCGGGGCTACCCCCCATGCTTGGCTTTATTGGCAAGGAATTGATCTACGAGGCTTCGGTGAATGCCCCCGGGGCGGCTCCTTTTATTTTGGTGATGGGATTTTTTGCTAATACCTTTATGGTGTTTGTTTCGGCACGGCTTGCTTTTGATGTATTTTGGGGCAAAAAGCCGGTGTTTTCAAAAAAGCCCGGCGAGCCGGATGTGTCCTTACTCACTGGCCCCGCAGTATTGGTGTTGCTCAGCTTATTTCTGGGACTCTTCCCACAGGCCATCGAAGACCGGCTGATTGCCCCTGCCCTTATCGCAATCAGTCCGGGCACCATCCCCATCAGCCTGAAAATATGGCACGGATTTAACCTGGTTTTGCTTTTGAGCGGCATCACAATTACCTTAGGGGCAGTGCTATTTGTATTCAAAACAAAAACCATTGGTTTAGCCAACCGCATAAACCTGAGGTATTTTAGTACCAAATTTTCCGAACAGTTTTTCAGGCTAATTGGAGGATTCCTATATTTCACAAAGAAAAAAACCACATTTGTGCAACATGGCTACCACCGCTTCTACCTGATGACCATTTTCCTGTCGGCCTCAGCCATGATGTGGTATATGATTGCACGCGTGCCTTTTGTTCAGGTGCAAATGGACGACCTTAAAACAGTGCCATTTTTCTATATCGCTGTTTCTTTATTGATTGTGGTTGCTACATTGGCCACCATTTTGGCAAAATCGCGGCTGATTGCCTTTATCAGCATTGGGTTGGTAGGATTTGGCATTGCCGTTATATTTATAACTTTCAGTGGTGTCGACCTGGCTATCACCATGATTATGGTTGAAACCCTGATGGTAATCCTGGGGGCTATGGTGGTGTATCATTTGCCGAAATACCTTGATTTTTCCAAAAAAAGCGGCCGCATCAGGGATGGCATCATCGCCTTGATTTTCGGTAGTTTTATGACCACATTGGTTATTAAAACCGGATCGTTGACGCCACAGGATAAAATCTCTGATTTTTTCAGCACAAACAGTTATCCATTGGCTTACGGGAAAAATATAGTAAACGTTATCCTTGTCGATTTCAGGGCTTTAGACACCTTGGGCGAAATTACAGTGTTGGCATTGGCTGCCATTGGGATTTACGCCTTATTGAAAGTTAAACTTAAACCAGGGGAATAAGCATGCGCTCAGAAATACTCAAAATAGCTGCCCTTCACCTGAAGCCCATATTGCTCATACTGAGCCTTATTGTGCTTTACCGAGGTCACAACGAACCTGGTGGCGGCTTTGTTGGCGGACTGCTGGCAGGAACAGCATTTGTGCTGCATGCCATGGCATTCGGGGTGGAACAAACCAAAAAGTTGCGCCTTGCAAAGCCTTTCTTTCTGATCGCATTGGGCTTGTTGTTTGCGGTTTCGAGCAGCATGATTGCCGTCTTGCTTGGACATGAATTATTTATGCAGGGCGTTTGGATCAGCATTCCGCTTTTTGGCGATGCTGCACTCAAGTTGGGCACCCCCTTGCTTTTTGATATCGGGGTTTACCTGGTGGTGGCGGGCATGTTGATGTTGGTTATGTTATCAATTATGGAGGAGGACAAATAATGCTGATATTGCTGGCTGTAATCATCGGGTTTCTTTATGCATCAAGCATTTATATGTTTCTGCGACGGAGCATTGTGAAGCTGGTTTTGGGCATCATTTTCCTGAGCCATGCCACCAATTTATTGCTTTTTGTAACAGGGGGACTGCGCAGTGGCGAGCCTGCCTTTACCCAATCTGACGGCAGTGTTGACTTGGCCACCATTTCTGATCCTTTGCCACAAGCGCTTATTCTTACGGCCATCGTAATCGGACTCGGCATTACGGCCTTTTCCCTTGTGCTGGTTTATCGCTTCTATAAAGAAACTGGAACTGTTGATTTAGACGAACTTGCTGAAAACGATCAAACATGAGCCTGTTTATACCCGTAATATTGCCCCTTGTTGCCATCATGCTGTTGCTTTTCAGCTACCGCTCCGTCCGCTTGCAGCAGTTGATAAGCATGGTTTCCATGTCATATCTTTTGGTGCATGCGGCCATCATACTGTCAAAGGTTGTGCAGGACGGCCCATTTGCCTTGCAGGCCGGTGGCTGGCCTGCACCTTTTGGTATTACTTTTACAGCTGATTTGTTCACAGCCATCATGCTGCTTACAACGTCCGTGCTGGCATTGTTGGTTACCATCTATTCCTTTGGCTTTATCGGCGAAACCCGTAAGAAAGCCGGTTTTTATGTGCTTATTCATGGTTTGGTAACAGGCGTAAACGGCTCATTCCTAACCGGTGATATTTTTAACCTCTATGTTTGGTTCGAGGTGATGCTGATTTCATCCTTCGTGCTGATCACTTTGGGCGCTGAAAAGCAACAACTGCGAGGAGCGGTTAAGTACGTTGTGCTCAACCTGATCGGTTCGGTGATTTTTGTTACTGCTATTGGCCTGATGTATGGTCAAATGGGAACCCTCAATATGGCAGATATCGCACTCAAGCTCCGGGAGACCGAACACACACAACTGATTAACAGCTCGTTGATGTTGTTCTTTGTTGCCTTTGGGATCAAAGCTGCCCTGTTTCCATTCTTTTTCTGGCTGCCTGCCTCCTACCCTACGCCGCCCATGGCCATTACTGCCTTTTTTGCCGGCACCTTAACCAAAGTGGGTGTATATGTAATTATTCGTTTTTACAGCCTTTTTGTGGTATCAGACCAGGCCACCTGGCAAGTGATAATCCTGATTATCGCAGGCATAACGATGGTTTCAGGGGTTTTGATGGCGGCATCATCGTATGATATACGCAAAATATTGTCGTTCCATATCATCAGCCAGATTGGCTATATGATTATGGGTCTGGGATTTGCCACAGTGATCGGACTGGGCGGGGCCATTTATTTTATGGTGCACAATATGCTCTCAAAAACAGCTACATTCCTCGCTGGCGGGCTTATTTACAAATTCAGGGGCTCCTATGACCTTAAAGAAATGGGCTGGATTTACAAGGACAAGCCCTTGCTGGCCTTTTTATTCCTCTTGCCAGCGCTTTCTCTGGCCGGCATACCACCATTGCCCGGTTTTTTCGGCAAATTATTCCTTATCTATGGAGGTTTTGAAATTGGTGCCTGGAAAATTACAGCTGTGGCCATCATGGTCAGTATTGTGACACTGTTTTCTATGATAAAAATCTGGAATGAAGCTATTTGGAAAAAAATACCAGATGAGAGCCAGGCCAGGGCAAAAAACAAATTGCCGGGAACTTCACTTTGGGCCAGCATCATCATGGTTGCGTTGATTGTTGCCTTAGGGCTTTCCACCGGTTATTTGGCAGACTACTTTTTTGAAGCCGGCAGGCAATTGCTTGATGCTGATTTATATATCAAAACTGTTTTAAAATAACACGACCGATGAAGAAATTAATCAACTTACCTTTGAGGATTTTCCGGTTTATCCTGTTTATCGGTTTCTATTTTAAAGAATTATTCGTTTCGAGCATACTGCTGGCATGGGATATTGTACGCCCATATAAAAGCTTCAAGCATGGGATAGTAGGCATCGATATCGACCTGAAAAGCGATACAGCCATCATTGCCCTGACGAACCTCCTGTCGATGACACCGGGCAGCCTGAGCGTGGAACTTACACCCGACCGCAAAAGATTGTATGTTCATTCCATGTACCTGGAAGATCCTGAAGCCTTTAAGTTGAAAGTAAAAAATACTTTTGAGAAAAAAATAAAACAAATATTCGAATGATACCTGCTGCCGACACCCCCATTGGATTTGCTTTGCATTTTGCGCTTGTTTGCCTTTCGCTGGCCTATTTTGCAGCCTTGTACCGTTTGCTCAAAGGCCCGACTATTCCCGACAGGATTATTGTAATCGATTTGGTAGCTTCGGCAACCATCGGTGTCGTATTGACCTTTATCATTTTAACAGGCAAAACCATTTTCATTAACGTAGCCCTTGTTATTGCCCTGATTGTTTTTATGGGCAATGTTGCTTTTGCCAAATACCTTAAAAAAACCGTTTGTGATGATTGATTGGATCATAGCCATACTGATTATTCTTGCTTCGCTTTTTATGCTTGTTGCCGCCCTGGGCATCGTCAAGCTGCATGATGTGTATATGCGTATGCATGCCATTACCAAAGCATCCTCATTAAGTATCGTATTGTTTCTGTTGGCCGTGGTGATCAGCTATCCCACTGCCGAAACCATTGTTGGTGCACTGATGGTAATATTTTTTATTATCGCAACAGCCCCCGTGGCATCCCATATGATAGCCCGGGTTTCGCATATGATGCGTATCCCGCTGAGCAAAGGGGCAGTCGTAAATGAATTGGACGAAGACCCCATATTGTGTGAAGCAAAGTTTCCGGAAGATGATGATAATTAGCTTGATATACTTATAGAATCCTGTTGTAAAGCAGTTTAGCCTATAGTAAAAGCTTTGGTATGACCAAATTCAGTCAGGTCTTTTTCCTGAAAAATTTTCAAGCAATTGATTCGTTTTAACCCTATCATTTTCATTATAAGCCGATTAAATAATACGCACAGATATTGACACAAAAATCGTTCAGAGACAAATATTTACTATTTTTGCAGACCTTGTTATGAACCCATATCTCTTTACTGTAAGTAGCGGTAATCAGATAATTACTAATAATTTTTTTATACGTAAAATGGAAAACAAAGACCAGCTCGATCAAAATCCGGCCCAGGAAAAAGGCCTGGAGGCGAATTCCCAATCAATGGAAAATGAAACCATTGACAACACCTTGCAGCAAATTGATGAATCTGCTGCCCCAGAAGAAGTGCATTCAACTGAAAGCCCTGCTCCCAAAACTCCTGAAATCATTGCTCCCTATGTGATGGAAGAAGCTGAAATGGAAACAATCAGGCAGCTTATCAGCAGCAATTTGATTCCTGAAGCAGCAGCAGAAACTGCTCAACCGGAAGATGAAGCCGCAACAACCGAACTCATCACAGATGCCGACAAAGAAGCGATTCTTGAAATGATTGCTTCCGACAAGCTTCCCGAAAAAGAAAAACGGGTTTCCAAAGCCAAGGCAAAGCCACTGATTACCAAAAGTGAGCGAAACGAAATTGCCGAATTGATTGCATCAAACCAAGCAGTTGCATCACATGAGGATGAGGATGACGAATCGGAAGATGATGAGATGAATGTGCTGGAAAGCATGAACAAGTTACAGCTTGTTGAGATGCTCGAAGAAACAGTTATGGAAACTGATTTGTCACTGATCAAAAGCAAAGTGGCTTCCATCAAGGTACGTTTCCTGCAACTGAACAAACTGGATATTGAAAAGGAATATGAGCAGTTTTTGGAAGAAGGTGGTGACAAGGAATCGTTTGAGCATACAGACGATCCTTTAGAAGTAAGGTTTAAGGCTGCTTTCGGTAAGTATAAAGAGAACAAAGCCCGCTTCAACGAGCAATTGGAAAAGCAAAAGCAAATCAACTTAAAGGAAAAACTGGGCATACTTGAGAACCTCAAACTTTTGATTTCATCAGAAGAAACACTCAAGAAAACCTACGATGAATTCAAGATTCTACAGGATAAATGGAAAGAATCGGGCCCTGTGCCGTCAGGCGAAATCAATAACTTGTGGAATAATTACCACTTTTTGGTTGAGAAGTTTTTCGACAAGGTTAAGATTAATCGCGAGCTGCGTGATCTGGACATGAAGAAAAACCTGGAATCGAAAATTGAGCTGTGCGAAAAGGCCGAAGAGCTGCTGCTGGAAAAATCAGTGGTCAGGGCATTCAAAATGCTGCAACAGTACCATGATGAGTGGAAAGAAATAGGGCCTGTTCCGCAAGACAAAAAAGACGAGATATGGGACCGTTTCAAAAATGCAACAGACCAGATCAACCAGCGCCGCCGGGAGCATTACAATGAATTGCAAAAAGAACAAGAGCACAATTACGAAGCCAAGCTTGCCTTGTGCGACAATATTGAGGAGCTGATAGCCGAAATGCCCAATTCATTTTCGCAATGGCAAAACAGGACCAGGCAGATATCGGAGCTTTTCAGTGTCTGGAAATCCGTTGGACAAGCCCCGAAAAAGCAAAATGATGAAATATGGAAACGTTTCAAAGTATCCATGGACAGCTTTTTCGACAACAAAAAGGAATATTTTGGAAAGCTGAAAGATCAACAGTTTGAGAACTATAACCTCAAACTGGATCTGTGTGCTCAAGCTGAATCCCAAATGGAAAGCACCGAATGGCGCAATACCACCGAAAGCCTGAAACGCTTGCAAGAAGATTGGAAAAAGATTGGTCCCGTTCCTAAAAAACACTCCGATAAAGTATGGAAACGGTTCAGGTCGGCTTGCGACACATTTTTCAAGCGTAAAGCAGAGTTTTTTGGCAATATTCGTGAGAATGAAGCAGAAAACCTGACCAAAAAGAAAGAATTGATTGAACGAATCACCAACTCAGAAAACCTGAAAGATAAGGTGAAGAACCTTGAAGCCATCAAAAGCTTCCAACGCGAATGGATGGAGATTGGCCATGTGCCCATCAAAGCAAAAGACCAACTTCAGGCACAATACCGCAAAGCCCTTGACAGCTTATTCGAAAAAATGAAAGTAAGCGAGGTGGAGATGACGGCTGTGGAATACGAGGGCATGATTGAAACGATAAAGGACAGGCCCGACGGACGAGACCATATTAGGCGCGAAAGCATAAACCTGAACAACCGCATAGCCAAACTGCGCGATGAAATCAATCTCTGGGAAAACAATATCGGCTTTTTTGCCAACAGCAAGCAAGCAGATATCATGAAAGCAGAATATGAAAAGAAGATCAAACGAGCGAAAAACGACCTGACCATACTCGAAACCAAACTGAAAGTTTTGAGGGACTAACAAATAGAATTGATCTATCAATTAAAAAGGTTGTCTGTTTATGCAGGCAACCTTTTTTTTTGAATCTATGCAGTAATGGACACTACCTCAATTCCTCCAGAATAATTGGTTCCGCATCAACCAAAGACCATTCCGCTGCTGTGTCAGCCCCATGGATGCTATATTTTATCAGGCCATAGCCCCTGGCCAGAAAAAACTCTAAAACCACGGTATCGTTCCCGCTTTGATAGTCCTTTACCTGCGTATGAAAAACAGAACTATAGGTTTTGCCATTAATTGTATAGCTGTCCATGCGGGCGAGGTTGGTATAATTGCCCTCGTTGATGCCCAGCAATTGGGTTTGCCCAATTTGATATTGAGGCATTAATATCCTAAAATAGCGCCCATTGGCAAAGTACAACCGCAAGCTTTCATTCATACTTTCATCCGTTGAAGGCTGCTGGCCGGCGGTAATCTCTGTTCGGACGATTCCTGTTTCGCCACTTCGGAATTTAATTTCCAGGGCCTCGTAACGAAAACCTTCCGGGTTGCTGATATCTGTATGATGACGGGTATCTGTTAAAACAGAAAAAACACGGGCTGTGTCAACCGCTTTTGATAATTCGTTTTGATAGACCCAATAGCTATTGGTATCAAAAGCCGAGTATTGTTTGAATTCCTCTGAAATTGGGTTAATGGGTGTAAACTGGTAAATATCATCCTGCTTCAGACAAGATGCCATTAAAATAGCTGCACACATGGCAGCAGATAAAAGAGCAAGATTTTTTGTTTTCATCATTTTACGTATTAATTAGGAAGCTTAAGACAAAGATAACATCAAAATGCTAATAAAGGATAAATCAATTGAAAATACCAGACTGTTTAGCATTAAAAAAGTCTAACCTGATTAATTCACAAATTTTCTTAGGCTCCCGAAAATTCACGGCCAACTGCTTGCCTACTAAACCCGTACTCTATTTTTTTATTTCAGAAATAATTCACTATTCCCTCATTAAAAAAATCTGGGGTTGGTCGTATTACTTGGTATTTGAACATCCCATAACGAGATTTTATAACTTAATCAGCCTAAATTCCTCAATTTCAGCAATCGATTGCAGAAACTTATTTAGATTGAATATAGTTTACCAAAAAACATAAAATATCCAGCCTATTACTTGGTTTAATTAATTAATTTGCAGTAATTTTGCAGTGTTAAGAAATTCACAATGTTAATTTTTAACAGCGTTTTTTTATATATTAATTGCTCATTTAAAAGCTAAAGCGATGAATTTAGAAAAAATCATGAATGACCTGGAGAAAAAACACCCGGGTGAATTGGAGTATTTACAGGCTGTGCGCGAAGTTCTCGAAACCATCGAGGATGTGGTAAACCAAAACCCACAAATTGAAGCGGCAGGCATTATCGAACGTATTGTTGAGCCCGACAGGGTTTTAACTTTTAAAGTACAATGGGTTGACGACAATGGCAAAGTGCATGTAAACCTGGGTTACAGGGTACAATTCAACAATGCCATCGGACCTTACAAAGGTGGATTGCGTTTCCACCCAAGTGTAAACCTCAGCATCCTGAAGTTTCTCGGTTTTGAGCAAATCTTTAAGAACAGCCTTACTACGCTGCCTATGGGCGGTGGAAAAGGTGGTTCGGACTTTGACCCCAAAGGCAAATCAGATGGTGAAATCATGCGTTTTTGCCAGTCCTATATGCTTGAACTTTGGCGTATGATTGGCCCCGAAACAGATGTACCGGCAGGCGATATCGGTGTAGGTGGCAAAGAAATCGGCTATATGTTTGGCATGTACAAAAAACTTACCCAGACCCATGTAGGCGTGCTTACCGGCAAAGGTATCAATTGGGGCGGTAGCCTTATCCGCCCTGAGGCAACAGGGTTTGGATCGGTTTATTTTGCCCAGGAAATGCTGGCCACACGCAATACCGATTTCAAAGGCAAAACAGTAGCCATCTCCGGTTTTGGTAATGTTGCATGGGGCGCAGCCGCCAAAGTAACCGAACTTGGTGGTAAGGTAGTAACCATTTCAGGACCTGATGGGTACATCTATGATCCTGAAGGCATCTCCGGCGAAAAAATCGACTATATGCTCGAACTTCGTGCATCTAACCAAGACATCGTGCAAAAACCTTATTCCTATGAGTTTCCTTCCGACAATTTGCAAGGGGAAAACGCCCCTTAGAAGTAAAATGTGATGTACTCTCCCCAGCCAAATCTTTGAAAAAATGAACTGGGTAAGGAAGATGCAGAAACCCTATAAAAATGGATGTATGTGTTGCAGAAGGTGCCAATATGCCTTCAACACCTGAAGCCGTTCATGTTTTCCAACAACACAAAATCCTTTTCTGGCCCCGAAAAAGCAGTAAATGTGCCGGTGGTGTATCCACTTCAGGTCTGGAAATGACACAAAACTCCCAAAACTGAACTGGACAAGCGAAGAAGTAGATGCACGCTTGCATATGATTATGCGCAACATCCACGCTGCCTGCGTAAAACACGGCACACGCGAAGATGGTTTTTGGTTGATTACGTGAAAGGCGCCAATGTGGCCGGCTTCCCAAGGTAGCCCACGCCATGATGGGAATTGCGCGTAAACAATCAATTTACCAAATTCAAAGCCCACGGTTTCTGTGGGCTTTTTTTTTTACCTGTTGCAGCCGTCCCCCTATTGAACAACCACTGTATCCAATCGGACATCAAGGTCGAAGTAATCTTTCATGAGCATACAAAGTGTATTTAATTATCATACTGATTTTAGATTTTCCTGCATGCTATTTGTTAAAGCATTAACAAAACTGTTATTGCTATGAATAAGCATATTTTTTGATCGTCTTAGTCAGCATTGGCCAGTTGGGCAGGTGGAAATGACAAGTATTTTTCGGCCAGCATTGATAGCCCCAGCTATATTGGCCATATCAAAATATGCACCTGCAAATCTCTGAAATTACAAGAAGGGATCATTGAACTGAGCGCAATACATTAAATGGCCAATTGGAAATCTGCTTTCCTATATGGTGAAATGGCTGGGGACTGACTTCCCCACAATCATTTACCACCATGGAAACAAATGAGCAACTCTTCTGATTAGCAGAAAGCAAGCCAAAAACACCTTCAAACAAATTATTATGCAGGCCAACCCGGCCTTCAAGCCAACCTGATTGTGGTAAGGGCTCCCTTTCATTGGGATCGTTTGCCGTGATTATCGAAAAGCCATGTTGTTGCTTTCAATTTCTCGGCCATGGTAGCCGTATCCACCTTACTGATCGAAGGTTTGGTTTCGCAACTAAAATGCAATCAGGTCAAGCTGTTCTATTGACTGGCGTTAGTTTAGGCGGGCTTGTGGTAAACCTTCACCGCACCCACTACAATTCGGCCAATGCCTACGTGCCCATGCTTGCAGGTGCCTCGCCCGCTGAAATATTCCTGCAATCGCAATACCGGAAGATTACTGGCAAACACGCTTTAACCCATGCCGATAAACTATGTAGTGTTCTGAATTTTGAAAAGGATTTCAAAAAATAAAACAGCAGAATGTGTTCCCCCTTCAATGCTACGACCAGTATATTGACTACGAATTCAAAAACATTCCTACGAAGGGCAATCGTTGAAGCTATGCGGAACCGAAGCCACATCACAGCTGTCTTAAAGACTGAGCTATTAAGGAACCACCTGCGTGAAGTCTTTAACCTGATTAATTTATGAGCTTAATTAACTCACATAAATTCAGTGCAATACAGAACCATGTATTCTTTAGTATTTTATAAAATCCGTGTAAACCTTTTAAAACCGGGTTCTAATTTGAAAACATTGCAGATATTCATGAATAATGCAGGCTAAAAAGAATGGTTCATAAAACGAAACCTTAGCAATGTACCAAAAAAATAAACAATCATGCTTTCAGGTGATTGATGCCAGAGGCATCACATATTTATAGAAATCGATAGGCGTTCATTTCGCGGCCCCGGCGGGGTCGAATAAAACATAATTCTGCTAATCCATATACGACTCCGCTGGAGTCGAAAACCTCTTTCATTCGTGCTTTTCTATAGTTATTCGACTCCTATGGAGTCGTGCAATCTTCCTTACCTGATTAATTCATAAAATTGATTATCTCACTTAATATCAATAGAATATAGAAATATTTGTTTTTTAAACTTTATAAAATCCGTGTAAACCTTTAAATCCGCGTTCTAATTTGAAAACATCACAGATATTCATGAAGCGAAGCGTAGTCATCCGCATTCTAATTTGAAAACATTGCAGATGTTCATGTATAATTCAGGTTAAAAAACTTTGAGGTATTCCGATAGTAAAACAAGCCTTATCGTTAAAAAAACAGAAATGGCTTCAGCTAAATAAGCAATAAAATGCTTAGGTTTGGGGTGATTATTAAAACCCCATTGCATGAAAACCATTTACACCATTTTAGTATTCTTCCTTCTTAGCTTCCAATCCTATGCCCAGGACAGGGTAACCGGCAGGAATTTTGCCACTCGTTCCGAAGTAATTGCCCAACAAGGCATGGCAGCTACCAGCCACCCGCTTGCCACCCAGGTAGCCCTGGATGTACTTAAAAGGCGGTAGTGCTGTGGACGCAGCCATTGCTGCCAATGCGGTGCTGGGTTTGATGGAGCCCACCGGATGTGGCATCGGAGGCGACCTCTTTGCCCTTGTTTGGGATGCCGAATCGAAAAAACTTCACGGGCTAAATGGCAGTGGCCGCTCGCCACAAAACCTGACACGCGATTTTTTTATTGAAAACAACTTTGAATATATTCCCATGTCTGGACCACTTCCTGTAAGCGTTCCCGGTGCTGTTGACGCCTGGTTTATGCTGCACCAAAAATTTGGTAAACTTGATATGGATGCCATTTTGCAACCCGCCATCAGCTATGCACGGGAAGGTTTTCCGGTAACTGAGCTTATCGCCTATTACCTTGCACGCTCTGCCCCACGATTTGAGCGTTTCCCCAATTTTACCGAAACCTATATGCCCAACGGCAAGATGCCAGCCAAAGGTGAAATATTCCGTAATCCCGATCTGGCCAATACCTACGAAAAATTGGCTGCTGACGGCAGGGATGCTTTTTACAAAGGGGATATTGCCCGCACCATTGACCAATACATGGCCGAAAATGGCGGCTTTTTAAGCTATGACGACCTGGCGGCCCATGCAGGTGAATGGGTTGATCCAGTTTCGAGCAATTACAGGGGCTATGACGTATGGCAACTGCCACCCAATGGGCAAGGTATTGCCACGCTGCAACTATTGAACCTGCTCGAAGGCTTCGACCTGGCCGGCATGGGTTTTTACAGTGCTGAATACATCCACCATTTTGTGGAAGCCAAGAAACTGGCCTACGCAGATCGGGCAAAATACTATGCCGATATGGATTTCGGGCCTGTCCCCTTACAAGAACTCATTTCGAAGCCCTATGCCAACCAAAGACGCCCACTTATCAATCCTGATAAGGCAGCCCGAAAGGTAGAAGCCGGTGTTCCCGAAGGCCCCAACACCATCTACCTGACTGTGGCTGACCAATGGGGCAATATGGTTTCGCTTATCCAAAGCAATTACCGCGGCATGGGCAGTGGCATGACCCCTACCGGCCTTGGGTTTGTGCTGCAAAATCGTGGCGAAGGCTTCACTTTGCAAACAGGGCACTTCAACACCTATGCGCCCAGCAAGCGTCCTTTCCACACCATTATTCCCGGTTTTGTTACCAAGGAGGGGGAGGCTTTTATGAGCTTTGGTGTGATGGGAGGCGGCATGCAACCACAAGGCCACGCACAAATTATCATCAATATGATTGATTTTGGAATGGGATTGCAGGAAGCAGGCGATGCCCCCCGTATGCACCACCACGGCTCATCGCAGCCCACTGGGCAAATAATGACTGATGGCGGCACACTCAATCTGGAGTCGGGATGGCCTTACGAAAGCATCAGGGAATTGATGGAAAAGGGGCACACCATTCAGTGGGCAAACGGGCCCTATGGCGGTTATCAGGCCATACTTTGGGACCCCATTAACAAAGTGTATTATGGCGCTTCCGAGTCGCGAAAGGATGGCATGGCTGCAGGTTATTGATTTCATAATAAATAGTGATTGTCTATAATGTCTGATATCTGCGTTGCTATAAAAATTTTAAATCCTCGAATACTTTAATATAATGCGGTTTAAAAATTTACGCGCCTTGATCTCGACCATTATATATCAGCCACTAAACTTTATAGACAAACTATAAATAGTTGATAATGAAGGAAAAATACATCATTGAAAGGGATTCTGGTTTTGTCGAAGCTAAAACAAAACACAGCAGCAAAGGGGCAGGTTTCCTGCACCACACTTCGGGTTTCGAACCCTACTTTTTTTATCTGCTTGTTGTCGCCCACCTATTGCCGATTATCGTTTCCGGCGCTTATTTTATTACCGCTGACGGGCCTGCACATCTTTATAATGCACGTTTGATTGTAGATATGTTTTTAAACCCTGAGTCCGTATTAGCCGAGTTTTATGTTTTTAATCGTATGTTGGTCCCCAATTGGATCGGGCATTTTATAATGAGCATTACCATGCTGTTCTTACCGGCGTTTATTGCTGAAAAAGTAATCCTTGCAGCATACCTGATCTTTTTACCCTTATCATTCAGGTACGTTTTTAAGTCTTTTGAAATCAAGGGGAAATACATGCTTTATTTCATATTTCCGTTCACCTATTCCTTTTTGTTTTATTTTGGTTTTTACAATTTTCAGCTGGGTTTGGTCCTCTTTTTCATGACATTGGGTTTTTGGGCCCGAACCCAGAAAAATGGCTTCACGACAAAGCGGATAATAATACTGGCGGCCTTGCTTGTGCTTGTCTATTTTTCGCATTTATTCGTCTTGTTTGTGCTCCTTGCTGTTATCGGTATCCTAAACATTTTTAAGATTTACAATCAGCACGTTAAGGGTGAAGAACCCATCAAGAAAACTATTAAACCAATTGTTTATCAGATACTTGCATTTCTACCTGCCCTATTTTTAACTGCATACTATTTGGTAGCTGCCTCAGCAGGCGAAACTTCAAGTAAATCACTACCTGCTGCCGATTTGTGGAATATGCTTATGCAAATTCAACCCGCCAAAGGAATCAGTTATGGCAAGGAAGGCAATTTCACAAAATGGATTTTCTATTTGTTTTTGCTTATCCCTTTGGTACAATTTATTCAACACAAAAGGGAAAAGCAGCCTCGAAAGCAGGGCATGGCCATTATTTGGGGCACGATCAGCTTAATGTTCTTTGTTGGATTGTTTGTAGCTCCTGATGAATCGAACGCAGCCGGATTTATTTCTTCACGCCTCGTGTTGTTCTTTTTCCTGTTCTTTATTCTTTTTCTGGCAAGCAACAAATCACCTGTGTGGCTGAAAATAACGGCTTTCATTATTATCAATTATGTGAATCTTGCTTTGCTGAATATTTATGTGCAAACTGCTATCAAGCACAAGCCGATGACAATTTATTTAAAAGAAGCAGCATCGCATCTTGAGCCTTACAGCATTGTTTGGCCTGTAAATGATCATGATTACTGGCTTTACGGGCATTTCCCCAATTATCTGGGCGCAGATAAGCCCATGATCATCATTGAGAACTATGAAGCTGCCCTCGATTACTTTCCTTTGAAATGGAATTATCCACAGATACCGCAATTGCATGCAGGCGTGCCTGATTTTCCGGTGCATGCAATTCCATTGGCATCCCATCCGGCTTCGAAACAAATTGATTACATTTTCCTGGTCAGCAATCCGGAAAAAACAGATCCGGGCATTCAGGAGCAGCATATCAATCAGATTATTGATAAATACTACAAACTAACTTATGTTAGTGATGATGGGAGTGCTAGACTGTATAGCAAATTGTAGGGCATTTCGTCCTTAAATTGGTTGCCGGGTTATTTGATGATTTTTTTGCCCCCAAATCCGCCCCGGCGGACAGGCTCCCCGAAATCGGGGGCTTCTGCGCGGTGTGAAGTGTTGTAAAGTTTTGGTTTGGGGATCGTTACTTCACCATTTCTTCACACTTAGCAGCGATGAAGCCCCCGCTGGCGGGGAGCCTGTCCGCCGAGGCGGATATGGGGGCTATAGTCCGCGCCTCGCGCATCAAATTCAATCAAAACTCCAATTCCATCTGCAAAGGAGGCTCATTGTTTTTGCCGGATTGTTTTTCGTCTGCCGGTTTGTCTTCTGGCTCGCTTTGTGGCTGCTCGGATGCTGATGCTTCTGCTGGCGTCTCCTCAACAGTTACTTCGCGTGAATCCAATGTATCAACATCAGCCACTATTTCCTCACTTTCTTCAGTTTGGCCATTGGTTTCTTCTGCGGAGGTTTCCACTTTCAAGGGCTCCAGTGTTATGATCTGGTCAATTTCGTGGACCGATAGCCGTTTGCCTTTGGCTTTATAACCTTTAACAGCAATAAAATCAGCCACATTGATTTCCTCATCCTCAACCACCTTGCCTTTGCTGTTGGGTTTAAAAGTCAATTGCAGGCGCGGCAACTCATCAAAAAGAATAAACATTACCTTGGAGGCGGGGTGCTCATTCAAAATACTGAAGCGTTTGTTAAGTGGCATATCTGCCTCCAGAGCAAAGCGTTTCAGGTAGTGTTTTTCGCTTTCACCATCAAAATATACAGTAGAAATAACTTCATCGGGATTGAATTTTCGAATCATACGCAAATCTTCATCAAAATGGGTGGACAACTCAAAACTACTCAATTTCATTTCGCCATTGCCCATGATACTTAGTATGCGGTCGTCGCCAAGAAATGCACCAAGGTATTGGCCCCTTTCATCGGTGTTGAGCCTTTTCACAGTTTCGTCATACCATATATCGCGCGCACCCAGAGTGGATACTCCGTTTTCCCTTTTGGTGATTTGCTTTATGGGGTTTTTGGTGAGGATATTGCCTTTTGAATTGCGGCCTTTGATTGCCAGTTCGGCAAAATCAAATTCAAGACTGGTTTTTTTCAGTCGGGGCCGGGGCTTGAGCAAGACTTTGATAATTTCGGCTTCCCCATTGGGGTTGGCCGTAAAATAGACCACCTTTGAATCCGGTGTGCCGGCAGTCAGGTCGTATTCCTTGTCGCGGGTAACGCCCAGAACAGCAAAGCGTTTGATATGCCACGGGCCTTTGCGGCCATCGCGGTAGATCATATTGTAAATGGTCCGGTCGTCGTTTTTCCTGAATATATCTATATGGATAATATCTTCACCAACAAAAGCTTTGCCAGTAACCTTTGTAACAAGGAAAGTGCCATTTGCCCTAAAAACGATCAAATCGTCCAGATCGGAACATTCGCAAACAAATTCGTCTTTCTTTAGGGATGTACCGGCGAATCCTTCGGCACGGTTTACGTAAAGTTTTTCGTTGTTGGCTGCCACAGAAGCTGCCTGAATCACATCAAAATTCCGTAACTCTGTTCGTCTTTCCCTTCCCGGACCATATTTCTTTTTGATCTGCCGGAAAAAGTTGATTGTATAATCAACCAAATGGGCCAGGTGATTATTCACTTCATCAATTTCAGTTTCAATGCCTTGTATATGCTCGTCTGCTTTAAACGCATTGAATTTGGATATCCTTTTAATCTTTATCTCCGTAAGCTTGATGATATCATCCCTGGTGATTTCACGTTTGAGGTGTTTGATATAGGGTTTTAAGCCGGCATCGATGGCTTCAATCACCGCCTCCCATGTTTCACATTGTTCAATGTCGCGATAGATCCGCTTTTCGATAAATATTTTTTCAAGTGAGGAACTATGCCAATCACTTTCAAGCTCCTCCAGCCTGATTTCCAGCTCCAATTTTAAGAGGCCCATGGTGCGATCGGTGCTGTAGCGTAATATTTCGCTCATAGAGGCAAACACAGGTTTATCCCCAACAATGACGCATGAATTGGGCGAAACAGAAACCTCGCATTGGGTAAAGGCGTATAGGGCATCAATGGTTTGATCGGGCGAAACACCCGTTGCCAGGTGTATCACCACCTCTACGTTTTGGGCGGTATTGTCATCAATTTTGCGGATTTTAATCTTGCCCTTGTCGTTGGCTGCCACAATGGAATCGATAAGCGAGCTGGTGGTGGTCGAAAAGGGTATTTCGCTAATAACCAGCGTTTTTCTATCCATCTGGCTTATGCGTGCCCTAACCCTCACTTTTCCACCGCGCAACCCATCATTGTATTTGGAACAATCGGCCAGGCCGCCTGAAAGAAAATCGGGTACCAATTCAAATTCCTTGTTGTTGAGGTGGTTGATGCTTGCTTCGATCAGTTCATTAAAGATTATGGGGGCAAAATTTTGGAAGCAAGACCCACGGCAATACCTTCAACACCCTGTACTGATAAACAAACTATGCGTAAGCTGATAAACCGCTATTACGGCCATCATGGCTCAGTTTTCCACTTGGTTTATTTTAGGTTGGATACCACATCAGTAGCGACTTTGAGAGCCTTGCCTTCGATATAACGCGATGCAGCTGCGCTGTCGCCAGTAAGCACATTCCCCAGTTTCACAGGTTTCCCAGCAAAAGCGATCTTTTGCCCCAACTGCACCAAAGCATCCCCCTATGGAAGCTTGCATCTCCGTGGGGAGTGACGGTATTACGTAGTGTAACCAATGATATTGGCCACCTTATTAAAACGCCCGTCATCAGCTGTGCTTCATGGCATGCATAATACGGCGCTGCACCAGTTTCAGGCCATCATCAATGTCAAACTCACAACCCGTTCAGAGATAACGTATGAGAGCATAATCGAGGGCAGTTTTCATACATATGAACAATTAGATATCCCTGTGCCCGTCTGAAATTGATTCCCTCGCTCATTACTTTCCTTATTTTGGTTAATTTCATCCATTTCTTTTCTCCACTGAACTTTGTTCCACACAAGCGCAATACCAGCGATTCAGCCAACAAAAAAACAATGCAAATATCAAAAATAGTTTCCAAAGTTGCGCTCCTTTAACCACACCTGATCACAATGCATCTGTTTTCTTGAGTTCATCGCTCTTAAAAATCTCATACTGATCAAAACCTGGCTTCCTTTAATTGATTATCAATAATTTCATCAGTATAAAAGTGAAATGCCGATTCATCGCGGCTGTAGTTCCATGCTAATATTTGCAACAGGCTATCGCCTGCATACAAGCCATAATGGCCTGGCTTCTTCACCATATGATACAGGAAGCACTTCCAAACTGCCTTGCCGGTTTAGCTGACGGAATAAAGGCAAAATCGTCCTCTAAAGGCGAATTTCCCAAAGCCTGGTCTGAATTGCCAGGCAAATAACCCGTCTCTATCCTGTTTTCTTCACCCATGTGTAATTCAATGAGGCCATATTATTACTCAAAATGCCATTCACTATGAATCAGTGGCACAAAAAGTGCATTGCGCGTAATCAATCCAGCTGTCGTTTAGGGGCGCAGCCAGCATATAAAAACTGCCTCTGGCTTTTGTTTCAGGTAGAAAGTCTTCCATTAAGCATGTCGATCAAACTCCGACTGGAAGAGCGGGCTTGCAGCCGGAATTGGGTAATGCTGATATACATTGGAAATCAACATTCTTGAGGATATTGATAAAAACATCCTGAAACAACTCCATGCTCCTGCAACAGGCTAAATGCGTATACGATGCGGGCAGTATCCACCTCAACATCAATAAACTGGCCATAACCACCGATAAAATCATTGAGCATACCGGCTGAGGCGCGGTGGTCGTTGGGATCAACAGCCTGGCTACCCCCGACTCAACAAAGCTATTCAGGAAGCGTTCCATGCCGGTTGGCAGCATTTCGAGCCTTGCAGAAAAACCACATCGTAATCGGCAATTGACTGGTAATCGAGCTGCATGGCCGAACGCGAAATCAAATTGAAAAAGCCGTCGAATTCGAGCAACAATTTAAGCCAACGGTTGGGTTGATTTCCATATACCTCCAAGGCTTTATCTGCTCAACGATTTCAAAGAAAAATACATTTCATCATCAAACACTACAGGTAATCAAACATGAGGGAAATATGCCCCTTAGAAATGACCTGTTTATTCGTTAGTGAAATGTTAATTTGGTTTCAATCATGTACTTCCCAGAAGGATATCAATATTAGACAATGCTTTTTGTTGGCCCATTCAATAACAAACGAATAGAGATATTGCTCATAGCTTCCATCACCATAGTTTATAATTCTGGCGATGATTGTAGAGCTTTGACCCTTGTCGCACGGGCTCTCCAAACCAGCGGCTATCAGTATAGAGGTTATTACTGTTTTGGGCCTGCATAGGCACAAAATAGTGCCGGAAGCTGCTATCGTAGGCCAAATTTTGGAAATCAACCTGCCCCTCCTGAAAATCGGCAAGGTAAAAAACAAGACATTCACACACTTGCTCGGTATCGAAAATAGTATGGAGCCGGTTTTGAAATCTGCGACAAGGGTGTTGAGAGCAGTACTACAATTTCCAACTCCTCTGTGTGGCAATTTTAAAATCTTCAATGGCCACGAGCCTCTCATGCTCTACTTGCAAGTCATTTATCAAAAGCACAAAAAGATCGTGCGTTGAAAGAGATGCCAGCTGGGTCGCCATTTGCCTGGCTTCATCAAACAAAGAGGCCTCAGTGCCCCGTGATTGCATACTCATTGAATTGTCAATGTAGAATACAACCAATTATCGGCCAAAGGGTTCAGGAGGTGGTTTTCGTTAGGTATAAGGCCGTGCAAATGCAAGTACCAAGCTGCGTAAAAACTAAACGCAGCATCAACACGATAAGGTGTTTTAATTTGTTAGTGCGGCAGGTTTGTTGTTAGTTTTGAGCAATTCAACATTGCTAAAATACAACAACTTGTATGCCGCCTGAAATTGAACAGGTGGATGAGCACAAGGCAGCGCAAGTGCAAAACCGAACAACATAAGAAGGATTATTAAACAACATGCAGCAATCTCCCCGGATGAATAAAAATCACAAGGGGGCAAAAATAAACATTTATGGGAGTAATGACCGGAAGACGATACGAATTTGAAAGAAAAACAATGTTACAGAATTTTGCTATTTTACGACTGCTTTTTCAAAAGCAGGCTTTTCACCTCAAAGTAAATAAAGAAATGCATAATCTCAGTCAATGGGTCAACCAATTTACGCAAGAAATGTATAGTTGGGCCTTGCACAAAGACACTCTCAGCCCAGCTTGCCGAAGACCTGGTGCAGGACACTTTTTTGGCTGCTGCCGAAAAACTGGAAGGTTTCAAAGGGGATAGTGCACCAAAAACCTGGCTGTTTGCTATCCTGAATAATAAAATTGTGGACCACTACCGAAAAAAATCCCGAAACCCAACTTCTTTGGATAATGATATGCTCAGCAATAACTTTGATGAGAAAGGCAAATGGCATAAAAGTGCTCAGCCAAAAAATTGGCATTTAGACGATAAAAATTTACTGGATGATGATGAATTCATGGCCATTTTAGCGATGTGCATGGAAGCATTGCCTGAACAATGGAACAGTTGCATGAAATTGAAATACCTCATGGATAATAATGGGGAACAGATTTGTCAGGAATTGAATATTACACCGTCTAACTTTTGGCAAATCATTCACCGTGCTAAACTGCGCATGCGCGATTGCATTGAAACCAATTGGTTTAAAAAATGATTATTTCTACATGAACAAGATAAAAAACACTTTACTCCTCTCCTGCCTCAGGGCCACCGAACTGATTGAAAAGCACTTGCATTTCAAACTCTCGCTAAGTGAGAAAATTGCCCTCAGGTTTCATGTTTCCATGTGTCAGGCTTGCCAGTTGTACGAAAAGCAAAGTGCATTTATCGAGAAAGGATTAGGCAGTCCACTTGCCAAAAAAGAGGCTTTCAAAGATATTGAGGCACTTAAGATGAAAATTCACAAGGAATTGGAGAAAACAAAAGGGTAGTTGGGCGTTTGGGCGTTTGGCGTTTGGGCGTTTGGCGTTTGGGCGTTTGGCGTTTGGGCGTTTGGCGTTTGGGCGTTTGGGCGTTTGGGCGTTTGGCGTTTGGCGTTTGGCGTTTGGGCGTTAGGCGTTTGGGCGTTTGGCGTTTGGGCGTTTGGGCGTTTGGCGTTTGGGCGTTTGGGCGTTTGGCGTTTGGGCGTTTGGCGTTTGGGCGTTTGGCGTTTGGGCGTTGAATTCAAAATTAAAAAACATGCCACGGATACAGGTAATTAATTATGAGGCCTCATCAGGAAGGCTTAGGGAAATTTATGATGAACTATTGGCAAAAAGAGGAAAGCTGGCCGACATTCACCAAATACAAAGCCTTCGCCCCGAAAGCATCGTAAAACATATGGAGTTGTATATGGAGCTGATGTTTTCGCGCTCCGAACTTAGCCGTGCTGAACGTGAAATGCTTGCCGTAGTGGTATCAATTGCCAATGGGTGCGAATATTGTAAAACCCATCACGAAATGGCACTAAAGCATTATGTTAAGGATGAGCTAAAACAGAAAGCCATTCGCAACAATTTTGACGCACCTGCATTAAGCATGCGCGAAAAAGCCCTTTGTTATTTTGCGCATCAGCTCACCATTTCACCTGAAAGCCATGAAAATGAAGATTATACCATTAATTTAAGGGATGTTGGCTTATCCGATGCCGCCATCCTCGACGTGGTGCTTGTTATTTCTTACTTTAATTTCGTGAACCGCATTGCCCTTTCGCTGGGCCTGCAAATCAATGAACAGGAAGTTTCAGGCTACAAATACTAATGGTTTAAGATCGCGCAAGTGATCCAGCCCCCGTTTATTACCAACTCCTTATTGTTGCCTTTGCCTGCTTTAAAAAAGTATTATTCGCTATTCAGCTGTCGCTTTCAATCCCCAATTTTTTGTCAAGCTTTTTTAAAATAAGCTCAAATCACCTTTGAAATTTGTAAAATAATGTATGTTTTTATTGCCCTTTGTCAGGAAGGTGGATGCTGCGCGTCTCTTTGTTTAATTAAACACAGAAAATCCACCTAAAAAAAATTAAAATGAATAGATTAGTATTCTTTTTATTGTTCATCTCCATGAGTTTTACAGCATTCTCAAACGGAGCAGAAAAAGCCCCTGCAACAGAAAAAGCCGCCGGCATCATGTTTCATGAAGGCACTTGGGCCGAAGCGCTCGAACTGTCAAAATCAGAGAACAAACCGATCTTCCTGGATGTTTATGCCACTTGGTGTGGCCCTTGTAAAAGGCTTAAAAAGAACACATTCAGCGACCGGGAAGTAGGCGAATTTTTCAATGCTGCCTTTATCAATGTAGCGGTTGATGGCGAAAAAGGTGAAGGCCTCGAACTGGCCCGGAAATATGGTGTTAATGCCTACCCAAGCCTGATCTTTATTAACCAGAATGGTGAAGTGATAAGCTATACCAAAGGCTATCACAATGCGAAACAATTCCTTGGTCTTGGGCAGGAAGTGCTTAAAAAGAAATAGATTGTTGGTTTTTTGTTTGGAAATAAGGCTGTTGCATTTGTCAAACGGCCTTTTTCATATTTAAAATGAAGGAATGAAAACAGCCATGGCAATTTTTACTTTCTTGCTTCTAACAGGGGCAATCAACTCACAAACCTCAATTGAAGGTGAAAATGTTCAGCATGATATCGCACGGAGATATGCTTTGGGCGTTATCCCGGCCCTGAATTTTGATGCTGACCTCGGATTTCGCTATGGCGGTGTTTTCAACTTTTTGATTATGGCCAATCAAAAAGCAAAGCTGTTTATGACCAATTCCTGCAAGTGCGCCTGATAAACTCAACAGGAGGAACATTACTGGCACAAGGCATTTATGAATCGACCACCCTGATAAAGAATAAACTCGTGATCGCTGAATCGAGTTATCTGGTTGACACTAAAATGGACTTTTTGGCTTCAACGGCAGCCAGGCAGTTTACCATGCCGCATTTTCAATGCAAAGCATCCACAATTCATCAGCGAAGATTATTACACTTATAAACGCAAGAAAATCCGCTTACGATTGGATGTGCAACATAGGATCTATCAAAGCAACTGGCGATTGCTCACCGGTTATACTTTTAACCATTTCAGGGCGCAACCCAATTCCACTCCCGACGAAAACAGCCCGGCCAGCAGTTTATTCGAAAATTACAAAGAGTGGGGTTTAATCAGGAAGGAAGAAATGGAGGGAGGCAATATCAGCCTGCTAACTGTTGGTCTGGTTTATGATACCCGCAACCAAAGCTGTTATTGCACAGATGGTGTTTGGTTTGAAGGATTGGTTTACTACGCCCCCCAATGGCTTGGATCGCAGTCATTTTCAAAACTTGTACTTACGTACCGGCAACATAAAAGTATTATAAATGAACAACTTACCTTTTCTTTTCGCATCAGCAGCCAGCAGAAATTAACTGGCCAAATTCCTTTTTATATGTTGCCTACAATTTTCGACAGCCGGCTGAAACAAGATGGAATAGGCGGTGCATCCAGCCTGCGTGGTGCTTTTCGCAACCGGCTGGCTGCCGATGGTTTTGTGATTTCCAGTTTTGAAACCAAACTGAAATTCTGGCAGTTTAACCTGTTCAAGCAAGACTTCTTCTTCAGTGCTGCCCTGTTTTACGACAATGCCTATATTACACAAATCTATCAACTTGACTTATCGCAAGTTCCGGATAAAGACTTGTCAATTCATTTTAATCAAGGCAAACAACGTGTGCACCACAGCTGGGGCCCGGGCCTGTATATTGTTTTCAATAAGAATAATATCATCACCGTGAACTACGGATTTGTGACCAACAAGCAAGATGGTCGTGGTGGTTTGTATATCGGGTCGAGCCTGCTTTTCTGATATTTTTTGGGTTGGTTGTAAGGAAAAGCAGCATAAGAGGGTCAATCTGAATAATTAAAAAACCAATTCAGTATTGGATAGTATTAGTACTCGTAATGTCCTTTGGCAGAAAGAATTATAACAGAATCGTCATCAACTTCATACACAAGCCTGTGTACTTTATTTATTCTTCTTGACCACATTCCCGACAACTGATGCTTTAAAGGTTCAGGTTTTCCTGTTCCACTGAAGGGATGCAAAGTCATTTCTTCTAAAAGGAGAAGCAATTTATTGAGTACTGCTTTATTGCCGGATTTTTTATGAAAAACAATATCCTCTCTGGCTTTGTCGGTGAAATCTAAATGATAGCCCATGCTATATGCCCAAAAACTCTTTTAAGTCCTCTTTTCTAACCCTTGTTACTTTACCATCTTTAGCTTGTTGCCGGCTTATTAAAACCTTTTCCACAAAGTCCGGCTTATAGCTTTCGTCACTAGATACCTCAAATTTAATTTTAAGGGCTTGCATAAAAGCCTTTAAGGCATTTACCTGTTCGTCCGTAGTTGGGTGGGCAATGAATATTTCTTGTGTTTTCATAAGGATGCTGCTTGTTGTTATCAAAAGCTTTAAATTTTTTGGTGGCAAAGCAGTTTATCAATGGTTTTGAATGCACTTTGCTTAAAATCGATGTGATTATGCCTCATACCATTTCAATCTGAATTAATTCATCAGGCAAAAATAAGGATAAACTGGCATTTATATTGTACTAAACAAAAACAGAATATTCTAAAAGAGATAAAATGGATGAATAATTACAGCTCGGATGTCAAGCTATTGTCTGATTTTTTTTGGGTCGTTTGTAAGGAAAAGCAAAATAAGGCGACTCATTCATCAAATTCACCACAACATTTCAACCTCAGAAAAAAATGAAAATGAAAAAATCAAAATGGATCAAAATTATAGCCGCTGTGGCGGTTGCCGGCCTACTCATTGGCGGCGGAATCGGCGCCTGGATGTTCTTTATGCCACACCGTGATGTTCAAAAAACAACCACCGATTTCAAACTTACTACCACCGAATTGGTAACAGAATACCTTGGCGACTGGCAGGGATCGAACGACAAATACCTGGCTGCCGATGGCAACTCAAAAGTGCTGGAGGTAACAGGGACTGTTGCGCGTGTAAGCAATGATTTCAGCGGGCGTAAAGTGGTTTTACTCCAGGAAAAAGGACAAAAAGCGGGCGTCAACTGCACCTTCCTGCACGAAACCGACAAGCAGGCCGCGGCACTTACCCAAGGTGATGTGGTCACGATAAAAGGCGTCATCAGGTCAGGTGCATCCTTTGATGCCGATCTGGATATGTATGTGCATGCAGTAATCGAAAAAAGTGCAGTTGTTCAATAGCAATTGAACGACCACTACACAGTAACATTTAATCTACAATCATTTACAAATATTTTACAAACTATTAACTCTAAACCCTTAAATTTTAATTACCTATGAAAAAGAGAACTATTATTTTAAGCACCTTGATGTTATTCTTCAGCCTTGGTATTTTTGCTCAATCAGCTGAACGTTATGTAACAGACAAAACCCACATTAAGTTTTTCTCCACCACACCGGCCGAGGACATCGAAGCACACAATTACAGCACAACCGGCACCATCTCAACCAATGGAAATTTTGCTTTTTCGGTGCCCATGCAAGGCTTTGAATTTGAAAAGTCGCTGATGCAAAAGCACTTTAACCAGGATAAATTCCTCGATACCCAGCAATTCCCTACAGGACGCTTAGTAGGTAAGATATCCAATATCGAAACCATTGATTTTGCTACACCTGGCACCTATGATGCGCTTATTGAAGGTGAACTTACTATCAGGGGCGTAACCAATAAAATTAAGGAAACCGGCCAGCTCACTGTTGGTAACAATGGTTTGACTGCCAACAGTGTATTCAATATCACACTGGCTGATTATGGTGTTGAGTTTGTTAAAGGCAAACCCTCAAAAAATATTGCCAAAACAGTTGAAGTAACCGTTCTGGCCGAATACGTGCCACAATAAAAGGTTGATAGATGTTGCAAATCAGATTATGCGGCACAAGTTATCAACTCGAGTTGCATAATCTGTTTTTTTTACCTGAGCTGATGAAAACCAGAAAGATACTTTTATCCTTGTTAATATCCCTTTTCGCTTCAGTTGAAGTAATTGCGCAATGGGAAGATCAGCATTTATTATTTGTGATTAATCGCAGCAAAGATGCTGACGAAATTCACTACGCAGTCAATTTAGATGCATCGGGTAAAATTTATCAGCAAAACCCCATTAGTGTTTTTTGGGTAAAACACAGTGAAGGCGGCAAACAAGCTCCCCTGACCTGGATTCAAAAAAAATACGCTTATGGCATTGGAATTTCAAATACGGACGCAGATGAGATCAGTTTCCATTTTGTTTCGAAAACCGAACAGCAGTTTAAGCTAAGAAAAGACAATGCAGGCCGATACTACGCATTTACAAAATTCGGTGATACAACTATCCGGGCTGACTCATTGCATATTCATTTTGATGGTGGTAGCTTTTTGCAGCCGGGCATTGCAGCAATCCATATCTTTGGACAGGATATAGAAAGCGGTATATCCCATAAAATGAATATGATAGAATAGCATTCCGTCATTAAATGAAATAATTTACAAAAACTGAAGTGACTCCACTTATGAAATATATATTGTCATTAATTTTAAGCTTTGGGGCTACAATAGGGTTAGGCGCACAAAACACCGCTACAATTCAAATCAATTCGAAGGAGTTGGCAGCACTTGTGCGCAGCCAGGAGGGTATTTTGCTGGATGTGCGTACACAACGCGAATTTCAAAATGGCCATATCGAAAATGCCGGTCAATTAAATTATTACGCCCTCGACTTTAAGAAGAGGCTCCTGCTGTTGCCCAAAGACGAAATGATTTATTTGTACTGCAATACAGGCTACCGTAGCGACCGCGCTGCTGATTTCCTGATCGAAAATGGCTACAAAAAGGTTTACAATCTGCAACATGGCATTATGGAATGGGAACGCTACGACTTTCCGGTGATGATCGATCCAAACGCCCAACCCGATACCGACGATAAGTTTGAAATTAAGGATTTCGAAACACTATTAGCCAAAAACGAACTCGTATTTATTGATTTTTATGCTCCCTGGTGCGGGCCATGCCGAAAAATGATGCCCATGATCGATAGCCTGAAAGTGGAATACCACGAACGCATCCCAATTATAAAAATCAATGCAGATGCCAGCAAACGCCTGATGCGGCAAATGGAGCTGGTTTCGGTACCTTATCTTGCGCTTTATCGCGATGGCCATTTGGTTTTTGAGCATTATGGCATCATCAGCCGTGAGAAACTTAAAGGGCAATTGGATGCAGCACTTTGAAAGATGTTTCGAATGCGCTCATCAGCATCTTCTCAGCAAACATATGATGGATTGTAAACCCGGTCTTTCAGAATATAAGGGAAGCTAATAAGATTTAAAGCAGCATTTGTTGCATTTTTTGTCAGTTTTTACCCATCCTTGCGACTGATTAACAAAATTGAAATTACGATGCAAAAATATTTTAACAGCACAGGGGGGTTGATACTGCTCCTTTTAATAAGCACGCAAATTATGGCACAACAATACCGTAACGCAAAGGAAGCGCAAGGTCTTGAAGTGGGCCTCAAAGCACCTCTTTTTGCTGCCATGGATCAGGATGGCAATCATTTCAAGCTTGAACAAGCACTTGAAAAAGGCCCGGTTGTCTTGATTTTTTATCGCGGGCATTGGTGCCCTGTTTGCAATAAGCACCTTGAAAAGGTTCAGGACAGCCTGCAAGGCATTTATGAAAAAGGTGCCAGCGTGGTGGCCATCTCGCCTGAAAAAGTTGAGTTGCTCAATAAAACGGCAAACAAAACCAACGCTGCATTCACCCTGCTGCACGATGCCGGTTACCAAATAGCAGATGCCTATGACGTCACTTTCAAGCCAGATAGTATGAGCAGGCTGATGTACAACACCATGCTGGGCGCAAACCTCAAATCGGCACATGACGACGACAGCCAACGCCTGCCCATTCCGGCCACTTTCATCATCGGAACAGACGGCAAAATACTATGGCGGCATTTTGATCCCGATTACAAAAAGAGGTCAACTGTTCAGGATATACTAAAACATTTACCAGAATAAAACGAAAGATCGATGATAAAGCAATTCCTTTTTATCATGCTTGCGATTGTGGTAATTCTGCCAAATCAAATCATTAAGGCACAACAAAACCCACGCGGGCTTGAATTAAATTGGCAAACTGATACAAGCAAGCACCTTGTTTCGTTGGATGAGTTTACCGCGCTGATGCAGCGCGACGGCATACCCCCTATCGACCAGCCAAAGTTTTGGGACAAGGAGAAAGCCCTAAAGGAATTGTTTTTGCACGAACCGGTTATTGCCCTAAATATAAATGGGATTGCGAAAGCCTATCCGTTAAGTATATTGATGTTTCACGAAATTGTGAATGACGAAATCGATGGGCAGTTCTTGTCTGCAACTTATTGTCCTTTGTGCAATGCAGCCCTCGTATTCGATCGCCGCTTGAGTTATGGCGACACCACTTACCTGCTCGATTTTGGTGTTTCAGGTATGTTGCGCATGAGCGACCTGGTGATGTGGGACCGGCAAACAGAAACCTGGTGGCAGCAGTTTACAGGCGAAGCTTTGGTAGGGCATCTAAGTGGGGCCGAGTTAAACATAATCCCCTCATTAATTATATCTCTCGAAGAGTTTTTTGAGGCTTACCCCAATGGACAGGTACTTTCAAATGAAACAGGCCATTTTAGGGTTTACGGAACCAATCCCTATACGGCCTATGATGATGTTCAAAACACACCCCGCTT
The DNA here is from genome assembly GCA_018400955.1 of Bacteroidales bacterium. Lineage (GTDB taxonomy): Bacteria > Bacteroidota > Bacteroidia > Bacteroidales > F082 > CALAZZ01. The sequence continues at coordinate 28,934 of JAGYLH010000009.1, forward strand.
TTTTAAAGGCACTATTGATGACCGTTTGCCAGCTATGGAACGGGTAATTGATATCCATGTGCGGGGCAAATACAAAGTATATCCCTTGGGTATTATGCAGAAAAAACAAGTGATAAACGACCATTTCCATGGTGAAGATGTTGTTTTATTCTACACTTCGAAAACCGTTTCTGTTTTGGATGAAGGTATAATTAGCGATTCAAGAAAAATTGGCTCTGTAACTGTTTTTAGTCCTGTAATTGAAGGCCAAACCCTTCGCTTTCATAAAGAAGCTGAGCATTTTATTGATGAATTGTCTAATTCTGTATGGAACATTGCCGGCCAATGCATCACAGGCCCATACAAAGGCAAACAGCTCAATCCCAAAGCACACGGCAACCATTTTGCTTTTGTCTGGTTTGCCTTCCGGCCCGAAAGTGCTATTTACGAATAATAGTTCAAATTTGGTTTTTAGAATTCATTATTTGTCAAGTTCTAGCACTTTATTGTCAATTATTTTGTATTTTGCATCTAACAAAGAAGCAAGTGTGTTTATCAACTTAACGGAAGTTCTGTACTCTTGATATAACCACGAATCTCGGAATAGAAAAAATATAGTATTCAAAATGAGGCGTTGGCTCAAGTTAATTATGTAGAAAGATGGAGCAAATATATCACGTTCAATCGATTAAGCCAATTAAAGCCTAACTAAAACAACGTTTATGCCATCTTATAAGGAAATTACGACACAGGAATTAATCGGAATAATCGCGAAAAACAAATCTACCATAATCGACACCCGAGCAGTAGAAGCCTATAATGGATGGATCCTCAAGGGCGAGAAACGTGGAGGACATATATCCGGAGCAAAAGCTTACCTGCCAAATGGCTTCGCTATCTCGACTGGATTGAAATTGTCAGGCATAAGGGCATCGCACCTGCTCATGAGCTGATAATTTATGGTTACAATCAGGAAGAAATCAGGACGTTGCCCAAAGGTTTAACCAATCCGGATACGACAACATTGCTGTTTACAACGACTTTTTAACTGAATGGACACCAAATGCCGATTTGCCGATGCAGCGTTTGGCGCGCTATCAGCAACTTGTTTCGGCTGAATGGGTAAAAACACTGATTGAAGGTGAACAACCATGCATTATAACAACGACAAATATATTGTTGTCCAAAGTCATTACCGCAATCGCAATGCCTATTTAAGCGGGCACATTCCTGGCGCCATAGATATGGACACCCTGGCATTGGAAGCTCCTGAAACATGGAACAGGCGCAGCCCCGAAGAACTTAAAAAAGCGCTTAAGGCACATGGTATTACAGCAGATACCACTGTTATACTTTATGGAAAATATATGTTTCCGGATAATGCCGATGAATTTCCGGGGAGTGCTGCCGGCGATATTGGCGCGGTACGCAATGCCTTTATCATGCTCTATGCCGGGGTAAAAGATGTAAGGATACTCAATGGCGGTTTCCAATCATGGCAAGATGCAGGACTCGAAATCGCCTATGATGATGTAGTTAAGACCCCTGTTCCTCAATTTGGGGCTAACATACCTGCGCAACCCATGCTTGCAGTAGATACACCGGAAGCAAAAAAAATGATCAGTTCAAAAGATGCAGAACTTGTTTGTGTCAGGAGTTATCCCGAATACATTGGCGAAGTAAGTGGCTATAATTATATTGAAGCAAAAGGACGTATTCCGGGCGCTGTTTTTGCCGATTGCGGCTCAGATGCCTACCACATGGAAAACTACCGAAATGTGGACCATACAACACGCGAATACCACGAAATCGAAGCAATTTGGAAGCAGGCCGGCATCACACCGGATAAACATCTGGCATTTTATTGTGGTACAGGATGGCGTGGAAGTGAAGCCTGGTTTAATGCCTGGTTAATGGGTTGGCCCAGGATATCAGTTTATGATGGCGGATGGTTTGAATGGAGCAATGATCCGAAAAATCCTTATGAAACCGGCATCCCTGTTAACCATCAATAAGCACTTTATCATGTCAATGAACCCAACAAACGAATTTGCAAATGATGTGCTGGATGGTTTGACCTCGAAACCCAAATTCTTACAGTCTAAATATTTTTATGACGATGAGGGCAGCAAACTCTTCCAGCAAATTATGCGCATGCCCGAATACTACCTCACCGACTGTGAGCTAGAAATTATCACATCCAAAAAAAAGGAGATTATTGATGTCGTTTCGAATGGCAAAAAAATTGAACTTATCGAACTGGGTGCTGGTGATGGTCTAAAAACCACTGAATTAATTTCCCACTTAATAAACCAAAAAGTTGATTTCAGCTATATCCCTATAGATATCTCTGCCACAGCCATCAATGAGTTGAAAAAAATGCTCTTGGAAAAATTTCCAAACCTGCATTTTAACGGAAAAACCGGCGATTATTTTTATATGCTTGATCAACTGCAAAAAGGACAAACAACGCAAAAGCTGATTCTCTTTCTTGGTTCAAATATTGGCAATATGACTTTGGAACAGTCGATCCGCTTTTTAAAAAAATTAGGCCACACCTTGCAAACCAATGATTATGTGCTTATTGGGTTCGATCTTAAAAAAGACAAAAACATCATCCTGAACGCATACAACGATCCGGCAGGAATTACAGCAGCATTCAACATGAATCTTTTACAACGCATAAATGATGCGTTGGATGCTGATTTTAATCTGTCAAATTTCAAACATATCGAAAATTACAATACCAAATCAGGCACAGCCAGTAGTTTTCTGGTAAGCCTTTGCAAACAAAAAGTGCAACTAAAAAAACTGAATCTTTCAATCGAGTTTGAAACAGACGAACCCATCCACACAGAAATCTCCCAAAAGTACGACTGGCAGATGATTGAGCAAATGGCTGATCAATCAGGCTTTCAAATTGTCAGGAATTTAACCGATAAGCGACAATATTTTACAGACAGTATTTGGAAACTAAAATAATAAACAAATGAAAGCAATCTGGAACGGTCAGCTAATCGCTGAAAGCAACCATACTATCACATTGGAAGGAAACGTCTATTTTCCTGAAAGATCTGTAAATAAAGCATTTTTAGAGGCAAGCAACAAGCACACTATTTGTCCATGGAAAGGAAAAGCTTCCTATTACAATATTGCAGTCAATGGAACTGTAAACGTAAGTGCTGCCTGGTATTATCCTGAGCCTTCGGATAAAGCCAAACAAATTAAAGGACATATTGCCTTTTGGAGGGGCGTTGAAATTACAGAATAATGAAAAATATATCTAAAAACTGGAAACAGGTAAACCTTCCTTTCAACCACGCATTAGCAGATGCTTTGGCACAGCAACATCATGCTGTCCAATACATCGCTATGGTTGGCAAACATCTGATCCCCAAGGAGGAAGATGACAGCAACACCAATATGGCTTACGATATTGGTAAGGAACTACTCATTGGCAATCAACTGAACAATGGGTTGCGAATAGCATTAAATCTAAAAAGTCTTGAAATAAGCATCTTACAGCCAGATTTAAACCCTATTGGTGCTTTTTTGCTGGAAGGCAAAACCAAACACGAGGCTTTTGAGGAATTGAAGTCGCTGCTTGCCAATTCAGGTACAGATGTAACAGCCCTCACAACCAAACTGCATTACCCCATGCCGGAACATGCGCTTGACAATGGGGCGACGTTTATGATAGAAGACAAAAGCTTTTTTCGTGAAAATGCACACCATCGGCACAATGCCGAAATAGTGCTGCATGAAATTTGCAAAAACAACAAGAAGGCTGCTCCTGTAAAGGTATGGCCCCATCATTTTGACACGGGTTCCTTTATTCCAACCGCCTATAATGAAAAAGGAGAAACAATACGATCAATTGGTGTCGGTTGGGCCATTGCTGACAATATGGTAAAGGAACCCTATTTTTATCTGAGTTTTTGGTCAGCCGAAGCTATCAATAATTTTAACAAAATGTCTAAACCATCGCAAGGCACATGGCTTACAGGCGATTGGAAAGGTGCTGTTTTGAAACTTTCTGATTTTGTGAACCTACCCGCTGCCGATCAACACGAACAAACCAGATCATTTTTTACCAATGGGATTGAATTTTTGAAGAACCTCTGAAAGGCTCATCCATTCATATTCACAGGGATTTAAATCTCCTTTTAAGTCTTTTGGATAGGTGAAATTGACAGAGAAGTTTTATCCAATCAGGATTTTTACCAGCTGAAACACAGCCAGTCCAATCAGAATACTTCCGATGATAAAATTAATTTTCCGGGCAATAACCGATGTTTTTGATTTAATTTTTCGGGCCAGCAGGCGGTAAAAAAGTAAGGTCAGCATTTTACCCAGCGTCACTGCCAGTGTAAAAGCCACAATACATTCAAATGTGAATACGATCATGCCATTCGCTTGCAGGTAGGTTACTGCTACAAACCAATAAAGCAAAACCTGGATGCTCAGGATGTTCAGAAACATACCTTTGATCAAGTCGGGCATAACGAACTTCTTATTTGCTGCATCTTTCTTATTCTTTCTGATAAAAAAAGAAATTCCGGCTGCAAGCAACACCGTGAATATTACAAATTCAATCCATCGGTTGCTGTCAATGAAATTCCCGAGCCTGCTTCCCAGGAAAATGGCCAGCAACACAAACACAATTTCTATAATCGTGGCGCCGGCACTTACCTTAAATGCTGCCCGCTCGCCATTGTGCAGCACGCTGTCAATTACCGATAGGTTTACAAGCCCAAAAGGCAATGCGCCGAGGATGGCAGCGATAAATCCCAGGGCAAAGTGAAGGCCTATTTCATACATAAGGTTTGATTATGATTTTATTTCGAAAAATATAGTCGCCATTTTTTTTATACCTTACAAATTTAAGAAAACGATACTGATGGCTCGATAATTGCCATTTATTGTCAAGTTTAGCTTGAAAGTCCTACTAACCTGATTAATTCACAAATTTTCTACCACGATGTCCAACTACCTGCGCAGGCAGTAAAAAGGAACAGGAATACCGATTGCAAGATGAATAATTTCCTGAATCCTTGTGTGGCAATCCGGTTTACAAGCCATGTTCTTTTTGATCTGATCATATCGGTAATTTTTACGAGCTATCCTTACACATGCATTTCTGTTTTAATGGACGTTTGGATTATGAATTCCTTACATAGATTATCCGGTTCAGACTGGTTAGTGACTTATGTTTACTGTTGAAAATAAAGCGGGAAGCTGAAAATATTAATATATCAGGAAGTTCTTAAGCTGGTTCGAAATTTACAGAACAAGGCTTGGTATCAGGATAGAAGGAATTACAACATTGAGCATATGGTATTAAAAAAAAATCCTGACTTAGGAATATTTGAGTGAAATCGTAAAATTAAAGAACAATGCGTGCGATGTTTCTGATTCATTTCAATATCTCCGCGAAAACGAAACCATCAATGATTTAAAAACTAATCATCCAATTCAATTAAATATTCCACCAGGTTTTGATCCCGGGTAAGTTTAAGTTTTTTTCTAAGGCGATACCTGGCAAGCTCTACACCCCGATCAGAAATATTCAATAGTTTTGCTATTTCCTTTGAACTCATATTCATACGTAGAAAAGAAGCCAGCTTTATTTCGCGCGGACTTAAATTCACGTTGTTTTCCGATAATTTCTTTAGGTATCCGCTGTGAACCTGATCGAAATGATAAGCAAACTGGTCCCATGAGTTATGGTCTGATAAATTTTCATCAATTTCTTTCACAATTTGGTTAAGTTCTTTGCTATCTTTTCCTTGTAACACAAACCCTATTATTCTGCTTCTTAGATTTTGCAAAAAGTCACTCATTTGCAAAAGGTGCATCGTGATAGTTGTTAATTGTTCATTTTTCAAGTTTAATTCAGTATTGAGTTTTTCGCCCATCAATCGTTCAATTTCACTTCTCGATTCTTTTGATATTTGAACGATTGTGTCATCTTTAACTTTTAGGGCATGTTTACTTTGGTAAGCCAGTTGCAAATTCTCTGCAAGATGTTTTCTTCTCTGTAGAATCAGAATCAGGACTACTAAAGATAACCCAAAAACAGAATAGAAAAATTTAGCCCATGTTGTATTATACCATGGTTCTAAAACCTTAAAAGAAAATGCTGAGGTCTTGCTTTGCTGCTCGTAAATATTTTTAGATTTTACTTCAAATGTGTAGCTTCCCGGAGGCAAATAAGGGTATTCCATATTACTTCGCGATGTCCATTCAGACCATTTTTCTTCGAGAGGAATCAGCCTGTAGGAGTAAGTTAAGTCTTCGAAGCCGTCAAAATATGGAGCAGCATAACTCACTCTTAAAGTTTGATTTACGTCTATCTCCATACCATTTGTCTGGTAAGGATTATACTTTATTATAGAATCTTCGCTGATCTGAAAATCTATCGATCTGAAAATCACTTTGAAATTTTCATTGATTAAAAAGTTTTTTCGCGGATTGTAAAGAACAAATCCCTCTTTGGCTCCAATGAGTACATTGTTTTCATCAAGTACTGTAATATTAGGCAAATCATCGTTAATAAGTTTATTGACATGTCTGAAAACGCCTGTTTTTTTTTGATAAATGCCGAATTTTTCCTGAAATAAAACACCCATGATGTTTTCCTGAATGAAATATATTGAATTGTTACCATCAGAAACAATTTCAGTTACATGGCCATCCGCCAGCCATTCCTTAAAGAAGGAATTGATGATGAATTTTGACTGTGTTTGGTCAAAATCATAAATCCCTTTTTCAGCTGTAAACACCAAATTATCATCGATGGGAAAAACGCTGATTTTGGTATTTGAGGGAAACCCATTCTTATGCCCAAAGTGCTCAGGTTTCTCAATCAAATTCATATTGCTGTCAAACCGCAATCTGTAAGCTCCTTTTAATCCATGTGTCATCCAGAGAATTGTATCATTTTCGTATTCCAGAATTCTCGAAGATTCATTAAGGTGCGGGACAACCCCAGTTTTCACCCATGCATTTTCTTGCTTTTTAAAATAAGATATACCTTGATAATCACCACCCAATACAAGTTCAGGTATGGGAGTTGGAATAAATTTCCAACTCCCAATATCATGAAACTTTTTTAAGCGATTTTGATCAACCAGAAATGCTCCCTTATCATGGTTTAAAATTAAATCACCTCCAATTGTAGAGAAGTTATACACTTGACCTTCACTCCCCGGAATCAAAATATGTGGCCGTGGCAAATGTTCATTCCCCTGTTCTTTTTTTTGTGTATAGAGGCCGTTGTTGGTGCCCAGATAAGTTTTGTCATTGTGTTTGCAGGCAGCATATCCTGTTCCTTCAAGCCCAATATCTTCATTAATTAAGGAAAAAGGCAAACTAAGTTCAAGATAATCAATTCCATTGTTAAGGGCTACCCATAAATTATTAAAGTTATCTTCATAAAGTGCCTTAATGGTCCTGTCAGATAATCCTTCTCTTTTAGTCAGATGTTGTTTTAAAGAAAAATCAGAATCAAAAATATATAGTCCGGAGTTTTGGGTTCCAACAGCGTAATCTCCGGTACGAAGTTGGATGGCGGTTGTAATGGTCTTCTTCTCAAAAGGAAGTTCTATTCGAGTAAATTTCTCATCCTTATAGCGATAAACTTCACCTGAATTACTTAAAAAAAAGCTTTCACTTGCATTAGACACAGCTGCCACTATTTCAGGGATCTTTTCAGAATCACTTATTTGAACAAAATCATCACCGTTAAGGACAAACAATCCTGTGTTGTACACCTGGGTAAATATTTGGTGATTTGATTTAAAAATATGCTGCACATATCCAGGTGTCTCAAGAGCTCGAAAACTGGTGTCATCATATGCCAATAGTAGGCTTTCGGTAAGGAAAAATAGTTTACCGTCATTGTGCAGTATTTCCCAGGTTTCAGCTATTACTTGTTGTTCAGAAGGCAATAAGCTCAGCAAGGAAGTGAAATCCAGCCCATATTCTGTCAATTGAAAGTAACCGATTTGACCTTGTCCGCCCACAAAGATCCTGTTTAAATGATCCACCTTCAGCGCCCTAATTCTGGTACAGCTAGGCACATCATATCTTGTCCAGGTATTCCCGTCAAACTCTAATAACCCCATGTTGTTTGCCACATAAAGAATTCCTGAGGTATCCTGATCAAAAGCCCAACTTTGAATTCCACCTCCGTATTCGGACGAACTAAAGTATTTTTTAAGGGGGACACTACGCAGGTTTGCATTGATTTCGTTTTGACTAATTCCGTTTTCAACGAATAAGATCAAGCAGATGACTATCAGGAAACGAAAAGGCAGGTGAGTATTCATCATAATATGATAGTATTAATTGAAAACCATAACTTATTGCAAATATATTAGTTTTTTTAGGTATTGAAAGATTTTGATGAGTTAAGGAATACCGATTGATGAGTTTTTGATGTGATGTATTCTTATCGAATCGTTGTTTGGGTAGCCTATTTTTGTGTTTTCATTTTTGTGAAACACAAAATATTAGGACCTATGACAAAATTACTATTCAAAAGGGCAGCGTTGAAAATTCTATTCGGGCTCATTTTTGTTTCATCTCATGTTATCGCTCAACAAGGCAGTGTGACGGGGGTGGTAACCTCTGAGGATGGTTTTTCAATTCCAGGCGTGACTATCTTTATAGAAGGCACCCAAAACGGAACTACAACTGATGTGCAGGGAAATTACAAATTGAACAATGTATCTCCTGAATCAACAATTGTATTTTCATTTATTGGGATGAAAACGCTTGAGGTAAAATATAGTGGTCAACTTGTAATAAATGCAATCCTGGAATCAGAAGTCATAGGGCTGGATGAAATTGTTATTGTCGGATATGGCTCCCAAAAGAAAAGCGTAGTCACAGGTTCAATAAGTACGATTGGTGCCAAGGAACTAAAGGATGTGCCCGTACAAAGGGTTGATCAGGCTCTGCAGGGGCGGACATCAGGAGTTGTTGTTGCTTCAAATTCAGGGCAACCTGGATCAAGTGCCACTGTGCGCGTAAGGGGTATTACTTCATTGAGTGATGGGGCTAACCAACCGCTTTGGGTTGTTGATGGTGTAATTGTTGACGCTGGTGGAATAGGGTATCTGAATCAATCCGATATTCAATCCATAGAAGTTTTAAAAGATGCTGCTTCGCAGGCTATTTATGGCGCAAGGGCCGCAGCTGGAGTAATTCTTATTACAACCAAGCAAGGATCAGCCGGCGAACTGAAGGTGAGTTATAATGGCTTTGCCGGAGTTTCGGCGCCCGCAAAAAAACTCGACCTGCTCAATGCGCAAGAATATGCCATGCTCCGCAACGAAGCTTCTTTAGCAGGAGGTGGCAATATTATTTTCGAAAATCCTGAATCTTTAGGTGGGGGCACAGATTGGCAGGATTTAATTTTTAACCAGGCTGCACGCCGGCAAAACCACGAATTGAGTATTAGTGGAGGTAATAATGTTTCAACTTTCTATTCATCATTCGGGTATTTAGACGAGGAAGGGATAGTAGCATCGGATATTTCAAATTTCGAAAGGCTGAACCTGCGCTTTAATTCAACCCACCAAATTAAAGACTGGTTAAAAATAGGCCAGAACCTGGGATATACCCACCAAAGGTCTGTAGGGCTTGGAAATACAAACAGTGAGTTTGGCGGACCGCTTAGCTCGGCAATTAATTTGGATCCAATTACTCCGGCTGTTATCACAGACCCAGAGGTTGCCAATACCAGCCCATATTCAACCCAGCCAGGTATCATGAGAGATGAAAATGGGAACCCTTTTGGTATCTCAAAATATGTGGGGCAGGAAATGTCGAACCCTTTGGCCTATATCAAAACACGATTAGGTAATTATGGATGGAGTGACGATTTTGTAGGAAATGCTTATGCTGAAATTCAAATTATCGAAGGGCTAAAGTTCAGGTCAGCAATTGGAACAAAACTCTCCTTTTGGGGCGGCGAATCATTTACGCCGGTTTTTTACCTTAATTCCACAAGTATTAATACCACCAATTCAAGATGGTCAGGCAAAAATCGACAGTTTAACTACAACCTTGAAAACTTGCTTTCCTATACAAAGACATTTTCAGATCATAACTTTGATTTTCTTATAGGGCAAGGGGCGTATCAGGAAAACTGGTCTTCATCACTTAGTGTAACAAAATTTGATCTTCCAGCTGATAACTTCGATGATGCATCAATGAATTATCCGGTGCCAACCGATCAGATTAATGCCGGAGCAGGAGAAGGACAGTTGCACCGCGTTAGCTCATTATTTGCAAGAATTAATTATAATTACTTAGGAAAATACCTTTTTACCAGCAATTTCAGACGTGATGGTTCTTCACGCTTTGGATCCAACAATAAATACGGCTACTTTCCTTCAGTATCTGCAGGTTGGATTGCTTCGGAAGAAAAATTCTGGCCCGAAAACAGATGGATCAACTTTATGAAATTGCGTGGCGGGTATGGTGTAGTGGGTAATGACAATATTGGTGATTTTGCTTATCTTTCAACAGTTGGTGGTGGCAGAAATTATGCCCTTGGAACAGCAGGAGACTATTACAATGGCGTTAGTCCAAATGCTCCTTCCAACCCGGATTTAAGGTGGGAAGAAACCTCACAAATTAATATTGGGTTTGAATCTGTTTTGTTTCAAAACCTGAGATTTACCTTCGACTGGTTTCAAAAAACAACAGATGACATCCTTATGTATCCGCGAATTCCGGGGTATGTAGGAGCTATCGGCAGTCCTGCTGCAAACGTTGCTTCACTGAATAACACAGGAGTTGAAGTTGAACTCAGTTATAATAAGTCATTTGCCAATGATTTAACAATTGGCATAACCGGAAATGCTTCACACCTAAAAAATGAAGTAACTGATCTAGGTACTGATGTTGAATTCCTTTCAGGTGGAAATGGGTTTCAGGCAAGCACTTATCCCATCACCCGTACAGCAATTGGCCAACCCATAAATTCATTTTATGGTTTTCAAATGTTAGGAATTTTCCAAAATCAGGCGGATATTTTTACTCATGTAAGTTCAAATGGTGATCTCATTCAGCCGAACGCAAAACCCGGAGATATCATCTGGGCGGACCTTGATGGCGATGGTGAGATTACTGAGAATGACCGGACTTTTTTAGGCAACCCAACACCCACCTGGACCTTTGGCCTTAGTCTAAATGCTATTTATAAGAACTTCGACCTGATAATATTTGGTCAGGGCGCTGGAGGAAATATGATTTTCCAGGGGCTGCGAAGGCTGGACATTGCAAATGCAAATTACCAAACCACCGCCTTGAACAGATGGACGGAAGCAGAACCATCATCTGATTTCCCAAGGCTTGTTGATGGCGATCCAAATAAAAACTTCAACAACCCCTCAAATCTCTATTTAGAAAAAGGCGACTATTTCAGAATTAAAGTCATACAACTGGGTTATACCTTGCCGGCGTCAATTCTCGCAAAGTATAAAATTGAAAAAATCAGGGTCAACATTACAGCAGAAAATTTAATAACAATCACAAATTATACGGGATATGATCCGGAAATTGGTGGGGGAACTATGAGCATAGACAGAGGCTATTACCCTCAGGCAAGAACAATATTGTTAGGATTTAATCTGATTTTCTAATTCGATAAAATTGTTAAATATGAAATACCAGGACACAAACAAAAGAACAATAAATTCTTATTCTGACAGGCTTTATTCGAACATCATAAAACCTATGCAACACAGTAATATTATATTAAAATACCTGCTTGTATTTGCGTTGATCAGCCTTTTAAATGCATGCAAAAAAGACTGGTTGGAAGTAACACCAAAAGGTACTGAACTTGAAGAAAACTATTACCAGAATGCTGATGAGGCGTTCGCCGGTCTGGTGGCCATTTATGATCAGGTAGGTGGAACTTCTGGTGGTTATATCAACAAGTTTACTGTAGCACTTTCAGGCAGCGACGATCATTTTGCCGGTGGCGGTGGAGCTACCGATGTAAATAATCTTCAGGTTCTCTCAAATTACACCCTCGATCCGGCTACCGGGCCACAGGGTGAGTTATGGGATAGAGGTTTCAGTGGGGTTTTCAGGGCAAATATATTAATCTCTAAACTACCAGACATCCCTATGAGTGACGACCTTAAAAAAAGGTATATGGCTGAATCGAAATTTCTCAGGGCATATTTCTACTTTGACCTGGTAAGGTTTTTCGAGAATATCCCATTATTTAAAGAGCCAATATCGGCTTCTGAGATGTATCAGGTTGTTCAGGCCGATCCATCTGAGGTCTATAGTTTCATTATACAGGACTTAAAAGATGCCATCGAAGATTTGCCACCATCGGTTCCGGTTGAAACCGAAGGAGGCAGAGCTACTGAAGGAGCAGCGAGAGCCTTATTGGGAAAAGTATATTTACAACTTGAGGATTATACACTTGCCGCTGAGCAATTTATAAAAGTAAACGGAGAACCGGGCGGAACAAGCCAGTTCGGATATAGTTTGCTGCCAAATTTTAATGACTTGTGGGATTTTGATAATAAACAAAACTCAGAAAGCATATTCTCGGTAAACCATACCGATAAAGCGCAGTGGGATAACTGGGGCTGCATTCCCTGTTCAGAAGGTAACTGGATAAATACCATGTGTGCCCCAAGAAATTACAACAGGGTTGACACCACAGCACCGGATTATTTTTCGGGCTGGAGTTTCTTTGTGATTACCAACCAACTGGAAAACGCAATGCAGGGAGACCCAAGATACGAATTTACAGTTGCCGATGTGCAGGTTTTGGAAGATGAAGGTCTAATTACTTATGAAAAAGGATATCAAAATACGGGCTTCTTTATTAAGAAATTTATCCCCCTGCAATCGGATGTAAACGAAGGCGGCAATGTGTTTGGAAACTTTGACCAAAATATTTACGATATCAGGCTTGCCGATACTTATCTGATGGAAGCAGAAGCCCTGGTATTGTCTGGCGGAGATTTAGGGAGAGCCCAGGCTTTGCTCGATGCCGTGCGAGCAAGGGTTGAACTGCCATCAGTGGCTGTTGCAATGGAGGCCATCAAAACAGAGAGAAGAATGGAACTGGCTGGTGAAGGACATCGGTGGTTTGATCTGGTTAGATGGGGCGATGCCGAACAGGCATTGGCATTTAAAGGCTTTGTTGCGTCCAGGAATGAAATCCTTCCGATCCCTTTGCTTGAACTGGAAAATACCCTTTTGGAACAGAATACAGAATATGGCGGAACCCAATAATAGCATCAACAAATAATTATTAATTTAAATTTTTTACAATGAAACAATTACCAGGATTTATTAAAGCTTCTATGGCTGTTCTTATAGTCGTAGGATTAAGTTTCTTCAGTGCTTGTAAGTCTGATGACGAAGAACCTGCGCCTCTGCCAATTGCAACTTTTCAATTCGAAATCAGTGAAGACAATGGATTGGAAGTTGCATTTACCAACTTTTCTCAGCATGCAACCAGTTATGTATGGGATTTTGGCGATGTCATTGGTACCTCAAATGATGAAAGCCCCACCTATACTTTTGGTGATGGTGGTACTTACACAGTAAAGTTAACGGCTACAAATGAAACCGGATCAGCAAAGCACGAAAAAGAAATTACAGTAATCAATACCTTGCTTCCTGCGGTTGATTTCAGCTTTCAGGTAAGTAATGAAAACACCCTTGAAGTATCATTTACCAGTAATTCTCCAAATGCAACAGGCTTCGAATGGGATTTCGGCGATGGTGGAACTTCAACCGAAGCAAATCCTACCTATGTTTATCCCGAAGGTGGAACTTACACAGTAAAGCTTGTTGTTACCAACCAGCACGGATCTTCAGATATATCAAAAAATGTAACTGTCGTGAGCCCGACAGCTGTTAACATGATAGAAAACGGAGGATTTGATGACGAATCTGTTTGGACAATCATTCAGCATAATCCAAATAATAATGCCACATTAACAATTGCCGATGGTGTAGCAATTTTTGATGATATAGAACAAGGAAGCTGGGGCTCAGAAGGTCATGTAGGAATGAATCAGACTATAACTATTGAAGGTGGTAATTATCAGTTAGATCTGGATATTACGACCAATGGAATCAATGAGTTTTGGTTTGAAGTATGGGTAGGAACAGGCGAACCGGTTGAGTTTGAGGATTACAATGAAGCCAATGGTGCAACAAAAGCATTGTCTTTCAACAGCTGGGATTGTGGGGAAGCGAATAACACCTACTCAGGCCCCATGGCAGCAGTTTCGTGCCAGGATACCGATGGTAGTGTAACACTTGATGCAGGAACATACTATGTTGTGATCAGAGCAGGTGGCATTACCTGGGGTGAAGGCGGAGTAATCATCGACAATGTTTCCATGTATAAATTGGATTAATCTATAGTTTTCTAAAATTTGTCGTACTTTGTAATATGCAATTGTAGTTCTTTAAACATTCATAATTAGTGAATTTAGGTTTTTAAACACCACCGGCCTATTTAGGGCCGGTGGGTTTAAAAAATAAATATCCCACTACACGACTCGCACCAAATCAACTCTTAAAATAGTCAACAAAACATTTTAACTAAACCGCGCATCATGATTTCAGAAAAATTCATTTCAAAAATACTCTCCAGACAATGTCTGGCAATTGTCTTCTCTGTCTTAGTTGTATCTTCCTCTTTTGGCCAGGGATTTCTTCAAACAGATGGAAAGAAAATTGTGGATGGCAATGGTGATGAGATCATCTTAAGAGGAATTGGATTAGGTGGTTGGATGCTTATGGAAGGCTATATGATGCAGTCGTCGGATGTAGCAGATACCCAGTGGGAGTTCAGAGAAAGACTGGAAGAATTGATGGGAGTTGAGAAAACAGATCAGTTTTTTGATGCCTGGTTAGATAATCATGTAACAAAAGCTGATATTGACTCATTGGCAAGCTGGGGCTATAACAGTGTGCGTCCTGCCTTGCACTATAATCTATTTACTTTGCCCATAGAAGAAGAGCCTGTGCCGGGAGAGCAAACCTGGCTTGATAAAGGGTTCGAAATGGTTGACACTTTGCTGAGTTGGTGTGAGGCTAACGAAATTTACATGATTCTCGACCTTCATGCTGCTCCGGGCGGACAAGGATTTAACGCAGCAATATCTGACTACGATCCATCAAAACCATCACTTTGGGAAAGCCAAGATAACAGGGATAAAACTGTTGCACTTTGGCAAAAGCTTGCCGAAAGATATAAAGATGAAGTATGGGTAGGTGGTTTCGATTTGATTAACGAAACCAATTGGTATGAAGATGATATGGGGCCAAATAATTTTTTGCTTCGGCAATTAATGGGTGAGATCACTGATAGCATTAGAGCTGTTGGCAGCAATCATATTGTTTTTATTGAAGGAAACAGCTGGGCAAATGACTTTAATGGAATGACACCTCCCTGGGATGATAATTTGGTCTATAGTCCTCACAAATACTGGAGTTTTAATGACCAAGGATCAATTCAATGGGTCCTTGATATTCGGGATGAGTATAACGTTCCTCTATGGTTTGGAGAAACGGGGGAGAATTCCAATGTTTGGTTTACAGATGCCGTTACCCTTTTTGAAAACAATGACATAGGTTGGTCGTGGTGGCCTATGAAAAGAATCGAGAATATTGTAGCCCCTTATTCCATCCCTTTTACAGATGGTTACAAACAAATACTTGACTATTGGCGCGGGGAGGCACCTCAACCATCAGTTGATGAAGCTTTTGCGGCAATGATGGAGCTGGCCCTGAACTCAAACAGCATGAACTGCACTTATAACAAAGGTGTTGCTGATGCCAAAATCCGACAGCCACATACAAATGAAATTATACCGTTTAACTTGCCTCATACACTACCAGGATTGTTGTATATGTCTGATTATGATATGGGTAAAATCGGGTATGCCTATTATGATGTCGATTATGTAAATTATAGTCTGTCCACCGGTTTTTTTACGCCATGGAATAGGGGCTGGGTATATCGAAATGATGGCGTTGATATCGAAGCCAATGAAGATCCCATAAACAGCAATGGATTTCATATTGGTTATGTGGCCAAAGGCGAATGGATGAAATATACCATTCAGGTTGAAGAGTCAGGTTCTTATACTGCTGTTGCAAGAGTGGCCTCACAAGAAAGTGGTGGAAAATTCCATCTCAAATTAAATGATGAAGCTATTACAAGTCAACAAACCGTTAGCGCATCAGGCGGATGGACAAATTTTCAAAATATGGAAATAACCGAAGTCCTTTTAAATGAAGGAGAACATTTCCTGTCTTTCCATATTGATGATGACACACCATTCAACTTAAGCAGTATTGAGTTTATCAAAACCGGTGAAATAGAAGATATAACCTTCTACAGTCTAAACGGCGAAACCGGTGAAGATGAAAAATCTGTTAGATTGTTCGTTAATCATCCAATCAACCTTGAGTCTATCGATGGAGCTGTAAGCGAATTTCAGGTTAAAGTGAACAACGAGGTGCAATCCATCATCTCCCTTTCGATGATAGAATCGCAAAGCAGAACCTTGATTTTAGAACTGGAACATCCTGTTTTACAAACTGATGTCATAAGCGTAAGTTATACAGGAAATGATATCACATCAGTTACAGATAAAATACTTGAACAGTTTGAGGACTTACAGATCAGAAATACACTACCCAGGCGCTTTGCTCTGCCCGCTACCATACAGGCCGAAGATTGGGATTACCAGGAAGGTTTGGCGCTCGAAGAAACGACAGATACCGGTGGCGGCTACAATTTTGGATATACAGATGCAGGCGATTTTGCGGATTATCGTATTGCTATACTTGAAGCAGACGAATTCAACCTAAGTGTTCGGGTTGCATCCACAAATGCCAATGGTGTGCTGCGTTTCATTCTTATTGACGACTTTAACGAAGAACAAGATGATTTGGTTATTGCAGAAGTCAATATACCCAATACAGGTGGGTGGCAATCGTGGACAAGCATTTCCGAGGCAGTTGATCTTCCTAAAGGATTTTACAAGCTACGATTATACATTGTTTCGCCCGAATTTAATGTAAATTGGTTTAAGCTTGAATTGGGAACTGGTATCGAAGGGGATTTTAAGGGTCTGAATACAATGCCATTAATCTATCCAAACCCGGTCAGTGGTGATGAATTATTTTTAAACTTTGATCATCTTTCAGATATAAATTATCAGGCCGAAATCTACTCCATTTCCGGAAAACTTCTTTACTCAGAAAAGATTTCCGGCAGCAATAGCCCGGTTAAAATTAATATTGCGGATACTCCAAAGGGGGTGGCCATTTTAAGGTTGCAAAGCAATGGCCAAATCTATACCTATAAAATCATCAGGAAGTAACACTGTTTATTGAGTCCAGTAAAAAAAGTATTTGTCCACAAATTTACACGAATTTAATTTCTTGAGATTCAGCACTATAAAACAAAATAAAATTTACACGAATGTATAAAAACAAGTTTTTATACTGTACTCATAATTTGAAAAACAATATAAGCATGGACTCTAATTTTAAAAATCACGAACTTAAAATCTAAACCAATGAATAGGATAATCACAGTTTTTACAATAATATCAGCCCTGATTATAATGGGATGTACTGAAGCCCCCAAAGAAAAAACAAATTCTCCTTCATCTGAAGAAGTATGGGTAGTTGACTTCTTTGATGATTTTGAAACCTTTGACACCAACAACTGGCAGGATCAGCGAATTTGGGTGAACAACGAAAAACAGTGCTATGTGCCAGACGGTAAGTATGGAACCCGTGAGGTTAGTGATGGAACCTTAAAATTGAGATTAATCAATATTGGCGAAGAGATTGAGTGTGATAACTTCGACAAGCATGGCAATCAACAAGCAAATACCGAATATGTTGCCGGTAGAATTTGTTCAAAAAACAGAAAAGAGTTTATAAAAGGAAAATGGACTGCCCGGTTAAGGATATGGGGCAAGAGTGAGCCTAGCATGTTTCCTGCATGGTGGATATTGGGAGCTCAGAATAATGAGCCACCGGTTCAGGAATCAAACGAAAATATATGTTGGCCTCTAACGGGTTCTGGTGAAATTGATATATTCGAACATCATGGAGATGGAGACGGCAAACATTATACAACAGGAGCTATTAAAAGCTTAGGGGAGTGCGATAAAGGCGATTGGTGGAGTTTACGTACAGATGTAGAGGTAACTTTAAATGAGTATCACGAGTATTCAGTGGAATGGGAAGGCGACGACCTCGTTTACCGGTTGGATGGCAAAGAAGTCTATCGCAATGAAGGTGAGGGAGCAAAATATCCTGAACCCATGTTTGCTATTTTAAACTTCGCGAAAATTACCGACTCACCCATGGACGGTGAATGGGTTATGGAAGTAGATTGGGTAAAGCATGAATACAGAAAGTGATTGGATCAATAGTAATGCCCATTTTTGCTTTGCCGCGCCCTTTAGGGTGCGGATCAGAGCATTTCTTTAATAGAGTAACAAAATCCTGGAAAATTTTATTTTTTTCAATTTTGAAATATTCCAGGATTTTGAACGCGCTAGTTATCAATCTTTTAAACCGCACCTAAAGGGCGCGGCTATTAAACAATTCTTTTATTGAATTATATAGGGTAGATCAAATGAAAAATTTTTTCAAAAGTAGATGGCTGTTTTTATTTGCTGCAATTATATTTTTCACGCTTAGTTCCTGCATGCCAGGCGTGGATAAGGATTTGGAGATTGAACAAAAAGTTGAAGCCTTATTAGCCGAAATGACCCTTGAGGAAAAGATCGGACAAATGACCATGGTGAGGCATTTTGATGGGGATATCGAAAATGATATTGGCGATAAATTTATTGGAGCGGTGATCCATTCACAGGGTCCTCTGCCTGGCGAAGGTGCTGATGGGTGGCAGGCCAGGTTTAGGGAACTTCAGGAAAAAGCCCTCGGCACAAGGCTTGGGATTCCGTTGCTGATTGGTGTGGATGCCGTCCATGGGCAAAACACTTTTGAAGGTGCTACAATTTTTCCGCACAATATTGGTCTGGTTGCAGCCGGCAATGAAAAGCTTACCCACGAAATTGCGGCAATTACGGCCATCGAAATGCAGGCTACCGGCTTCAACTGGACATTTGCGCCATGTATAGCGATTCCCTACAGCGAAAAGTGGGGCAGGGTGTATGAAGCCTGTTCCGAGTCAACCGAGATGACCCAAAAACTGGTAATCACACCATCAGGGGAATGCAGGGAAATTTATCGATCCGGATAAGGTGATGGCGCCACCGCCAAACATTATATTGGCGATGGTGCTACGGATGATGATAGTATCGAAGGCGGCAATGCAACCATCAGCATGCAGGAAATCAGCGAAGGCGCTTATCCCTCCTTACCGCGCTGCAGTAAATGCGGGTGTTGGGGCAGTAATGGTTTCATCAATTCCACACATAGTGTTTTTATGCATGCGCATAAAGAGCTCATTACCGACACATTAAAAAACGGAATGGGCTTCGACGGCATTGTTGTTACCGACTGGAGGGTAATTAAGATTTGGTGAAAACGATATTATCAATGCCGGTGTAGATATTGTGATGGCTGTGGAAGGTGATCTGGATCATTTCAAAAGGATTAAAAAATGGCGTGGATAGCGGATTCGTGAGCGCTGATCCGGATTGACGATGCGGTGCGAAGAATACTGCGGCAGAAATTCAGGATAAGATTGTTTGACAAACCATTTGCTGATACAACTTTGATTGATAAGAAGGGTTGGCATCGGCACTGGAAAAAGCCCGGCCCAGGCGGTTCGAGGTATTTGGTTTTTTTACTCAAAAATGAAAGCACTACACTTCAATTGACAAGGATACAAAGATTGTTGTGGTTGGCGAACATGCAAACAATTCAGTTGCAATCAGGATGGTCCATCAACTGGCTTGAGAACGCAGGGAGAAGCTATGCAGGGTCCAGCTTAACAATTCTGCAGGGCATCGAAGCGCTGCCGCAGGGGAGTGGTGTATGACGAATGGGAAGAAAATCGATACAATCGGATGTAGCCATAATTGTGGTCGGAGAAACGCCCTATGCCATTCGGTGATATAAGGGATGGCGGTGGATGGTACAAACTCACTTTGAGGGAAGAGCATCAGGATTGTCACTTCTTATGTGAATCAGGGAGTAAAAGTCGTGGTGCTGTTGGTTTCGGGAGGCCATTGGTTACCCACCCCGGCAAATTGCACAGGCGGATGCTTTCGTTGCAGCATGGCTCCCAGGATCTAGAAGGAGCTGCAATTGCGGATGTGCTTTTTTGGGGATTATAACTTTTCAGGCAAATTACCTCATAGCTGGCCAAAATCAGTGAAAGATTTCGATGGTAAATTCGGCTAACTATTGGGACAAGTCCATTGATCCTCTCTACCAGTTTGGAGATGGTTAAACTGCTGACCCATTTTTTGAATATACAAAATCATTTAAAGTATCAGTTTATGTAAGGATTTTTATTATAAAGAAAATTGATCAGCTATATGTATGAAGAAGATATACTTTTGCTTCAAATAATTAAACATTTACCATGAAGAAACTTTTACTTCTTACCACACTTTTAATTTTGGATTCATGACCAATGCGCAACAACAGGGAGATCAGCGAAAGGGTGAAAATTACTTTCCCAATTGACCCTTGAAAAGCACATCATGTGTTCAGTCGCGTGACGACTGGAGCACCAACCCGATGAACGCCTTGATATTCCGTGGATTTGGGTATCCGACGGCCCGCATGGCTTGCGCCGTGCACCCAAACAATATGGCAGGCTATGGCGACCAGCTCCCGGCCACATGTTTCCCCACAGCTTCGGCACTTGCGCCACCTGGGACACCAATCTTATTTATAAAGTTGGTCAGGCCCTCGGTCAGGAGTCTCAGGCGTTGGACGTGAACGTGCTTGGCCCTGAGTGAACATCAAGCGGTCGGTGCTGGGTGGTAGAAATTTCGGGTATATTTCTCCGAAGATCCTGTGCTTTCAGGCGAAATGGGAGCGGCTTTATCAACGGCGTTCAGAGTCAGGGCGTGGGTTTTTATCATTAAAACATTACGCTGCCAACAATGTGGAAACCATGCGTATGTGGATGAACTCCGATGTGGATACACGCACACTCCATGAAATCTACCTCACACCTTTCGAAATTGCTGTGAAAAAATCTCAACCCTGGACGGTGATGGCTTGCTATAACCGGGTGCAGGGAGTTTATGGCACGCAGTCTGCAGCTATCTGCTCACTGATATTTTGAAAATGATTGGGATTTCGAGGCATTATGTAATTTCCGACTGGTTTGCCGTGGTTGACCGTGTGGAAGGTATCCAAGGCGGAATGCACATCGAAGAATGCCGCATGTGAGCTGGTGAACGATTCATTAATTAGCCAAATTGTTAAAAACAGTAACCTAGATGAAGCCGTGCTGGATAATCTCGTTCGCGAAATCCTGACAGTTGTTTTAAAGCCAAAGCACTGGAAGAATGACGTTGATCAGAATATTGCAGCTCATCATCAGTTGGCAAGGCAGGTAGCCGCTGAGGCTGCAACATACGAAAAATGAAAACCAAACCCTACCGCTTTCAAAGAAATGCAACACCATCGCCATTATCAGGGGAGTTTGCAGCAAATCCAAGATTCCAGGGCAACGGCGACTCCAGTAAAACCTACACAGCTGGACGATATACGCAAGCTGATAGAAAAAGAATATGGAAAGAGTTTCAAAATCAACTATTCACAAGGCTACAGCTTGAATGATGATAACGACTTCTCGATGATTATTGATGCGGTAAGAAAGCAGCATCCGACGCTGACTGTGCCCTGATTTTTTGCCGGTCTTCCCCAGCATTATGAGTCGAAGGAATTGACAGAACGCATATTAATTTGCCGCCCTCTCTGTAATCAACTTATAAGCCAAATTCGCGCTGCAGCGCAATAACGAGTGTTGTTGTTTTAACCAACGGAAGCGCAATTTCATGCCATGTGGGTGAACGAAGTTCAGCCATCGAAACATGGCTTGGCGGCCGGGCGGGCGCCGGCGGAGCGCTGGATGTTTTGTTTGGAAAAGTAAACCCTTCAGGCAAACTGGCGAAACATTTCCGGTAAGGCAGAAGGAACGCACCTGCATTTTCAACTTCCCGGGCGAGCAGGGCGAAGTGTTGTACGGCGAGCGCTTCCTTGTGGGATATCGTCGGTGACAAAAGAAAAATCGAACCCTTGTTTCCCTTTGGTTTTGGTCTTTCCTACACAACTTTCGAATACAAAAACCTGAACATAACTTCTTCAGATTTTGCAGATACAGATGAGGTTTCAGTGTCTTTTACAATAAAAAATACTGGTGATGTAAAAGGGAAGGAAATTGTGCAGCTCTACATTACCGACAAGGAAAGTACACTGCAAAAGGCCGGAGAGAGCTGAAGGAATTTGCGCAAAGTGGAACTTCGAACCCGGCGAAGAAAAACAACTTACCTTCACCCTCAATGCCCGCGATTTTCATATTATGATGGAAGGCGGGGCGTAATGGATTACAGAAAGTGGCGAATTTAATATAGCTTTGGGGCTTCTTCAAAGACATCGGCTAACCAGAAACCATACTGCTGCAATCAACACAGGAAGGTGCCGCTGGCTTTTGACGAATACACATTTTTCAGAGCCTATTGGGATAATCCCCAAACAAGAGAATTTTTGAAAGAGCTGGTTCCAAATTGGATCAATGGTTTTGTGCAGGAAGGTAAAACAATGGACGAAGCCGCTTTTCACGATTTTTTAATTGACCATCCTTTGATTAAATATCCCTACATAACCAATGGTGAAATCACGATGGAGCAGGTGGAAGCGCTGGTTGAAAAATGCAAAGGCCTGACCTTTAACCCATAATGCCTGTAAATCAAACCTAAATAACATCGGGAAATTATTGCAGGAGACTGCTTAGGTCATAAACAAGACAATGGTCAAGCATAACAGTTACATAGCCCGCCGCAGACGGTCAGGATTTCTATAGCGATTACCTATGCGCCACTACAAAAGTTTATCAAAATGTACTGACCTTTATATTACAACTTCACCCGACACTACTCTTATTCAGTGTTTTAGCCATATTCTTTCTGTAATTTTGCTCCAATGCATGTGCAAAAGCTACTTTATCATTCCGTAGAAATTCCATCGCTTCTCCATTTACAATGGATGGGTGGATGTCCCTAAGATGTTTATCGCTCCAAATAGCAAGTTCAATAAGAACTGGTGTCAAACCCAATCCCTTTTGGGTTAAAAGATAATGGTTGGTCTTTTTATTGTCTGGTCGTTGTGTTTTGATGATTATTCCCACTTCCTCCAGAAACTTGAGTTTGGCGGAAAGGATATTGGTAGCAATAGCTTCATCACTTTCTGTGAAGTCTTTGAAAGTCTCTTTGCCTTCGATGAGCATTTGCTTTACGATAACCAACAACCATTTGTCGCCTACAACATCCAAGGCTGAAGTAAACGGGCAATTACATTTAAATTTTACATCCATCGTTTGTTATTCCAATCAAATTACAAAGGTAAAGAAATCATTATTACTTGCAAAATGAAATTTATTTACAAAAACACTTGCGTATTGAAAGTAATGTTGTATTTTTGCTGGCGAAATGCAAGTAATAATTAATCATCAAATGACAAATCAATGAAAAATGTAATCATCACAATTGCCCTAGCAGGTATTCTCGCTTCCTCTGGCATAGCGCAAACAAAATCAACAAGCGAGGTTCATTCAAAAAACCATACAAAAATGACTAACAAAGAAATCGTTGGCACTTTCTTAGGTGCTGTTGCCAATCAAGACGCTGAAATAATGCGCAAATTTGCCAATGCTGATTATATTCAGCACAATCCTTTCGTGCCAACTGGTTTAGAACCTTTTATTGGTTTGCTACCCGTTTTAAAAGAACATGGAACTTATGCCGAAAACGTGCGCATGTTTCAAGATGGCGATTTTGTGTTTATGCACAACATCTGGCACAATGCCAAACCTTTTGGGGCGAATGAAATGGTGGCCTTCGACATTATCCGTGTAGATGAAAACGGAAAAGTAGCCGAGCATTGGGATGCAATGACCGTTTTGGTGAAAGAAACTGCCAGCGGAAGAACACAAACCGATGGACCAACAGCTGTTGAAGATTTGGACAAAACCGAAACGAACAAAGCCTTGGCGGTTTCCCTTATTGAAGACGTTTTAATGGGTAAAGATCCAAGTAAGATTGGCGACTACATCAGTTCCGAAGAGTACCACCAGCATAACCCACAAATTAAAGACGGATTAACCGGCTTAGTGGAAGCAGTAGAGTATCTCACTTCTCAAAACAATATGTTCAAATACACCAAAATCCATAAAGTATTGGGTGAAGGAAACTTTGTGCTTACAGTAAGCGAAGGTAAATGGAATGGTGGTAAAAAACACGCTTTCTATGATTTATTCAGAATGAAAAACGGGAAAATTGTAGAGCATTGGGACGTGATTCAAGAAGTGCCTACCGAGGGTTTGGCACACAGTAACGGAATGTTTGGATTTTAATAATAATAATTGTCAAAATGAAAAATGTAATCATCACAGGAAGCAGCAGCGGATTTGGTCTGAAAGCTGCGAAAGATTTTGCCGATAAAGGGTATCGAGTATTTGCCACGATGCGCAATCCTAATGGAAAAAATGCCAATGCAAAAGCAGAATTAGAAAGCCATTCTACACAAATCAAAGTTGAAGATATGGATGTTACCAAAGATACATCTGTAAAAGAAGCAATGTCGGCTATTCTTGCAGAAGTAGTAAATATCGACATCCTCATCAACAATGCAGGGATTATGTATTTAGGCATCACCGAAGCATTCAGCGTAGAACAAGCAAAATTTCAAATGGAAACCAATTATTTTGGTGCCATTCGAGTAATGCAAGCTGTTTTACCGTCTATGCGTAAGGCAGGTGCTGGTTTAATTATAAATACTTCATCGTTGGTTGGTCGTATGTCGCCACCATTTTTTGGTACATACACCGCAACTAAACACGCACTAGAGGGCTACTCTCAAGCATTACGTTATGAGGTTTCTCCTTTTGGGGTTGATATTGTGTTGGTAGAACCTGGTCCTTTCGGTACAGGATTATTGGCATCAGGCCAAGCTCCGGAACATAGTGAAGTTTTAGAAACTTATGGCGAATTGGCTGGTGTTCCAACTGCAATGGGTGAAAATTTTGCCCAGATGTTGCAAAGTGAAAACGCTCCCAATCCACAATGGGTAGTAGATGCGTATCTGAAATTGGCTGATTTGCCTTTTGGAAGTCGTCCTACAAGAACGGTTGTTGGTATCACTTGGGGAACGGATGAAATCAATACCCTAACACAACCTATTCAAGACAGCATATTGAAAGAAATGCAACTTGATTCGGTTTTGGGTGGTGTTTCTGCTTAATCATTAAGCTTACCTTCAATTTAATAAAATCACAAGGGTTTCGGTTCTTGTGATTTTTTCTTGTCAAAAAGTTTTGTACAGTTTCGTTTTAATATTGGCTACAACTTGTTCATCCGTATATACTTAATGAACTGCATCAATTCCACCAACTGAATACAAAATAGTAGGCCGAAAAGCCAAT
>JAGYLH010000090.1 GCA_018400955.1 Bacteroidales bacterium
GCACCGTTGGCAGCACGCAAACCATAAAGGGCTGTAGCAGCACCACCTTTAAGGATGTTGATGGTTTCGATATCCTCCGGGTTGATGTCCACAATACGGTTTGAAAGGGCAACACCATAAAGCAGGTTATTAGCCCCGTTATTGGGGTTACCTGAAGTGAGCTGACTGTTGTCAATCGGCACACCATCTACTACATATAAAGGTTGGTTGTTGCCTGTAAGAGAAGCCGCACCACGAATGGTCATATAGCTTGATGCACCGGCAGCACCTGAAGAACTGGTGATCTGCACACCGGCAACCCTGCCGCTAAGCGCGTTTACAGGGTTGGTGGTGCCCGAACGTACCATCTCGTCGCCTCCAACTGATTGAACTGCATAGCCGAGTGCTTTGGCTTCGCGTGATACACCGATGGCGGTAACAACCACCTCATCGATCATCACCACATCAGGCTCAAGCACAACGTTGATACTGGTTTGGGTACCCAAAGCTACTTCCTGTGTTTTCATGGAGATATAGGAGAATACAAGTGTCCTGTGCTCAGGACGAACTTGCAGCTCGTACATACCTTCAATGTCGGTAATGGCACCAATGGTGGTCCCCTTTACCATCACAGTTACACCGGGGATTCCCATTCCGTCTTGCGAACTGGTTACCTTTCCAGTAACGGTCCTCGTTTGCGCAAAGGCATGACTTATGCCGGCAACAAGCAAGAACACTAACATAATTGTAATTTTTCTCATAATGATGAATTTTGGTTAGTGAATTGATTAAACTTCTGTTTGATTATGCAATCATATTTAAACGAAATCGTTTGCATTTTGAGGGTGCAAGTTATAAAAACTATACATTTTACATAAAATTAACATGAAATTATTTTTTTCTTAATTTAAGGAAAGGTTCTTTTTTACTGAATTTCAATTAATTAAATGGTTATTGGTTGATTATTTCTTCTTAAATACAATGTTCTTTAGACGACATCAGGCCTTTTTTGGTTGCATTTTTTTAAAGTTAAAAGGTAAATTAAGCAAAAAAAACAGCAGCAACCCAAGCTCAACAACGTACTTTTGCCAACCATCAGGCCCGCTGAGCACAAATTGATAGATAATAATGAGCACCGATGAAAGCACAAAAACAGATATGCCGTTTCGCTTTTTAAACAACACCAGCGAGCTCCCCATTGCAGCCCCAAGATTCATCAGCAAGCCTGCCAGGATAAAAAGGAAAAGCTGAAAGCGGCTTATCTCCATGTCAGGCAAATATTGCTTGCTCATATCTGTAATGAACTCATTAAAAACCAAGGCTGCAAACAAAACAATGGACGCCATTCCATAATAGGTAATGGCAAAAGCACATACAATCCTCAGCAGTAAGCCGTTTCTGCTTTTTACCGGCTTATCTGGGTCTATGACTTCCTTTGCAATCGTAGTCTCTCCTTTCAAATTATCCATAATTATTCCATAATGGTACGAAAACGAAGATACAACAATATAAATAAGGTGGTAACCAACATATCAAACATGGGCGAGATTCCCACAGGATTGTACAAATATATAGTGGACACAATCAGGACGAGTATTTGCGATAAGGCATACAGGTGAAAACCTGAACGACGTAAGTTCCACATATGCCAAACGCCTGTAAAGGAAACAACCATCAGCAAGCCGTTGAGAATAAAATATTCCTTGCTTACGGTGGCAAATAAATCAAGGGTGAGCAATTCGTCATCAAATTCACCTGTTTCAAAGGCATTTACAACCACATCATGAAATAGGTACACAAAAAAACTACTCACTGCAGCCAAGCCACTGCCAATAAAACTCAAAACACATAAAATGCTGAGCAATTGAGGTCTCTTTTTGCCCTGCTCATTCTTATTCAATTCGTCCATTCTTTCTATTTTTGTTTGCACTCGTTAAAACCCACCCTAATTGAGCGGGCCGATTTCCTTTTCAACCACTTCCAGTATTTCGTTGCTTTTCACAAGGGCTTTCATAGCATTGTGGTCGTCAAAGAGTGGTCGGTCAATTTCCAGAAAATCAACATATTTTCGAACAACACCCTTTGCTGCTGTGGTTCCTTTTCCAAATTTATACTCCCTGAAATCCAATGCCTGGGCTGCCGCCATCAATTCAATCCCCAAAATACCATAAGCATTGTCGAGTATCTGATTGTTTTTCAAGGCTGTGTTCATCCCCATCGAAACAAAATCTTCCTGATCGGCGGCAGCAGGGATTGATTGTATGCTGGCTGGTGCCGAAAGAATACGTTGCTCAACAATCATCATATCAGCTGTGTATTGCGAAAGCATCAAGCCCGAAAACATGCCGGCCCCTTTGGTAAGGAAGGCAGGCAAACCTACACTGAGGGCAGGGTTGTTTAGCCTGTTCATGCGTCTTTCGGAAAGCACACAAATCATGGTTACGGCAGCACCAGCCATGTCCATTGGCAAGGAAACCGGCGATCCCTGGAAATTGGCACCTGAAAGCTGCAGGTCTTCATCCGGAAAAAAGATGGGGTTATCGCCTACACCGTTAAGTTCAATTTCAACCTGCGACCGGGCCCAGGCCAGTGCATCGTGGGCCGCACCAATCACCTGAGGGCTCGAGCGCATGCTGTAAGCATCCTGCACCTTACATTTGATACGTCCTTCGGCCAGATCGCCACCCGCCACCATTTTGTTGATGGCAGCGGCACTGCGCATGGCTCCCTTAAAACCACGCACCTCATGAATTTTCGGTGCGTAGGGTTTCATATTGGCCTTGAGTGCTTCCAGGGACATGGCAGCAGCAATTTCGGCCTGCTTCAAAAAACGATCTGCATCATAACAAAACAAAGCGCTCATAGCGGTAAGCACATTCGAGCCATTGATGGTAGCTAATCCGTCGCGGGCCTGCAAGCCTGGTATGGGAATATCTGCACGCTCAAGGGCTTCTTTACCCGGGAGCAATTCCCCCTTATAAAAAGCCTTGCCTTCGCCCATCATCAAAAGGGCTATCTGCGACATGGGGGCCAGGTCGCCCGATGCACCCACACTTCCCTTTTCGCAGACAAAGGGCGTTACACCTTTATTAAGCATATCTACAAGGGTTTGGGTAATGGCCAACCGGCATCCCGAATTGCCATGGGCATGTACATTGATACGTCCGAGCATGGCTCCGCGCACATGCTCCAGGGGCATTGCACCGCCAATGCCGGCAGCATGGTTATATATAAGGTACTTCTGAAAATCCTGTATCTGATCATCATTCAGCACAACTTCAGAAAATTCGCCAATACCGGTGTTTACACCATACATAATTTCTTTGGCAATTATCTTTTTCTCTAGCATCGCCCGGCATTTATTGATGCGCTGAATGGCTTCTGGATGTAAAGCAACTTTTTTTTCGTGTCGTGCAACGTCCACAACATCGTCAATACGGAGATTGTTTCCGGTGATAATCAGGTTCATGATGATTTGTTTTTGGTTTTATATACAGCTATACATTTCAATGGGCTAAGATATGGAATCATAACAATAATGCGTGCAAATGCCAGAATTATCTTATGCTGTTATATTTAAAAATTTCTCGCCAAGGCGCAAAGTCGCTAAGAAAAAGAAGTTTATTGGAAAAGAGCCAATGTTGTTGTTTCGGTTAGTCATTTTCAGTTCTATTCTAAATAAAATCATTGTGCCTCCAGAAGCACGAGACAGGTTTGCGAGAAGAATTATTCAGCTTACAACTTTTCGCCCGGCTTCATTACAAGGCCTTTGCTGTTTCTGCCATCTATCAGTATGGTTAAGCCTTCCTCGAAATGAAGGTGGCGGATAAACTCATTTTCAAAAACAACTTCCTGTTCAGTTAAAAACGGCAAATCATAGTAACCATCTTTTATATAGGGATTTAGCGTGAAATAACCAACGCCAAAAGAAGTCAGGTTCTGAAAGAAATGCGTGCCCTGACTTGGGTCGATGCGGTAGTTTTCAAGCCCCGATTCAACAATAAGACGGGCAGCAGAAATTTGCGGCCACTTAACAGGAATTCCCAGCCAGGGATCGCTCGACCCCCATCGTCCGGGTCCGATAAGGATGTAATTTTTGTTTTGATCAAGAAATTGCTTGTTGATCTCACCCATCATTTCGGCTATCTCCAGCGTGCGGGCGGGGTCAAAAGTATCCGGTTTCACATAGATCAAATCCGTGATTCCTTTAATGATGCCATTTCCAAGGGCATGGTCAGCCTGAATGATGGTTTTTTTCTTGTCAATGGATTCAACTTCGTAATCGAGTGTTTCATCATTGCTTACTATAGGTCTGATTTGCAACACATAAAACATGCGCATAACATCTTTTGGCTTATTCAGTTCTACAGCGAATTCAATTTCGATGGGTTTGCCCATTTCACGTTGACCGATTGAAAGCACATCCTGCAAGATGGATGCAAGCGGAAAAGTATTGTATTTCAGCACGTTTGCAAATGTGATGATTTTCTTTCCGCCTTCCTGGTAGCCATCGCGCAGGATATTGTTTTGAAAATCGAGGGTGGAGCAAACCAGTTTCAAAACGCCATCCTTATCAGCCTCATTGGCTCGCAATTTGAGCAAGTTTGCCGATTCGTCAATGTTTGGCTGAAAACTGTCGGGATCGAGGTTAAGTGCATAAAAATGTTTCTGGCTTTCGCGCAGGGCCATGTCGGGCGAACTGGTCTGTAAAACCTTTTTGGGATATTTTGGCGAAAAGCGCAGGGTTTGGCCACCATCCACAATGTACTTGCCCAATCCCATAGCAATGCTTGCTATGCCATCCTCAGCTTTTTCGGGCGGAATAGGATAAAAATTAATCGAACGTGCAACACCCGAACAAGCAGGATAATACCTTTTATCGTAAGCTTTTCCACAAACTTCCTGCATCACAATGGCCATTTTTTCCTCATCAATTACGTTGTGGGTTGCTGCCATATAGGCTTTACTATCTTTGTAAAAAGCTGATGCATAAACACTTTTTATGGCATTGCTCAGCATTTTTATCATGGTGCGTTCATCATTTTCAACTACAGGAATCATATAGGTTGAATAAATCCCTGCAAATGGCTGGTAATGTGAATCTTCGAGCAGACTTGATGAGCGGATGGCAATGGGGTTGCGGATTACCGAAATCAGTGTATATAAATCTTCGTGAATGCGAAAAGGCAATCGGGCTTCAACGAAATGGTGTAGAATTTCTTCGTCGGTAAGCTCATCCGAAAGACCTATTTCGTACAGATTGTTCTCCTCCATAAAATCATCAAAAACATCGGTACACAGCACCACAGTCCGCGGGATACCAATAATCACCCCGTCATATTTGTCGTGCAGTTTGTTGCGCTTAATCAGCGAATCGAGAAATGCCAGGCCGCGCGCCTTGCCACCGATAGAGCCATCGCCAATGCGGGTAAAAGACAGGTATTCATCGAAACTTTCGCGGTTGAATTCGGCAATTACACCGCGGGCTTTGTTGAGCCTGAAAAAGGCAATGGCATCAAAAACAAAGCGCTTGATATCGTCGCAGTCGTGAAAATCTTCGGGCGAAAACATCTTAAACATTTCGGCCAATGGAAAGAGCGCCCTGGCGCGCAGCCATTTCGAAATGTGGTTGCGCTCAATATGGTATTGCAAGGATTCGTTGGGAACTTGAAATATTTTCTCCTGCAAAGTCTTCAGGTCGGATGCCCGCATCACTTCGAGTGAGGTGGCAGGATCCTTAAAAACAAAATCGCCAAATGCAAAATACTCTCTAATAAAATTGCGCAACTCGATCGATAGTGATTTAGATAATTTGTGGATAAACCCAACTTTGATTTCCTTGGCAACCTCTTCCATGGCCAACTCAGAAGATTGCAGCAACATGGGCATAAAACGATCATTCTTCTTAACCACCTGACACAAGCGGATCCCCGCCCGCGAATCGGTTTTACCTTCGCGCATATAGGAAACGTCCGAAATAATCCCGAGCAGGTTTTGTTTGTACTTTTTGTAATAATCAATGGCTTCCTCATAATTGGTTGCCAAGAGTATTTTGGGCCTGCCCCGCATGCGCAACATTTTCTGGTGCTCATTCAGGCCTTCGGTCATAAAAGACTTGGATTGCTTGAAAATAATCTTATAAATTGTTGGCAAATAGCTGCTATAGAAGCGAATTGAATCTTCCACAAGCAAAATGCATTGCACGCCCACATCACGGATGTCGTGATCGGCATTCATATTGTCCTCAATCAGCTTGATGATGGCCAAAAGCAGGTCAGCATTTCCCAACCAGTTGAACACATAGTCAACCGACTTTAGTTCCTTGCGGTCAATCTTCAGGTTGAGCTCGCGCGAAAAAGGGGCCAAAACCACAATGGGGATATCAGGGTATTTACTTTTTATCTTTTCTGCCAGCACATAGGTCTCCTTTTCCTCGGCACTAAGCATGATGATAATCAGGTCAACGTCTTCATTTTCGAGCTTTTCATTGGCTTCCTGCTCGCTGGTGGTTAGAATAAAGTTTGGCGGATAACGCAGGTTGAGCGACACATATTCATTAAAAATCTGTTCATCAATCCGGCCATCATCCTCAAGCATAAAAGCGTCATAAACAGAGGACACCAGCAGCACATGGTATATGCGCTTTTTCATTAAATTGGTAAAAGAAGTATCGTTAAAAGAAAACTTCCTGTTGAGCAGATCGGGTCGTTGTGGTGCCATAGCGGTTAGTTGGGAATGTATGCGCAAAGCTAAGAGATTTAATTGGAACTCCACCTGAGGACAATACTGCTTAGACTGATTATAAAATATAAGCCTATGTAAATCCTCTGCATCAAATTCCTATTTTTGCCCGAACCGAAATAGGTCTGTTGACAATTTTTACCAAAAACTGTACTAAAAATTAGTTCTATGGCAAACCACAAAACCACAGGAAATCAGTCTGATCAACTAAGCCAACCCCCTCGATCAAAAGGTGTTTTGGGCTGGATAGAAGACATGGGCAACAAACTGCCCCATCCGTTTTGGATTTTTATCTGGATATGTATATTGGTCATTGTTTTTAGCGGCGTAGCAGCCTTTTTTGGAGTGAGTGCCATTCAGCCAGGTACTGGAGAAGAAATAGTGGCCCAAAACCTGATGTCGGGTGATGGTCTCAGGCGATTTCTCGAACAAATGGTAACCAATTTTGCACATTTTGCGCCATTTGGTTTGGTATTGGTGATGTTGATGGGTGTATCCATTGCTGAGCGCAGTGGCTTGCTAACGGTGGTGATGCGTACCATTGCTTTTGCAGTTCCTAAAAAGATTGTGCTCCCCGTTATTTTTATTATCGGTGCCTGTGGCAATATTGGCTCAGATGCAGGCATTGTAATTGTGCCGCCTATTGCAGCACTTATTTTTATGCAAATGGGCCTGCACCCTATTGCTGGCCTGGTTGCCGGCTATGCAGGGGCCACGGCAGGCTTCACGGCTAACTTCTTCATTGCCGGAACGGATGTGTTACTGGCTGGTATAAGCACCGAAATTACCGACAAAATGGGCAATATGCCGGAAGTGAGTGCCACGGCCAATTGGTATTTTATGATCGTTTCCACCCTGATGTTAGGCTTTGGTGGGGCTTTTATAGCACGACGATACACCATTCCACGATGCCAGCAGTTTGAAATAATTGGTGATGTTGTGCCTGCCACAACACAAACTTCCTTAACCAATATAGAGCGAAAAGGCCTGAAAAGGGCTGGAGTGGCCTTGTTGATATATTCTACACTTGTTGTTTTGCTGGTGGCACCTGAATGGGGACCCCTGCGAAACCAGGAAACAGGAGGCATTGTGCCATCTCCATTTTTACGTGGTTTAATCCCGATACTGTTCTTTTTCTTTGCAATCCCAGGCTATTTTTATGGTAAAACTACAGGTGCCATAAAGGTGCCCAATGATGTGCTCAAGCAGATGGAGCATGGCATGAAGGAGCTTTCGGGTTATATTGTCCTCATGCTGGTTGTGGCCCAATTCATTAATCTGTTTTACTGGTCGCGGCTCGATACCATTATGGCGATTAAAGGTGCTGGTTTCCTCGAATCAACTGGCCTGACAGGTCCGGTTATGTTTATCTTGTTTATGATTCTTGTAGCTACCTTAAATATTTTTTTGGGAAGCGGATCAGCCAAATGGGCCATTTTTGCCCCGATTTTCATTCCCATGCTGGCCCAATTGGGTTACAGTCCTGCCTTCGTTCAGCTGATTTATCGCATAGGCGATTCAATTACCAATGCCGTAACCCCCTTGTATATTTATTTCCCGCTCCTGCTCGGGTGGATTCATAAGTACAATAAGAACATCGGTATCGGCACCATCATTTCACTGCTTATACCCTATTCCATTATTTTGTTCTTTATGTGGGTCGTTTTATTGCTCGTGTGGTATTGGCTCAATATCCCTATTGGTGTTGGGGAATACATTTTTATGCCCTGATATTTGGATTCTGAATTAAGCTAAAAGTAAAAAGATAAAAGCGATGCCTTGAGCGAGGCAACGTGCTGAGCGAATTCGAAGCATCGAAGGGTACAAAGACAAAAGTGGGTTTGTGCCCTTGAATTTACGAGTGTTGCTTTTGTAGTGCATTTTGTTTCTTCTTTTGTAGTTCCTGTCCTGTAACTACTTTTTTGAAAATACGCCAAATATCACATATTCAACATTTTGCATAATAGTAATCAAAACCTGAAATTTTGGCTTTTTCCAGGTTGTTATTGTTCTGGGGCCCATATGCGGTTATGCTGAGGGTCTTTTATCTTTTTCCCTTTATCTTTTAACTTTCATCTATCATGTAACTACTTTTATAAAATATTATCTTAATGTGCAGTTTATTAAGATGATAAGACAGGTCTCCAGGCTTATCGATTTGATAATAATCCCTCAATGTCAAGGAATTGTTAATAAATTAAGGATATCTTTTACCAGAATTCTAATTCCGTCGTAAAATTTTTATACATTTGTTAACGTTAAATAAAGGATCGCTTAATTTCTAAAACTTATCGACATGATTGCACTAATCATTGTAATTTCCTTTATGATGATAGGTTTGGGAGCACTTGTGCATGCAATCAAAAATGCCCCCCTGATTGATGAAAAGGGTGAAACAATTCACAATCACAACCTTGACTAGAGGAGTAATCAAAAAAAAGAGGCCAAAGAGCCTCTTTTTTTTGTCGTTAATGCTGGTGTTCGTGATGATGGTGCTGGTGTTCGTGCGATTCACTTCCGCCACAACAAGCATCATTAGGTGTACCACAACCGCAACCGCTTGGAGCAGGGTTTAGTTCCTCTTCGGTAGCTTCGCGCACATGCAAAACATTCCCAAAAGTATATAGACTTTTTCCGGCCAGGGGATGGTTAAAATCCATGGTTACTTTATCACCAATCACAGCAACTACTGTCCCATTCAGGGCATTGCCTTCGCTGTCCATCATGGGAATGGTTTTGCCAATTTCAAGCATGCCTTCCCGGATTTCACCATCAACCATAAAGGCTGAAACAGGAATTTCCATGACCATATCTTCGCGTTGGCTGCCAAAGGCTTCTTCGGGATTGAGCACAAACTCAAAGGAATCACCTGTTTTAAGGCCTATCAGTTTGTTTTCAAAGCTTTTAAGCAGACGGCCTGTGCCAAATAAAGGGTGCGGGGATTGTCTTCACTTGCTTGTTCAAGTAACTCACCATGAACATCTTCAATGTGTATGTTGTAAGTCAGTATGCCGACTTTTTGTTCTTCAATTACCATAGCTATATAGATTTGTAGGTATTTTTAGATTCTTTTTTCCTGTAAGGATTAATGCACAAAAATAGTATATTTTTATTTGGACTGAATAAAAATAAGCCTCTTTTTTTTAAACGGTCAGCGGAAATGTGCAGTAGCACCTGCCGGCAAGCCAGGGATTAGAAGTGCGTTCCCATCTGCTTAACACAATGCTTAATTGTATTACATATCTTCAATTAGCCAAGATGCACGCTATCATCTCATGCACAATATTATGCAGCGATTTTCTATTTATTGTAATACTTGTGCCATACTATTTCTCAAGTTTATTTTTTTCAACCTGTTCTTTAAGCGCAAGATTCATTTGATGATAACCAATCTCAGTTTTTCTTATCATATTGCCCATAAATAAAACCATTGGGCCCCTAAATCTTTCAATTTGCCTGAATCGAGTTTTGCCTTCCGGGGCAAGTTCAATTTGAAAAGCGTGATCTCCACGATATATAACCTTAAGAAAACTTCCACCCCAGAGAATCTTTTTGTAAGGTATTACTTCATATACTTCTGGCTCAAATATCATTGGTTTCAAACCAGGTGGAACAACCTTGATGCGCATATGTTCTCCCACCTGTAGATTTCCTTCGACCATTGGAATAAAGGAATTCCATAATTCCCATGATTTGAAGTCCACGAGTATATCCCAGACTTCTTCAGGTTGTGCATCAATATCTATCCACGCATCGATTACACGGTGCATTATTCCGGAGCTGTTCTTCTGATTCATAGCAGTTAAACTACCACCCCAATTTATCTACAAACTCTTCATCCACCAGCTTGTTGAGCGCATCGCAGCCATGTTCGAACAACCTATTGAAGTTGTCCTTTTCCTTGTATTCAAAACGCAAGTCCTTGAAATCTCCCCTTTTGGGCATAAGCGATAAAGCTTCGTTAAGCGCATCAGCTGGTGCCGGTGTGGTATTGAGGTTGAAACGTGCCAACAGGTCGCGCAATTGCTCAAAGCCATTCCGTTCCGTGGGTGCGTCCATTTGCTTATTTGTTTTCTGCACCTTGCGTAAGCTGTTGGTAAAGCTGCCGCCCGATTCCCAAGGAAAAGTAGCAGGCAACACAAGGTCGGCCATTTGTGCCGTTTCTGTAAGGATAAAATCTTGAATAACAACAAATTTCGTTCGGCCGAACCATTGCTTTACATCTGTTTTATTTATGGCACAACCTACCGGGTCTTCACCAAAAATAAAGGCGTTTTTAATCCTGCCACCTGTAAACATTTTATACAGGCTATTGATGGTAAATGGTAAATCCATTACCCCCCATTTCTTTCCCATTTGGAATTGCAACTCCTCATCAAGAATGGGCTCGGCCCCTACCCCAATTTTGTGGCAGGCTCCCATATCGAAAATGCCATGCGCATTGTTAGTTTCCTTCAGTGCAATCAACCCTGAACCTGTTTTTCCAAGTCTTCCGGTAAGCATTGCCAGATTATGCAGTGCCATGCTGGCGTTGGCTGACACATATTTTTCCTGGAAAACAATTACCGGGTTCATTTCATTTACCCAGCTATTGACGAAACCTTCAACAGCAGCTTCGGTGCTGCCCGAAAGCATGACCAACTGCTTATAATCGTTCTTCAGTAATTGCTTACTATACAAATCATAATCATAGGTGCGACTGGAAATATAAGACTGATCTACAAGCTCTTTGCTAATGATGTAGTGGTTCACAGCCTTGAAGAAATAGAAATAGTTATCGACATCAATCTGCTGACCTGCCTTTTTGCTGAAACTGCTGTTAGATTTATCGGCAATATGCACCACTTCAATACCTTCGCGGTGTTTGGTTGTGAAAACAATTTGATTT
The DNA here is from genome assembly GCA_018400955.1 of Bacteroidales bacterium. Taxonomy (GTDB): domain Bacteria; phylum Bacteroidota; class Bacteroidia; order Bacteroidales; family F082; genus CALAZZ01. The sequence goes on from JAGYLH010000090.1 coordinate 11,609, forward strand.
ATCACAGGATGGTCAAGATGAAACTCACCACCCACCACAAAAACTTTGCTGGCTCCCCGCAGGTCGCAGAAGGGGGTGTTTTCGTTGGAATTCTGGAAGTAGCCTTCGCCTCGTCCCATATAGTGGAAACTGCTAATATGGTTTGTCTTGGCAGCACCACGGGCCAGTTTCTGGATGAGGTATTGCTCTTCGTTGGTAAGTCGGGCCCCTGCGAAAAAGCCATTTTCATCAGGTTTAACTTGCTTAATTTTTTCAACAATCAAATCATAGGCTTCATCAAAAGTGATGGGCACAAACTTTCCGTCACGCTTCAACAACGGTTGCTTGAGCCTGTCGGCACGATTAAATTGCTTGTAGCCAAAAAATGCCTTTCGGTTGATCAATCCGGCGCGGTTAATCTCCCCTGTACGAGGCTCAGCGCCGTAGAATAATCCCCGATAATGCAGCAGGTTCATTTCATAACCTTCGCTGCCAAGCATATCAACCACTTCGATAGGACTTAGTTTATAAGGCCCTGGTTTAAAATCATAATTCTCAGAAATCGCACCTGTTGGGCAAGTGGTAATGCACATGCCACAGCTTTCGCAACTTGTTTCCTGCAAGGGCAATCCCATGCTGGGGGCCACATAACTCTTAAATCCCCTGTTGATCAAACCCAAAGCACTGGCACCAACTACTTCTTTGCAGATACGTATGCATCTTGAACAGAGGATACATTTGTTGTTATCGATTTCAATAAAT
>JAGYLH010000091.1 GCA_018400955.1 Bacteroidales bacterium
GGACATCTGATACTGATTTGATCAATTTCAGCTGCTAACGTCAATCATATGGGTGAGGCAGTCTTTCAAATTGGGGAAATAAATCATTGGGGAAATTATTTTGGAAGTTTCACTAAGATATAATTCGCAAAAAAAACCGTGTAAACATGCCTTGCATGCTATTGCAGTACCTTGCCGCATTTTTCAAACCACACCCAAATCAGATATAATTTTTCGGCTTACAGGCAGCATGACTGCATTGCGAAACACGTAAAAGATAATTGTTTGAAAACTCAGCCATTATTTCTATTTTTGGGAGTTAAAAATGGTGAGAAAGCTGGAGAGAGCATAATTGCGTATGATGGGGATATAAACTTTGTTTGTTTTATACAGTTGCTACTGCCAATGCTAAAATTCACGCCCTCAAACAAACCAAAGATGAAAACAGATATCAGCCAACTAATCGATTTAAAGAAAATCGACACACTTTTGGAAGGCTTCAACAAATCAACAGGGTTTGTTACTGCAATCCTCGACCTCGAGGGCAAAATATTATCCAAATCGGGATGGCGGCCGATGTGTACCGAATTCCACCGAATCAATCCTGAAACATCAAAAAGATGTACTATCAGCGATACGGTTCTGGCAAACAAGTTGGAAAAGGGTGAAAAATACCATGCTTACAAATGCCTGAATGGCCTGATGGATGTGGCTGTGCCATTGAAAATTAATGGGGAACATGTTGCCAATTTGTTTTCGGGGCAGTTCTTTTTTGAACAGCCCGATCTTGCTTTTTTCAAAAAACAAGCAGCAGCATTTGGTTTCGATGAGAAAAGATACCTCGATTTACTCAATAAAGTGCCGGTAGTGTCAGAAGAAAAGGTAAAAACCGCCATGGATTTCCTGCTCAATATGACAGAATTTATCAGCGAATTGGCTCTTCAAAAGGTTAAGCAAGAAAAGATTACCCAAAACTTAAAAGATAGTGAACAAAAATTCAAGGCAATATTTGAAGCGGCCAATGCCGGGAAATCAATTATTTTACCTTCAGGGGAAATAAATGTTAACGAGGCATATTGTAAAATACTTGGCTACAACCGTCAGGAATTGGAAAACAAAAAATGGCACGACCTTACACCCGAAGAAGATATCCCGACCATTCAAAAGCTACTTGATAGTTTGGCGGTGGGTGAAAAAGATTCAGTCAGGTTCGAAAAAAGATACATCTCTAAGAATGGCTCACACATTTGGGCTGATGAGAGCGTTTCACTCCAACGCAACGAAAATGGCGAACCGCTTCATTTTATAGCAACCGTAATTGACATTACTGAGCGCAAGCAGACTGAACGATTGATTCAGGAGAAGAATGAAGAGATAGCTGCTCAAAACGAAGAAATGATTGCTCAAAACGAGGAACTTAATCAAGCAAATAAGGAACTTATTGAAGCCAAAAACAAAGTAGAAGTAAGCGAAGAAAAGTTGAAGAGTATCTTCCGCGTGGCACCTGCGGGAATTGGTGTTTTGTACAACCGGACTTTCGGTGATGTCAACCCGAGAGTTTGCGAAATGACTGGTTATCATATGGAAGAACTGCTTGGTAAGAGCGCAAGGATTTTATACCCAACACAGGAGGAGTACGATTTCGTTGGCCGGGAAAAATATACGCAAATTACCAAACATGGCACCGGATCAGTTGAAACACGCTGGCAACGAAAAGATGGCCAAATCATTAATATCCTTTTAAATTCTACTCCAGTGGATTCCGGTGATTTGTCAAAAGGGGTAATCTTCACCGCTCTTGATATCACCGAACGAAAGCAATCAGAGCTAATTCTCCAGGAAAAAAGCGAAGAAATAGCTGCGCAAAACGAAGAACTCAATCAGGCAAATGTGGAGCTCATTGAAGCCAAAGAAAAAGCCGAGCGCAATGAAATAGAAATAATAAAAGCTCAGGAAATCGCCCATGTTGGAAGTTGGTATCTTAATGTGGAAACAAATGAAGTGGTGTGGACGGAAGAATTGTACAAGATGTATGGTTTTGACCCTGCAATGCCACCGCTACCCTATACCGAACACATGAAATTGTTTACGCCCGAAAGTTGGGAAATTTTATCTACATCCTTGGCAAAAACACGAGAAACCGGAATACCTTATGAGCTTGAGCTTAAAACTATACGAAAAGACAATAGTAATGGTTGGATGTGGGTGCGTGGCGAAGCCGTTTTAGATGAAGGCAACAAAATAATAGGTTTATGGGGAGCGGCACAAGATATAACCGAACGCAAGCAATCAGAACAAGAATTAATCAAGGCCAAAGAAAAAGCTGAAGAAAGCCAATTGCATTTTGAGACGCTTTTTGCCAAATCCCCTGTTTCCATTATGATTCATGACATAGATACAGGTGAGATTATCAATGCAAACAATACAGCATTCACTTCTTATGGTTTCGACAGCCTGGAAGCTCTGCAGCAAAATGATTTCTGGATGGAGCCACCCTATTCTCTGGAAGATGCTAAAGAACAGATTCAAAAGGCTGCCCGCGAAGATATTCAGGCATTTGAGTGGAAAAGCAGGAAAATGACCGGTGAGGTTTTCTGGGAGTTGGTTACATTAAGGCCCTTGGTTATTGATGGCGCAGAGCGCATACTTTCAACGGCAGTTGATATTACTGATCAAAAACGCAAAGAACTTAAGGAGGAAGTACTCTTTCAGATAGCCAATGCATCCTTTGTTTCTGAGGATTTGGAAGCTTTGGTGACAAGCATAAAAATAGTACTTAATAAACTCATTGACACTACAAATTTCTATATTGCTTTTTATGATAAGGTAAATGACTTGTTTTCCATTCCTTATGAGGCTGATGAGAAGGATAAGATTGAAACATGGCGCGCCAATAAATCAGTGACAGGGCTCGTAATCAAAAAGGGAATGCCATTGCTGTTGAAAAAGCCCGCAATCTTAAACTTAATAAAATCAGGTGAAATTGATCAGGTGGGAACCCTGAGTGAAGTTTGGCTTGGGGTGCCATTGTTTTCGGGGTCGGATATCATTGGTGTATTAGCAGTTCAGGATTATCATAACCCCGATGCCTATAACGATGGAAGCAAAGAGATTCTGAAATTTGTATCTTCACAGATCAGCATGGGTATTCAAAGAAAGAAGTTCGTTCAGGATTTGTTGTCTGCCAAAGATAAAGCCGAAGAAAGCGAAAGAAAATTCAGACTAATTGGAGAAAACACATCGGATGGAATAATTGTATTTGATTCAAATTTTCAAATTATTTATGTTTCTCCTGCCTATGAAAATCAGTTAGGGTACAGTGCTAAAGAAGAAATTTTCCGAACAACAGAAGATATTGTTGATTTAATTTATCCTGATGACAGGGATACGGTTTCGGAAATTTTCAAGGCAATTGAGGAGAAAAAACAAGGGCTGATTTATTCTTATCGTGTAAAACATAAACAAGGTCATTATATTTGGCGTGAAGACAATGCAAAATTTAATTATGACGCCAATAATAACTATACAGGAGCATATGTGGTTTGCAGGGATATAACTGAGAAAAAAATACAGGAACAACAAATAACTGCTGCCAAAGATAAAGCCGAAGAAAGCGACCGCCTTAAATCCGCTTTCCTTGCCAATATGAGCCACGAAATCCGCACACCGATGAATGGCATCCTGGGATTTGCTGAATTGCTGAAAGAACCTGACCTTACAGGCGATGAGCAGCAGAAATTTATTGGAATCATAGAGAAAAGTGGTGCCCGAATGCTGAATATCATCAATCAAATTGTTGATATTTCCAAAATAGAAGCCGGACTGATGGAACTTGATGTGAAAGAAACAAACATCAATATGCAAATCGAGTATATTTACACTTTCTTCAAGCCCGAAGCAGAAACCAAAGGGATAAAGCTCTCTTTTAGCAGCACATTGTCTCAAAAGGAAGCAACCATCAATACCGATCGCGAAAAGGTGTATGCCATTCTAACCAACCTGGTAAAAAATGCCATAAAATACACCCATGAAGGTTCAATAGAATTTGGGTATAAAATTGCAGGGACGCAAAGCATTGCGTCTCTGCAATTTTATGTAAAAGACACCGGGATTGGAATCCCGAAAGACAGGCAGGAAGCCATATTTGAGCGATTTGTTCAGGCCGACATTGAAGACCGAATGGCCTATCAGGGCGCAGGTCTTGGATTATCAATTTCCAAAGCTTATGTGGAACTACTTGGCGGCAAAATTTGGGTTGAAAGCGAAGCAGGCAAAGGCTCCACATTTTATTTTACCTTGCCATACAATACTAAACCAGTTGCAGAAACCATTGCCCGCCAACATATACTTTCGGAGAAAAACGATGATGTTAGAAAACTAAAAATTCTGATTGCCGAAGATGATGTGGTATCGGAAATGTTGCTTAGCAGGCATATCGAAATGTTTGGCAAAGAAATTTTGAAAGCAAGGACAGGGTTTGAAGCCGTTGAGGCTTGCCGCGCCAATCCCGACATTGATTTGATATTGATGGATATTCGCATGCCCAACATCGGTGGATACGAAGCCACCAGACAAATCAGGGAGTTTAACAAAAAAGTTGTCATCATCGCCCAAACCGCTTATGGCCTGACGGGTGACAGGGAGAAAGCGATCAATGCAGGCTGTGACGACTACATAACAAAACCGCTTAAAAAATCTGAATTACTGGCATTGATACAAAAGTATTTTGGGTAATAATTAAAATTTACCGCTAAACTAACGGCAGAAATATAAACACATGGCTATTAAATTATTGACAACCAATACCAATGAAAAACCAACGCTATGTATCTAAAAAAGGAACTTTACGAATTAATCCAGTCTGATGAAAGAATTTTCGATTTTATACAGGAATGTTCTCTAGACGGTCTTTGGTACTGGGATTTGGAAAATCCGGAAAACGAATGGATGAATGCCAGATTCTGGACAGTATTGGGCTATAATCCCGATGAAATGCCGCATAAATCAAGTGCATGGAAAGGTATAATAAACCAGGATGATTTGAAAGTCGCAAATGAAAACTTCGTAAAGCATTGCGAAAATCCAAACCATCCCTACGATCAGATTGTGCGGTACATCCACAAAGACGGTTCAACAAAGTGGATACATTGTCGTGGATTAGCCATTCGCGATAGTGCCGGAAAGCCCATAAGAATGTTGGGGGCACATCAGGACATTAGCGAAATTAAAAACAGCGAAACAGCCCTTTTAAATGCCAAAAAAATAGCCGAAGAAAGCGAAGAAAAATATCGGGCATTGTACAACAACGCTCCACTATCTTACCAATCGTTGGATGAAAATGGCTGCTTTATTGACATAAACCCGATGTGGACAAAAACACTCGGCTACGAAAGGGCCGAAGTGATCGGAGAATGGTTTGGCGATTTTTTGCATCCGGATTCTGTTGAACATTTCAGAATCAACTTCCCGGCTTTTATAAAACGCGGCTACGTTTATGATGTTCAGTTTAAACTCAGAAGAAAGGACAACACTTATATCGATGTGTCATTTGAAGGCAGCGTTAGCTATACCCCGGAAGGAAATTTTAAACAAACCTATTGCGTTTTTAAAGATATTACTGAGCAAAAAGCACTTGAAAAGGCACTCATTGCAGCCAAAGAAAGAGCTGAAGAAAGCGAAGAAACCTTTAGAAAACTTTTCGAAGATTCCTCCGATGCTATCTTACTCGTTGATAATTCCGGCGTTTTTGCAGAATGCAATCAAGCGACATTGGATTTATTAAAAACTACGCGCGAACAATTTCTGAATAAAACACCTGCTTCTATCTCACCAGAATTTCAGTTGAATGGTCGCAAATCAGATGAACTTGCACACGAAATGATTCAATCGGCCTATGAAAATGGATTGTGCCGCTTTGACTGGATTCATATCGGATCAGACAATGTGGAGTTTATTGTGGATATTGTGCTTATGCCAATTGTGATAAAAGGGCAAAATATGTTGCATGTAACCTGGCGCAACATTACACATCGGATAAAAACAGAAAAAGAATTATTGCACGCCAAAGAAAAAGCCGAAGAAAGCGAAAGAAAATTTCGCAATGCCCTCGAAAACTCACCCATACCCACTGTAATTGCAGGGGTAGATGGAACAACCATCTATCTGAATAAGCAATTCATTCAAGTATATGGATATACGATACAAGACATCCCCACTATTGAAAAATGGTATGAGCGGGCATATCCTGACCCCCATTACAGGAAATCCACACTCAATGATTGGAACAGGAAAGTAGAACAATCGATTAAAAATGATATCCCAACAAGGGTTAAAGAATACGAAGTAACATGTAAAAACGGTGAAGTTAAAACGGTTGCTGTATCTGGCTATTTTGAAAAGGAAATTATCGTCGGTCTATTTCAGGATATTACCGAGCGCAAACAAGCAGAAGAAGAGTATCTAAAATTTTTTACAATTACTGAAAAAGCACTTTATGGGAGTGTAATAACTGATCCGGATGGCAATATTGTTTATGTTAACGATTACTTCGCTCAAATACACGGCTATACAGCTAAAGAGCTTATTGGCAGTAAGCTTGACATATTTCACAGTGATGCGCAGATGCCTTTATTAAGAAAAACAATAGAGGACGCATTGAAGAAAAGAAATATTGAAGCAGTTGAAATTCCTCATTTGCATAAAAACGGGCAGGAATTCCCTATGCTAATGAGTTTGGCTGTTATAAATGACTCCTATGGCAAACCAAAATACATTGCCGCCACAGCATTTGATCTAACTGAGCAAAAATCAGTTCAGCAAAAACTTCAAAACACAATAAATGATCAGAATATTTTGCTCAATAATGACCCGACACTCATCTACTTTAAAGATTGTTCCAACAATATCATCAGGGTTACCGAGAGTGTTGCCAAAGCCACAGGTTTAACGCGTGAGCAGATTGAAGGCCGTCACACGAAAGAGATTTATCCTGACATGGCCGATCAATACTGGGAAGATGATTTAGAAGTTATAAAATCAGGAAAACCAAAGCATAATATTGTTGAACCCTTGACAGGCGTTGATGGTTCAAGTCGTTGGCTGTTGACAACCAAAGTGCCTGTAAAGAACGATTCAGGTGAAATAGTTGGTATTTGTGTATTTGCTACCGATATCACCGATTTAAAGAATGCCGAACTTGAGCTATTAAAGGCCAAAGAAAAGGCCGAACGCAATCAAATAGAACTAATTAAAGCACAGGAAATTGCTCATCTTGGAAGTTGGTATCTTGATATTGATACAAATGAGGTAGTATGGACGGAAGAAATTTACAAGATGTATGGATTTGACCCTGAAATGCCACCTCCACCCTATCCGGAGCATAAAAAATTGTTTACCCCAGAAAGCTGGGACATTTTATCCACATCCCTGGCAAAAACCCGGGAAACCGGAATACCTTATGAGCTTGAGCTAAAAACTATACGAAAAGACAATAGCAATGGTTGGATGTGGGTGCGCGGCGAAGCTGTTTTTGATGAAAACAAAAAAATTGCTGAACTTTGGGGAGCGGCACAAGACATTACAGAGCGAAAACACGTAGAAGAAGCCCTGCGTAAAAGCCAAAACAATTACCAAAACCTCGTAGAAAACACCCCGGATATCATCTATTCCATGAATACGGAAGGTTATTTTACTTTTGTTTCCAATAATGTTTCCAGGTATGGTTTTACTCCCGAGGAAATGATCGGCCACCATATTCATGAATATATACACCCTGATGATGTTGAAGAAGTCCTAAGCGACCTCCAAAAATCTTTCGAACAGGATACTCCTGTAAAGTCAGTGTTCAGGTTGGCAAGCCGTGAAAGCAACACCATATGGTTCGAAGACACCTCCCGTAAATTGATAGAAAATGATCAAGTAACTGGATTTACTGGCATCATCAGAGATATTACCAAACGCAAAGAGGCAGAAGAAGCCTTACTCAAAAGCAATCAGCGTCTTGAATCTTTGCTTGATATAAGCAGGAAGATAACATCAACCATCGATCAGAACGTGATCATGCAAATGGTTGTGGACAATGCCATCAAACTTCTGGGGCTGGATACCGGAGCTATTTACCTCAAAACAGATGATGAAACCATCAATCTTTCTGCTACAACACCAGCTCTTCCTGACAATTTTCCAGGTGAATTGAGAAAAGCCTATTTGAAAAATCATCCCCATTTGCAAAAAGCCATGAAAACAGGAAAATATGTGCTCATGGAGGATGCATTAACAACCAAACTAACACCAGAAGAAAAGAATATTGTTGACCAAAGGCAACTCAGAACTGTTCTTTACTACCCCATTAAGATCAGGGAAATGAGTATTGGTGTATTGATTTTATCTTCGACTGAAACAGCCCGCGTTTTTATCGATGATGAGCTGAATATGCTTCAGGCATTTGCAAACCAGGCAGCACATATCATTGACAATGTGAAAAACTATGCGGATTTAAAAAAACACACACATGAACTGGAAAAGCAGATAAAACAAAGGGAAAAAGCAGAAAAAGAACTTATTGTTGCCAAAGAACAAGCCGAAGAATCCGACCGCCTTAAAACAGCTTTCCTTGCCAATATGAGCCACGAAATACGAACACCGATGAATGGCATCCTGGGCTTTGCTGAATTGCTGAAAGAACCTGACCGCACAGGCGATGAGCAGCAGAGATTTATTGGAATCATAGAGAAAAGCGGGAAGCGGATGCTCAATATCATCAACGATATTGTTGATATTTCAAAAATTGAAGCCGGTCTGATGGAACTCGATGTGAAGGAATCAAACATTAATATGCAAATCGAGTATATTTACACTTTCTTTAAGCCCGAGGCAGAAACCAAAGGGATAAAGCTCTCTTTTAGCAACACATTGTCTCAAAAGGAAGCAACCATCAAAACCGATCGCGAAAAGGTGTATGCCATTTTGACCAACCTGGTAAAAAATGCCATAAAATACACCAAGGAAGGAGCCATTGAATTTGGTTATCACCTAAAAAGGTACAATGAGGCCCTCGAACTGGAGTTTTATGTCAAAGACACAGGAATTGGCATTCCAAAAGACAGACAGGAAGCTATATTTGAGCGTTTTATTCAGGCTGATATTGCTGATAAAATGGCCTATCAGGGAGCAGGCCTGGGCTTGGCAATCTCAAAAGCATATGTGGAAATGCTGGGCGGTAAAATCTGGGTTGAAAGCGAAGAAGGCATCGGTTCAACGTTTTATTTCACGTTACCATACAGCGCTAAACCAGTAAAAGAAACCATTGACCAACAACATGAGCCTTTTGGGAAAAGCGAAACTGTCAGAAAACTAAAAATTCTTGTTGCCGAAGATGATGAAGTATCGGAAATGTTGATTGGTAGTTTCATAAAAGCATTTGGCAAAGAAATTTTAATTGCAAGGACTGGCGTTGAAGCCGTGGAAGTATGCCGCAATAATCCCGATATTGATTTGATATTGATGGATATTCGCATGCCCCATATGGATGGATATGAAGCCACCAAACAAATCAGAGCGTTTAACAAAGATGTAATTATCATTGCACAAACAGCCTATGGATTAACGGGCGACAGGGAAAAAGCCATCAAATCGGGATGCAACGACTACATTACGAAACCGATAAAAAAAACGGAATTGTTGAAACTGATGCAACACAATCTGAAATAATTGGATGATCAAGATCAAAAAAAAACAGTCATGGAGAGCTATTAAACTGCATCATTTACTTGAATCCATGTATAAAAATTAATACAATGAACGGATACACCATTTTTACTAAAAATTTTCTGATTTGTGCTGTTTTGCTCTGTATATCCAATCATCTTGCAAGTGCAGAGAACAGTTTTAAACCAGAAGTAATTGACACCTCTTTTGTTAATTCACTGAATGAAAAAGCATTTCAAAAAATAATTTCAAATGTTGATTCAGGCATTGCATATGCTCAGGCAGCAATCCATTATGGAAATAAGATTAATTATCAAAAAGGTGTTTGCATTGGATGTATCCATAAAGCTACAGGATATTGGATTAAAGCACAATATGATACAGCTTTAGCTATTTATGGAATAGCTTTGGAGTTGTCCAACAAGATTGATTTCCCGGATTGTAAGGTGAGGGCTACAAATGGAATTGCCAATGTTTATTTTCAATATGGCAACCATGCAAAAGCGCTTGAATATTATCTTATGTCACTTAAAACATCAGAACAAAATTCCTATCGAAGAGGTGAATCTGTAGCATTACACAACATTGGATTAATATATCTTGAACAGAAAGAATATCAAAAATCACTTGAATATCAAAACCAGGCCAAAACAATCAGTCATGAAATAATGGACACACATATCTATATGAAGACTTTAAACGCCATTGGACGGGTTTATTATGAATTAAACAATTACGAGGAGTCAATAAGTAAACACAACGAAGCTTTAGAATACTTTAAAAAGCAAGCATCCAATCAAACTATTGCTGAGTCGTATAATTTTTTAGCAAACAATTACTTAAAACTGGGAGATTTTAATTCGGCTGAGAATTTCTATCAATTAGCCCTTTCATATGCTGAAAAATCAAAAGGTATCGAATATCAGTGTTCTGCAATATTAGGCATATCAAAAGTTTTAATTAATAAAAATCAACACAAGGATGCATTAGAATGGGCAAAAGAAGGACTGCAGCTTGCAAAACAGGCAAGCCACGGCACACTTTTGCGCGATTTTTATTTATTAATCAGTCAGATTTACGATAAGCTGGGCAACACTCAAATGGCTTATACCACGTTCAAGGAATTCTACAAACAATCCGAAAGCATCTATAATCAAGAAACAGAAATAAAAACTGCCTTTCTTTATGCGCAATATGAATTCGAAAAAAAGGAAGAGCAGTTAAAATCAGAGCAAATGCTCCAGAGTCTGATACATAAACAAGAAATCTCATATTGGCGATTTGCTTTTCTAACAGGCTTAATCATACTGCTATTTACCATTGCAGGTATTGTTTTCATTTTCAGAAGCAAAAATAAGCTGAAGGATGCAAACGACAAACTTGCAACAGCCTACAATGAGATAGATAAACACAGAATTGAGTTGATTCGCACCAATGCGGCAAAGGATAAGTTTTTTTCCATCATTGCCCACGATTTGAAAAGCCCGTTCAATTCAATTATTGGATTTGGTGAAATACTTGTTGAACGAATCAACGAAAAGGACTATGATGGGATAGAGAAATACGCCAGGATTATTCTGCAGTCATCCCATCGGGCAATGAATTTGCTGATGAACCTTATGGAGTGGGCACAATCCCAAACCGGCAGGATGGAACCCAATACCGAGCAGTTCGATTTAACAGAGTTCATTCATAATATCACCCCGCTGTTCGATGATATAGCAGGGCAAAAAGGAATAACAATTAAAAAAGAATTGCCCCAAAAAGCCACTGTTTTTGCCGATCAGGCTATGATAAACACCGTACTGAGAAACCTGATTTCGAATGCAATCAAATTTACCAGGCAGGGTGGTGAGATTATCCTGTCGGTGACAAAAGACGAAAACAAATGCACGGTCTCGGTAAAAGATAATGGTATTGGAATCCCTAAAGAACGGGTTGAGAAACTTTTTCGCATTGAAGAAAGTGAATCTACCGCTGGCACTGCCAATGAGAAGGGAACCGGATTGGGGTTAATCCTGTGCAAAGAATTCATTGAAAAGCATGAGGAGAAAATCTGGGTAATAAGTGAGGAAGGTAAAGGTTCAACATTTTATTTCACGTTACCATACAATGCTAAACCGGTAAAAGAAACCATTGTCCAACAACATGAGCCTTTTGGGAAAAGCGAAACTGTCAGAAAACTAAAAATTCTTATTACTGAAGATGATGAAGTGTCGGAGATGTTGTTGGACGAAACGGTAAAAACATTCAGTAAAGAAATTCTTAATGCAAGGACAGGCGTTGAAGCCGTTGAAGTTTGCCGCAATAATCCCGACATTGATTTGATATTGATGGACATTCGCATGCCCGACATGAATGGATATGAAGCGGTGCGAAAAATCAGGGAATTTAACCAAGAGGTTATCATCATCGCCCAAACCGCTTATGGCCTTGCGGGCGACAGGAAAAAATCAATTCAGGCAGGCTGCAACGACTATATAGCTAAACCTATCAACAAAGATGAACTACTGGCATTGATACAAAAGTATTTTGGGAAATGACTATAAATTTACAGACTTCTAAATTGGAGAAAAAACACATGGCTATGAATGGGGTTAT
>JAGYLH010000092.1 GCA_018400955.1 Bacteroidales bacterium
TTTTGTTGCACCCATGCTTATGGCACTCATTACAAAAGTTTGCACAAAGTAACCATAAATTTCGCCGGCCTTCACATTGCGGCCTTGCTCAATGGCGTAGTCAACAGTCATAATAACGGAATAAGCAGTGATCGCCAACCAGGGATTAAACGGTGCTATCGCCATGCTTACAGTCAATGCCAAAAACTGTCCAACCAAACTGTAGCCATCCGGGTCAACAAAGCGCAAGGGGTTATTCAATGCATAGGCATAGGGGTTGAGGCCTTGTGTGTAGTTGGGGAACTGCAGCACCGGGTCGGGGGTGAGGAAGCGGCCTACAACAGGGTCGTACATGCGTCCGTTCATGTTCACCAGCATAAAAATATCCAGGTGTTCGTGCCCGGTAAAGCCGTATTCCATGTCGGTTACAGGCATCTGGGCCCAGGCATACACATCAAGGGTAATAGGATCGCGGCGCAGGCCCCAAGGGTCATAACTAAATTCTTCAAGCAATTGCCCTGCTGCATTGGCCAGCACCTGCACCGAGCCCAAATGGTCGTTCAGCACATAGTTGATGGCATCGTTGTTTTGTGCATCGCGCCGTACAATAGCTGCCAGGCCACTGGGTGCATATATATAATGTACACGGGTTATTTCGCGGTCTTTATCCTCTACCTCATAATCGCCGCCCACATAGAACTTGGTTGTATAGCTTTTGCCGATTAGCATTTGCTGCATAATGCGCTGGTTGCCGGTGCCGTAAACCAGATCGAGCTGGCGATATTACCAGGCTAAGTGCCTGTGGTTAGCGTTTAGTGCGGCCACAAGTTATAAACTTGCGGCAGTTGGGGGGCCGGATTCCCGAGGCTTTTGTATTTCTACAGGAAGTAATACACTATAAAAAACAATAAAAATAATAGTGACACTATATCAACAATAATTCTTCTGATAACATTTGCAAGAAATACAACAACCAAGTAAACAAAGAAATAAATATAATTAATTTCCACTTCTTTTATATTACTCATTGTGTATAGATACACTACTAAAGAAGAAAGGAGTATTGTTATACTCAAATAACCTAACTTATATTTTTTTGTTTCTCTTAAAGCAAGCTTATCCATAACTACCGTACAGTTTTGAGTTCTTGTAAGAATTTTAAATAAATATGATACTGCATAGTTGGAGCCCCTTTTACAATAGTATGATGCCAACCTATTGAAGAACCATCAACAGCATTAAATAACATTGCTCTTGGAATAGCTCCTGGAGCACTAACATTTATTGCATAAATTCCCATTCCTTGTCCATTTTGCAAATAATTCTCGGCACTCATACGAAGAATATGTTCTTGTCCTTGGAAAGTTACTGCTAATCCTCCTGCAACTGCGGTCGCTCCTGTGTTTACCATTCCTAACACCCAAACGCCTACACCTTCAACCATATACCTTGTAACAGCTTTGTCTTTATTATATGTTTGATTTGGAAACAATTGGTTGGAATTTGCATCTGCAATATAACCAGCATTATACTTACCAAATAATTGGGTTACATCATTTACCCCCCCCGAACTGGCTCTTTCTCCTCTGTTTAAGTCATCATATTCATTACCACTATAATCATTATAATACTCAAACTGATCATCCAAAAAATAATACCCGTTATTGTCTACCATTTCAGTATATAAAAAATCAGTGCCTTCGTCAAAATCATTCCGATCGTTCCAAATACTTCCTATTTCATTCCATGCATCAGATAACACATTGCTTAATTGTTGAAACCAATTCTGAGAGACTGGAGACCACACAGGGAAAGGGTAATTGTCATCTTCATCTTCGTAATACTCCCAATAATAACCACTCCTGTCAACAAGGTTTATCGGGTCGTTCACCACATAGGAATAGCGGTTAAAGCTTTGTGAATAAGTGGATGCTTGTATAAATGGATCAGGGCTGAGGAACCTGGCAACAAGAGGATCGTAAACCCTTCCGTTCATATTAATTAGCCCTGCCTGCTCAATATGTTCATGGCCGGTAAAACCGCGGTCGAAAAGTAATGAAGGAGGGGTAGTAGTGTATGGTTGCCATGTTTCAGGATTACGCCGGTTGCCCCACACATCGAAACTGGCAAGGCTACCCTGCAAAACAGCACCGGCTTGATTGGTAAAACCCATTACCGAGCCCAGGTGATCGCTGTGTGCGTAGAAAATCTGCTCCTCGTTATTGTTCATTTTTTGATGAATTGCAACCAATCCGACAGGCCCAAAGATAAAGGAATTTTCACTTAATCCATATGAATCAGAAACTTTTTCAAAGCTCTTCATATACCGTTTTGTTTTTTGCAGAACTCCGTCTTCAAAGTGCTCAGTTTGCTTTCTACTGTTGTCAGGCCCATACTTTACCAGATACTCGAAATTCCCCTCAATAATTCTGCTCACCTTGTTAAAAGACGTATATTCAATTGTTTGAGTAATTGGAGATATAGATGAGCCGATTTTGAGTTCCAGTGCAGAAACAGCGTGATTACCAAGGGCATTATCATAAGAGTAAATGGCTTGATCTGTTTCAGAAATATTTCCATTGCTCAAATATTGAAAATCTAAAGATGGTACACCGCCAATACCAGTAACACTTGTAAGCCTTTGATATGAATCGTAAGTGAAGGTTTCCTCCAATTTTCTAATATTATCCTTTCTGCCATCAATTATGTTTCTGTGCGGACAAGTTGTATATGTCAAGCTAAAAATATCAGATGATCCATAATATGGAGAAACCACCTGTATATCCTTTATTACCCTGTTAATGAGGTCAAAACTACGAAAAGTACTTGTGCCATTTCCATAGTCATACTCAAG
Organism: Bacteroidales bacterium; assembly: GCA_018400955.1. GTDB lineage: Bacteria > Bacteroidota > Bacteroidia > Bacteroidales > F082 > CALAZZ01. The sequence continues at coordinate 2,834 of JAGYLH010000092.1, forward strand.
AGGTCGTCCAAACAAATCACTTTGATAAATTTGAAGCAATTCCTGTTTGTTGTCATTATTTATTATCTTGTTTAAATATCCAAACTCATTGTACTCATGTAATATACTGAAATTGTTCGGATAAGTAATTTGTGACAATCGGCTGAGTTGGTCATAATGGTAAATGAATGATAGTTTGTCACCGTTTACAGATTCACTCTCTGACGATAAGCGGCCCAATTGATCATATTCATATTGAAATATAGCATTGTCAGATGACCGAATTTCATTTAATGCGCCGATGCTTAGAGGTGTTTGATCATATATGTACTCTATAGATCGTCCATAATGAACAATTTCTTTCTTAACCCGATTCAATAAATCATATGTATATTCGAAAATATTTCCTTTCGGATCAGTTTTTTTTAGTAGATTTCCAATAGAATTGTACTCAAACTCAATAAGCCCAACACTTTGGTCCCAGTATGTTTCAAGAAAGCCATAGGCATCATATGTAGTATTGTAAGCTACACCGTTCACATGTGTACTTATTGGCTTGCCTTCAGCATCATATGTGTAAGAAATTTGATTATCAGGCTTTTCGAAAATTCCTGTTAAGTTGCCTTTCGCATCATGATACAATATCGTAGTTTTTTCAATCATGTTATCATGTACCCTTGTATTGGTTTTGTTGTGCGTAATTGATATATCTTTTAAGGCTGAATAGATACTATTGAGTCGATTATTGACATCGTAAGTATAATCAATCCATTGAATATCTCCGGACTTAGGCAGTTCAAGCGTAAACTCTGATTCTCTGATCAATTGACCATATTCATTATACTCATACTGTTTGTTTGCATGGTTTCCATAAAAATCCTGATATGAATTACCTACCTGTTGCCCAACATTATTATAATACTCTCTGGTTACTCCCTGCCCTGTTTGAGCAGTAGATATGTGATAGATAGAGGTTAAAAAGGTGTCATTCCATTCAATCGTCACATTAGCAGTTTTTCCGTCAGGATATTCAATTTGCATAATCCGTCCAAAGCCATCATATTGAAAATCTGTTTCCAGCCCTTTTACATCAACCAAATTTGTAAGGTTACCATACAAATTGTCGTAATCAAATTGAGTACTATGGCCTAGCGCATTCAACACACTTATCGGATATCTTCCATAATTATCATAAAAAAAGCTCGAACTACGGGGTTCAATGTCACCTCCTGATACTTCTTGAAATGAAAGGTTGCCAAATTCATTGTATTTGTTGTGAATAGTAACCGGGTTTGGCAGGTTCGAATTGAAAATAGTCTTTCTCAGCAATCCTGAATTTCCTCCCGTTGTATAGTATTCATAGCTGTTCGTGCGCGATATATCGGGCATATTTGGTTTAGAGTAAATAGTTGCTATCAACTCCGGTTTCGAAGGGCACCAGCTTCCAGCATTAATGTAATTGCTAAAGCTTCTTGATGTAATTCCATGCAAACTTCCAGCCTTATAAAAAGAAGAAGTGCTTTGACTTATGTTACCATACTGTAAGTCAGGCAATGAATAGTTGAAAACCTCCTGGATCTGAACATCATTTAGGAAGTCATTGCTGTTCTTTTGGTTTACAAAAGTAAACCAAACGTTTTGATTGAATGGATTGAAAGTTGTGTGGCGTAATTCTACATGCCTTGCTAATTCACCAGTTCTAGAAAACTCTGAAATTTCACTTTTAAGAAGCGCATCAATAGACGTGAACAAGGACTTTTTGTATACAGTTGTTTCACCTCTGTTTTGGCTTTTTGTTGTTGTTTCAAAGCCTTTGAATCTCTTGTTCTGCTGATTATATACAGGGTTATTATAAGTATAACTCTGCTTTGATAAAACATGCCCCCCATAATACAAAACACTATCAACCAAATATCTTGCTTGTTTGGAAGTGAAGTAAGGCTGAGGCAAATTCGGATTGAAAGAAAACACCCACTCCCATGGTTCATAATTGTTTAACAGCTTTCCATATGCAGCATAATTATAAAAAATATTAGTCTTATGATTTAGCCCATTGGTTACAGCCTTTAGTAACTGTCTATTCAAGTTGATTTCATTATCAATAATCTCACTGTTAACAATGATTTCGGTAGGTGAAGGTGGCAGAACAGGTTTATCATACTGGTACTGGTTATATAATAGCTCAACTGATCCGTTACCATCAAAATCACCCCAAATTAGATGTTTATTTGGTGCACCAATGATGTTTTCAGGCACCTGTAGTACAGACATTGCAAAGAGGCCTTCACCTCTATTGTAATGAATATTAATAGTTTCAGGCAAATTGAGTTCCTGATTATGATCGCTGTTAGCATAATCAATGATATCCGACAGGCCATCTCCGTCAAAATCAGTTACTATTTTTACATTAACACCATAATAACCAGGGGGTGACAAATTTGCGCCATACAATCCTTTATTATCAAACCCCTTACCATTAGATATTAACAATTTCCATCCACCACTATCATACACAAGTAAGTCGGATTTTGTGTCCTTGTTAAAACGCCCAGTCAAAACCTCAGAATTATATTTAGGTAAATCACCAGTGTTTTTTAGATTTAAATCAGCATCGGGTATGTTAAAAGAGCTAAGTCCATATACAGAATATCCGGATTCGTCACGAACCATTATTTCATCAATTCCATCGCCATCGAAATCGCCTATTGTAAGATCAAAGTGAGTTCCAGAAAAACTTACATTAAAAAGACTACTTGAAGCAGAGTAATTTATGATATTTAATTCCAAGCCATCTGCAACTCTTCTAACAAGTATTAATTCATCCTTTCCATCCCCGTTGAAATCCCCAACATCAAAATGTGAGTTTTTATATATAGATGCATTTTGATCTGAGATATAAAGCCCGGGGTAGTAGTTTTGATTCAGTTGTTCTTCAATAAAGATATTTTCAAGAGGATTATTTCTAAGAATTTGGACTTTCCAGTGTGTGTCGTCTTGCTGTTTGTCGCGTAAGGCCAATGCAATATCCATATGTCCATCTCCATTAAAGTCACCAAACACATATTTCTCCAGCATTTCGCCATAAAGACTTGTATTACTTTGCTCGAAAGAGTATTTCAGACGAGGCCCCTCCAGTGTGTTCTGCCAATACCCCAAAATAAAACGGTTAGGCAGGTGATAATTATTTTGAACATTATTATCGTTAAAGCTAATAAAATCAGATCTGCCATTATTGTTAAAATCATATGTTGACAAGACTGTTCCACCTCCACTATTATAGTTCGGATAATAAGGTGGTGGATTTGGACTGTAATAGTTATTGCCCAATTGTAAATATAAACCTGGAACATTGAGACTTGGACCATCATAAGGTTGTGATTGTCCTGCTTGATAAGAGAAAACTGTCGAGTTATATGAAAGACCATCTTCAGTTTCATAAACGATTTGATTGAGCATTGGCGAGAAATGTCTAAAATAATCAAAGTGATATGAAATGCTACTATTATTCTCCGAAACAATTTCCATACTAGAAATCAATAAATCATTAATAACCCTGTCATTAACAAGATAATAATAATCATAGCTTTCATAGCGACCATAGTTAAACTGAATTACATTATAGGGTTCTATTTCATTTTGTGTATTGCCAGTATATACAATCTTGTCAAGATAAGTAAAATTATTTTCAAATTTATAGTAAAAATCTATATAATTTCCTTGATTATCTTCAATTCTTCTTAAATGCCACTCATATACCCCTCCGCTTTGAGGTAACCATCTTTTACTGTTCTGAGAATCGCCAAAATAGCTTTTGTAACCATTCTTTGATTCAACCATAAACCACTCAGGACCAGTATCATTCTGGCCAAAACCAGTTATTTTGTTAAATGATTCATTAGCAGTCCTGTACTCGCTATCTGAATCGCCGTTTTGACCAACGACAACAATTAAACGTTCTCCATTTAACTCAAATCTATCCTGTTTAGTCATTGTGATTCCGGCCACAAAACCATCATGGAGCATGGAGGCTTCAGTTCTTCTTATTGAGGACAACCCTGCTAATCCCCATCCTTTACCTAAATAGCCGTCTGAATTTCCACTTGAATACGTTAGTACAAGATTTGGTGCAACCCCATTGGTTCCAGGAGGTATATTGATCGGGATTGAATAATTAGCACGGCCATGAAGGTCAACATGAAAATCCCCGTTAATTGTACCTACTTCTAAACTATAGTCAAGTTGTCTTTCAGTACTGATTGGCTTGCTTAAAAACTCAATTGGAGGAATCGGAGTCAAAGGTTCCCCTATCTCCCCCACAAAATAATCCCCAGCCGCCACCGGTTTATAACTAAATCCCGGCATCATCCTGATGGATTCGGTGGCGGTGTAGGTGTGCTGGCCGCCGGTGATGGGTTGGTTCAATACGATATGTTGGCCTTGTGCGAAGGCTGCAAGGCCTGGCAAGCTAATCAGCAGGGCAAGAAGGAAACGGGTTTGCTTGTTCATATTTTGTGGCTTTTGGTTCGTTAAAGCATTGTTTTGTCAATCAGCGTTTTGTTTATCGGCAGGCAGGCTAATGTTTGATGATTTTAAAACGTGCCCGATCGTTGGTAGTGGGCAAAAACAGGAAATAGGTGCCCGGCGGCTGTGTTTCCAGGCTGATTGTAGCCGAAGCTTGCGGCAGCTCGCCTTGCTGCAGCAGTTTGCCTTGCTGGTCGAAAAGGTACCAGGCAAGGGGGCCTTGCTGCTGGCCTGTTGCCTCAACATTGAGCAGGCCATAAGTGGGGTTGGGGTAAACATGGATATGTGCCTCCCCTGCAAGGTCTTCCGTTGGTTTGTCCAGCAGGGCATGCAGTGGCAAAGCCGGTTCAAAGAGCAGGGTATCGGCTTCGGTAAGCTTTTTCACGGTGATATACCGCAATATACGGTTTCCTGCCCCATCATACTCAAAATGGACCGTTTGCTGGGCGCTGAGCAGTGTGGACAGCACTACAGCCAGGGCGATAGACAGGGTGATTGTTTTTGCTTTCATGGTGGCTTGGTGTTTATTTGGTAAATGGTTTAGCCCGGCTTGCAGCTTTGTTGCAACTATATAATATAGGGTGTGGCAGCAAACTGCGCAGGCTTTGTGCTATTTCGCCATTTGCTGTTTCAAGGCATCAATTTCTTTCTGTTGCTGGATGATGTAAAGGGTGAGTTCTTCGATCTTGCGGAGCAATAAATCGTCCATTTCACCTATGCTGTATCCGTTTTTACTGAATTCTTCTGCTGATGGCACTTCGGGCAGGTGTTTCTTGCTTGCAACAAAGTGCTCAAGTTCACCAAGGGGCATAAGCGGGTAGTCGGGTTCAAACACATAGTCGGACGAAGGCACACTTAACACTATTTTTATTTCTTCGGCAAGGATTTTGCCTGCCACTGCCAAGGCGAAACTTTCGGAAGGGTTTACGTTTGTACCGATTATCACTTTGCCACCACTTGGGTTGATAAATAAAGGCCTTGTGCCAAGATTATTTGGGTAACCAGTACCAGCCTGTATAAAGCCTGACCCTGATTTCGAGCCTATTTCGATACCTGATGTGGTGGTTCCTGCACCTTGCACTAAAAGATTGCCTTGACCAAGGCTGTTGCCGTCCCTGCCACGGATATGTAACTTGTACTGTGCATTGGCAGTCCCTATCCCTACATTGCCGGTGGGGCGATAAATGTTGCTGCCGCTGACTGTCCAGTTGCTGCCTCCTCCGCCTCCTGAGGGCGTTTCCCATGTAGCAACTCCCTCAGCATTGGAGGTGAGTACCTTGCCCGCGCCGGGGCTTCCACCCCGTATGCGCAACGACCCACCAATATCGAGCTGTGCGCTTGGGTTATCAAGGCCAATGCCCACATTACCGGTTGCACCATCCAGATGGATACCGAGGTACCTTCCACCACCAGCATAGAACTGCAGCGGTGCAGAGGGGTCCATATTGCTTATCATGCCCGGCCCACCATTGAACAACAGCATGGCCTTTTGGCCCTGGCCGGTGGCTTGCAACATCAGGTTGGCATCCTCTCCAGCATCGGCGCGTATGTGGAGCTTGGCCTCGGGCGAGGTGATGTTGCCGATGCCGACGCGGCCGGTGTTGTTTACTCCAATCGAACGGCCAACAAAAAGTGTCGGCTTTGAGGAACCAAAGCCGATCATCAAAGACCTATTAACGTTATTATCCAGTGTTTGTGTCTCACTGAACCCATAACCTATCACCATTGATTCGGGTTTAAGAGTTCTTAAATACCTGCCAATGGCTAACGAACTCGAACCGTAAACATCAAGATATCTACCTATCCCCAAGCCATAGTTGTCATATACATTTGTTCTTTGCCCTAAAGAGAAAGAGGATTTTCCATTCGCTTTGGAGTTTTCACCAGCCACGAACGAAAAATTCCCATTAGCATTGTTATTTGTTCCAATCGCACTTGAATAGGTTCCTTCAGTAGTACTTAAATTGTCACAATCAACACATTGACTATGCAACTTTGCTGTTGCAATAAGCATGATTGACACAAACAGGAGTGCCAATGCATTTGGTAAACCAAGCGTTGTGAAATTATTGTTTTTCATTGTTTTATAATTTTAAGTGTTTCTATGATATTTTCATTCTGCGTGATGGCGATTAAGTACAAACCTGGCGAAAGCCCTGTTAGTGTAATTAGGTTATAGCCCTGTTTGATGGTGTGTGTGCTGAATAGTTTCCCTTCTGCATTCAAAACAAGCAGTTCGGAATCAATGCTGCTTTTTACATGCAATGTTTCTCCTGCCGGTACAGGCCATACTTCAACGGAAGTCCCGGATTTCCGTTCTTGCTTGTTGATCCCTGTAACCACATCATCAAGCCTTACCTTCATAAGGTAGTTGTCATATTTATTGGTGATGCCCGGGTTCTCGCCTACAAAACCACCTACTATGCATGCGGTATCATTGGTTGCCAATAAATCCCAAAGCCAGTAACGGATATCCCCTCCATGGGTCATCGAGCCTTTCAGGTTGATCTCATTATCAAAAACAAAAAACCTGATGTTCTCCGCCCCCGCAAAATCTGGGGGTATATCTTCAAATGTTGCAACCCAGATGTTGTTCTCATCTGTAAATCCCATTCCCCTTTTTTCAGGGATTCTGATCTTTCTGTCGTGATAAACAACCGTTGACTTAAGCAATTGCTTGTCGGAACTGTATAACCTCATCTCCAGGCCTTTATCTTCTGTTCCAGGCACAGAAAACTTATTGGTTGTAATGAAATTACCATTACTTAGCCAACTGACTGTCACTGGCGCCCAGTATGGGCCGAAGTTAGTTTCAAGAACACCACTACCTAAGTAGTTAAATGCAAAGTCAAATTCTATCCAGGAACGCACTGAGGGTTCAATCGTTAATTGGCCAAAAAGAAAAAAACCACTGCTGTCGGCATTCAGCATCAGACTACCCTGGTTTTTGTCTTTATAATTGTTAAATGACTCATAATCGAGCCTGTTGCCTTCAAGGTCATATTTTGCAAAAAAAATAAATTCATTGCTCCCGTACTGCACGGTATCAACCACTCCCTGCAGTATCACTACATTATCCGGAGTTAGTAGCATATTTTTTAACCTATGCCTTGCATGTGGATGGGGCTCCAAAATACTGTCCATTTTTTCCCATACCAGCTCCAGGTCAGGGCTTATCTCGCATACATAAGTGTATCGCGCCCGAGTGGGATAAGGTTCATGCCCCAAGGTTCCAAAACAAAGAATATTACCGTTGGGTTTGCTCAAACCGAATCCTATACTGTAGCTGGAATCAGGTTTCGGGTCATAGGATTGCCCTATAATCTGTCCATCATAACTTATTTTGTATATCTGCTTAGTCCCGTAATTGATTTCAGCGGAAGTTGCCTTTCCACCCATCGCATAATAGTGTCCTTGGTGCTCCAGTGTATGGGCAATACCTTCACCAGTTTGCGGCTCACCAAAAATCAACTCAAATGCGAATTGGGCTGTTGCTGCCAAGCTAAGTTGGAGAAGTAAAAATGTTATGAATAACTTCTTCATGCTTTTGTTATAAGAAGGCTAATTATATTGAAGTCGTTTACAATTAATCCAAATAAATCGGAAAATAGGGCTCATCGAAATAATGAATTTTTATGCCGTACTTGAAAGAACCTTCGTGAAAAAACTTCTTGCCATCATCGGGGTTTCCATCATTAAGAAACTCCCAGCTACCAACTATTTCAACAACATTGATCAAGCTATACATCGGATTTAACTCCTCATTTCGAATTTTGGTAAGCAGCAAATCTCGAAGGTAACCATAATAAGCGTTCATTGGATTCCTGTACAGGCAAAGTTCAACCGGTCCTATTTCTTCTGTGCCAAAAAATAGGTAATAATCATATAGGTTGTCTGGCGGATTAGGGTCGGTTTCCCTTCTTACATTAGCTTCACCGCCTTTTCTATCAATAGTTACAAGGCTAATCACATGAAAATTGCCTTCAGGATTGGGAAGGGTTGCGTTCATGACAAGCATAAGTTGGTTGGCAGCATCAGTATTTTGAACAGTTCCATTGCATTTACCTTCTTCCTCACCATACCACCAATTATCATCATCCCCGAAAGGACCTTCAAGGACCGGTGGAGGAGGAATTTCTCCTTTTTCACCAGTAACAACATTTACAAAAAAGCTTATTTTCCCGTCTGCTAACTCCGCATCTTGCAGATTAATCAAGGAGAGGCCTTTTTCCTCAAAATCAACATTCTGGTAAACAATTGTGATTTCCTCGATCATTTGGTTGTACTTATTAGCCAGCATTGACAGGTTTACTTTGCCATCCGTAGTAAGCTCAAGCGTAAACCCCAGTGTGTCCACTTCAAACTTGCTATAGAACTCATTCGGAAATCCATAGCAATAATTGAAAGTTGATTCAAGGTACCATAGGGCGGAGTCGGCCTCAACGGTTTCAAGGCTTTTGAACATGGGATTCAGGTTCTGGTAATCAATTTTTTCGATAAAGCCTTTAATGGTATTACTTACCTTAAGGTCAAAGGTCGTAAAAGTTTGGGGTTCATCAAATTTTGCCTCCTCCTTACTACAAGCGCCAAAAACAAGCGCAATGGCAAGGGCTGCTAAAAGGGTTTTTGTGGTTTTCATCATTTTTTGGGATTTATTTGTTTAAGGGGTTATTGGGTTATCGAGTTAGGTTGTTAATTGGTAAGTTTTGGAAAATATGCTATGCTTTTCATAGTATTTTTTGGGTTAATGGTAAATCGGCTAATGCCTTCGCCCGTAATTGGCAGGGGGCAAATCGTATAAAAAACGGTAAGGCGTTAAAAAAAGTAAATTGAATTCGGCTTAAAGGCACGTAAAGCTCTATGCCACAGATGA
>JAGYLH010000093.1 GCA_018400955.1 Bacteroidales bacterium
ATATGTATAGGTATCTTCCGGCGCACCCCAGCTTTTCAGTTTTTGGTAACGGTCAATAATATCTTCCGGGATATTGGCCCCCAGGTTTTCGATGTCTTCGTCTTTTAAGGGTATAGGTGCCGAGTCAGTATCGGGATACATGCGGTCGGCACCGGGCAATACGCGCTCAAAAATGGTAGTGCCATCGGGCAGGCTTTTCCTTGTTTCGTTTGGAACACCTTCAAAGGCCATTTGGCAACGTTCTTCGATGGTTTCCAGTGCTGTCTTAATATCTTCTTCCTGAGCCCAAAACAGCATCAGGGCATCGTCTTTATCTGCCTTTGCCAGTTTATGCAACTTTTCCCAATCATTCTGGCTTAGTTCAGATTCGAAAGATTCGGAATGCACCATATTGGGCTTTTCCAAACAGGCAATAACTTTCAGGCGGTCGCTTATTTCGTTGGCAAAACATTGGCCGGGCTGTGTAAAATGCGAAAGTATGCCTTTAAACCCCTGCAATTTCACTAGCAAAAGCTCCTGTTTTTGACCTATGGCACTTAAGAGTGGTCCATGATTGAAGCTGAATTCGGCTGGATTGATACGCTGTTGCTCAATTTTCCAATCTGGTTTTTTGGCAAAACGTTTTAGCAGTTCATCGCGTATCAGCAGCAAGCACCATTGCCTGAACGCTTCGTTGTGCGTAAGCTCGGGTATCCATTTGGTGTGGGCTACCCCTTTAATTTCCACCCGGGTGCCGCCTTTGCAACTTACATTCACATCCTGACGGCCTGCCCCCATGCCTGTTCTTACTTTATTGGTGCTGCGGTTTAAAAAACGGATGTAATCGCAGGCTTCCTGCACTTCATCAGGATTGGCGCAATCAGGATAAGTTACAGTTTCGATAAGCGGCATGCCAAGCCGGTCGGTTTTATACATCCGAACATGGCCAATATCAGAAATCTCCCTACAGGAGTCCTCTTCGATACTCAACTGAATAAGCCGTACTTTTTTGTTCTTCAATTGAATTTCGCCCTCTACCCCAATAATGGCTGTGCGCTGAAAGCCCGTGGGGATGCTGCCATCCAGGTATTGTTTGCGTGTGATATGCACCTCGCCAACGATATTCAGTTTGGATAAAAGGGCAATCTCTATGGCAATATCCAAAGCTTCGCGGTTGATGGGGAAGGGCGGTGTATCGTCCACTTCATAGGTACAAGCCGTTTCATTCTTGATGCGGTAGATGATGTTTTTGCGTGTTTTAAACTCCATCAGGGCTGTTCCATCGTACTCGCCCAATTCGCTGAGTGTAGGGCGCATATGACGCACAATTTCCGCATCATAATCATTGTGGCCGTTGTAAATACCTGCCGGGCAATGACAAAATAGTTTTTCTTTGGTTAGCAATTGTTGGTGCACCTCCAAACCCGACATAAATCCAATGCGGTCGTAAGTTTCTTGGGTGGCCTTGCGGCGTTCAACATAAAGGGCTTTCTCTTTTGTGGCTTCGTAATTTGCCCGCGGATTAAAGGAATTGTCCATGTAAGCTCAGCTTTTTCAGGTAAAAATGAAACCATCAAAATTAGGGAAAATTTGCCGTGGATATTGCATATAATGGTTCTAAATTGGAAGAAACATTGCAATAGATTGGAGTGGCAAGATGCGATCGAAATCACTTTTAAAAGATAACTGAAAGCCCTCTTATATGCAAAAAGTCATAAAACCATTAATTGCTTAAACAAAAGGACATCGCATAATAGACCTTGTATTGAGCCGTTAAGTTTTGCGTACTTTTGTGCCAGCATATCTTTTTATGAAAAAACTGATTGTATTTCTTCTTATCCCCTTATTTGCAACTACTTTGCTTGCCCAACAGCGAACTGTTATCCATATCGAACAGGCACGTAAGGCAGATTATGATATCCGATTGGGCCGCGACATACAGCGTTTGATTGGAGATGTTATTATGCGGCAGGACTCCACCATGTTTTATTGCGACAGTGCCTATATGAACGAAAAAACACGTCATTTTGAGGCTTTTGGCAATGTGCACATCGAGGTGAGCGACAGCCTCAATATTTACGGCGACCGCCTGATATACAATAGCGATACCCGCGTTGCCGAATTGTTCGACAATGTAAAACTAATAGACGACAAAACCCTGCTCGAAACGGAATACCTTATCTATAACCGTATTACAAAATTAGCCACCTATCCCAACCGCGGCCAGATAACCAACGAAGACAATATACTAAAGAGCCTGAAAGGCTATTACCAAACCGACCTCAAGGAGTTTTATTTCCGTAAGGATGTGGAGCTGATCAGCCCCGATTACACAGCCTATTCCGATACCATGGTTTATAACAATATATCGGAGATAGCCTGGTTTTATGGTCCTACTGTAATCCGTGGCGAAGAAAACACCATTTACCTGGAATATGGCTGGTACGACACCAAGAAGGACCATGCACACCTGTTTAAGCGCGCCCGCATCGAAAGCATGGAACAGACCATCACAGCTGATACCCTTTTTTATGATCGCAATACAAGCTATGGGGAGGGATTTGGCAAAGTGGTGATTACCGATACCACCAATAAATTATTGATAAAAGGAGGCATCAGCCGCATGTGGGAAGATAAGGGCATATCGTATGTTACGCAAAAACCCGTGGCCATAAACTATGATCAGGGCGACTCCTTATTTATTCATTCGGATACGCTGTTTATAAATTTTGATGACAACCGCAAGGCCAAAAGTATGCTGGCCTATTATCAGGTAAAAATGTTCCGGCATGATATGCAGGGCAAATGCGACTCATTGGTCTATCACATGGCCGATTCTACCATACGTATGTATAAAAAGCCGGTGCTTTGGTCAGACCAAAACCAGCTTTCTGCTGATTCCATTCATCTGGCGGTGGTGAACAACCAGCTTGATTCGCTCATTATGTACAGTGCAGCATTCATCATTTCAAAAGATACCATCGAAGGTTTTAACCAAATCAAGGGCAAGGATATGGTGGGCTATTTCCGCAATGGCGAATTATCCCGTGTGCATGTTGACGGCAACGCCCAAACAATCTATTGGGTGCGCGAAGAAGACGGCACCCTCATCGGCATCAACCTGGCTGTTTCGAGTAATATGATCATTTTCATGGAAGACAATCAGGTGGTTGGCATCAAATATATGCAATTGCCGAATGAGGTGATGTACCCCAAGCCCGACCTGCCGGAAAACGAACGCATATTACGTGGCTTTCAGTGGCTTGAAGCTTGGCGCCCCATGACCAAAGAAGAAATTTTCATTTGGAAACCCGAAGGGGTTGCCGATACCGAACCGGAAAAGGATACAGAAAAAAGCCCGGACGAACCCCACGATAAATATAAGCTTGTTTCCGTTAAAATATTTTACGAGAATATAGGAGTCTGATTATTACAAGATAATCCTGAAGGAGACCCATACTGTGAACAATTCGCATGTGCATATTGTCATAGAATGAAGTAAATCAAGAAAACGTAAAAGCATCTAAAATCAATTCCATGACGAAAACACCCAATAAGCTACAACACGAAAGCAGCCCTTTTTATTGCAGCATGCATACAATCCAGTGGATTGGCACCCTGGAATGATGAAACGCTGGAGCTTGCCCACCGGTCGAACCGCATGATGCTTGTGAGCATCGGCTATTCAGCATGCCATTGGTGCCATGTTATGGAACACGAATCATTTGAAGATGTTGGTGTTGCTGAAATCATGAACAAGCATTTTATTTGATCAAAGTTGACCGTGAAGAAAGGCCTGATGTGGACCACTTCTTCGGAAGCTATCCAGTTGATGGGTGGTCGCGGCGGATGGCCACTCAATTGCTGCCTTGCCAGATGGGCGTCCGGTGTGGGGCGGCACCTATTTTCGCAAAGAGCAATGGAAATCGATTTTGCAACAACGCCTCCTCTGGGATGCCCAGTCAGCTGACCCGGGCAAGCCGACCAATTGGTGGAAGCATTGAAAAATGCTCAGAATACTTTGGCGCAAAACACCGCCATTGACAACCTCAGCTTGCTAAAAGCAATGGTTGAGAAAAATAAAACGAGCTTCGACCCCCAATATGGAGGAGAAACCTGGGAGCCCCGAAATTTCCCATGCCCGACAGCCTGCGGTCCACTTTATGATGGGCATTAAGCAAAGTGATGGTGATTTGCTCAATCATGTGGAGCTTTCACTGGACAAAATGGCAACATCAGGTCTGTACGATCAAATTGGCGGTGCTTTGCCCGCTATGCAGTGGACGAGCTGGCATATACCCCATTTCGAAAAAAGCTCTATGATAATGCACAGCTGATCGGTTTGTATGCTGATGCTTACCGCCATCACCAAAAACCACTTTATGAAGAAGTCGTCCGGACAGCATCGGCTTCCTTTTAAACGATATGATTGGGTCTAGAAGGCGCATTTTACAGCGCACTTGATGCCGATAGCGAAGGTATTGAAGGAAAATATTATGTGTGGACTAAAGGCTGAGTTTCAAGAAGTGCTTGGTGAAGATGCAGATATTATCAGAATACTTCGGCCTGGGTAAACAAGCACTTTGGGAGGACGGATTGAATGTATTGATTGTTCCGGAAGAAAAAGCTGCATTTTGCAAAAGGCACCAAATGGAACCTGCAATATTTGAGCAAAAGCTCATATCAGCAAAAGAAAAATTACTAATTTACCGTTCAAAACGCATTGCCCCTGCCCTCGACGACAAACGTCTGATATCGTGGAATGCCCTTCAAATTAGCGCCTTGCTGTCGGCTTACGAAGTGTTTGGCGAAGAAAGCTGGCTGAAACAAGCACAGCGAACGGTTGCTTTTATTATACGGGAAATGCGGCAACAGGACGGCGGTTTGTACCGTTCATGGAAAAACGGGAAAGCAAAAATACCCGCATTCCTCGATGATTATAGCTTGATGATCAACGCATTGGTCCACCTTTATCAAAACGATGCAAACGAATCACATTTGATACAGGCAAAGGAATTGGCAGCCTATGTTATTCAAAACTTCTACAACAGGGAGGTAAAATTGTTTGATTTTACCCCAAAAGGCCAGAGCGATTTGGCGGTGCGCCCCCGCGAGCTTTACGACAATGTAATCCCTTCGTCCAATGCGGCCATGTGCATGGCGTTGGTGAAGTTGGGGATATTGTTTGAAGACGCTTCATTTTTGAAAATGGCTGAGGAAATGATCGATTTGCAAAAAGACACCATGCTCAAACATCCGTCAGGCTTTTCGCATTGGGCACAGGCCCTTATGTTGCTTGAGCAGCAGGCGCTGGTAATTGCGCGCGGGCCCGGGGCTCTTAAAGCCAACAAAAAGTTGCGCGGCAAAATACCAGTTCACATGCTAACCGCTGCTTCGGAGACAGATTCTGCCATCCCTTCGGTCTCGGATAAGCCATTGACCAATCGCTTACAATTTTGGTATTGCGACCGAATGGGATGCCAAAGGCCGGTTGAGCACCTCGATGAGCTTATTAGCGGCATGCAGTCAAGCTAAGTGCTTAAAAAATTTGATCTGGCAGAAAAACCCAAATCTGTAATCGCTGATCTGCAATCATCACTCTTCAATCACTTTCTTGATTTACGATTGAAGACTTAAGATTGAAGATTTTTGATCTGGAAGCCTCATATTCTTAAATTGCTGATATGCAACTCCAAATCAAGCTAAGAGTCGGCTTTTTCTAAACGCTCCATTTATTAACTTAATTTTGCAAAAATTTAACTGCATGGATACTGGTTTGTCAGGTTTTATCAAAAAACTTCCCCTGGAAAGGCGCCTTGTGACTGCCGTGGACGAAATTGCCCAGGATGTTTTTGTGCTGCGCATCGATCGAAAACATGATTTTTTGCCAGGCCAGGTGGTTGGTGTGTCACTTTCGCACGATATAGCGGCGAGGCTTTACAGCATTTGCAGCGGCAAGGAGGAGCCCGAGCTGTCCATTTTATTCAATATAAAACCCGACGGCATACTGAGCGGACAACTGGCTAAGCTTAAAAAAGGCGATCCCATTTTGGTTTCAAGACCTTTTGGCGCCTTTCTGGGTGATGAAAAACCGGCCTGGTGGATTGCCTCCGGCACCGGCGTGGCACCTTATCGTGCCATGTTGCGCTCGGGATTGGGAAAAGACAAAGTATTGATACATGGCGGGAGAAAAGCGGATAGTTTTTACTTTCAGGAAGAAATGCTGCCATTGCTCGGCAATACGTATATACGGTGTTGCTCGCAAGAAACAGCAGAGGGCTTGTACCCCGGCAGGTTAACAAATTGGGTACGCGAACAGACACTTCCTTCAGGATACCAGTTTTATCTCTGTGGCAGCGCAGAAATGGTTGTCGAAGTGAGGGATATTTTAATTGGTAAGGGAGTGGAGCTGGATCAAATTATGGCGGAGATTTATTTTTAATTCGAGACCTAACAGGTTTCGAGACCTAACAGGTTTTTAAAACCTGTTAGGTCTTAAAAAAGAATAAAAAAATGAAAAAAGAACCATTAATCCCGGGTAATGTTTACCATTTTCTACAACCGGGGAAACAACCGGGAGAATATTTTCCGGAAGAGAGAAACTATCCCTTTTTTATCGGATTGATGAAGTTCTACATACTACCAATTGCCCATATTTATGCTTACAGTCTGATAAAAATCATTTTCATTTTTTGATTCATTTGCGTCAGGAGGAGGAATTGACAGAAAAGCAAATCAGAAAGCCCCACTTGCCTTTTTTCTAACCTTTTCAATGCTTACGCAAAAAGCTATAATAAGGTATATAACAGGACTGGAAGTCTTTTTTGAGGAGCACCCCGAAAAGAAAAATTGCAGAAGAAAGCTACTTTACAAATGTAATTAAATACATACACCTCAATCCTGTTGAACACGGTTTCGTGAACGATATCAATGACTATCGATGGTCATCTTATCTGTCATACAAACACCAAACACCTTCTTTTATTAGTAAAGATTATGTTTTGGATATGTTTGGCGGGTTGGATAATTTTGTTTTCGAACACGAAAAAACCTAAGACCTAACAGGTTTTGGAAAACTGTCAGGTCTTAAAAAAAAATTATACAAATGACCAAACAACCCCTATTCGGTAAAACCCTGACGAACTGAAAAAGCTCGTCTTGTCACATGGTTGCCTGCTTACACAGCGCGCCAAATCGGCGAGTGGCTCTTACAAGAAAATGCCCGAACCTTTGATGAAATGACCAATTTGTCAAAGCAAACGCGGGAATTGCTTATCGAGCACTATGTTGTTGGTTTGGTTGATTTCACCAATGTTCAGGCTTCCTCCGATGGCACCAAAATACCTGTTCCCACAACCGACAAGCGTTTTATTGAGGCAGCCTATATTCCTGAGGATGGAAGGCCACCCTGTGTGTGTCGTCCCAGGTGGGCTGCAAATGGGCTGTTTGTTTTGCATGACCGGCAAGCAGGGCTTCCAGTCCAACTCACTGCTGGCGAAATAGTCAATCAAATCGTAAGCCTGCCCGAGCGCGACAAGCTCACGAATATTGTTTATATGGGCATGGGCGAGCCATTCGACAACCTGGAAGGTGTGATGCAAAGCCTCGGAAATACTCACTGCTGACTGGGGACCTGGCCATGAGCCCGCGACGCATCACCGTTTCCACTATTGGCATGATTCCGGCCATGAAGCATTTCATCGAAAATTCCTGAATGTCACCTGCCATCAGCATCCACACCCCGTTTCACGATGAACGCCGCAAACTGATGCCCATTGAAAATGTATATCCCATTGCCGAAGTAATTGATGTGTTGCGCAGTTATGATTTTGGCAAACAACGCCGCATTTCCTTTGAATACATCATGTTCAAAGGCATAAATGACACCCAACGACATGTAAAAGAGCTGCGCGGCTGCTCAATGGGGTGCGCTGCCGCATCAACTTGATCCGCTCACCCCATTCCTGACACACCGCTCGAAAGCTCTGATAACGACACCATCGAATGGTTTCGCGAAGCATTGCTAAGAAAAAAGACATCCGCACCACCTTGCGCGCCTCCCGTGGTCAGGATATTTTTGCAGCCTGTGGCTTACTCTCCACAAAAGAGCTTGTAAAACAGCAGGAATCGGATTTTTGAAACCCGCTTACCAAGGTCAGGCCAACGATTTAGCAATGGGTATAGACAAGTACGGGTTTCTTAAAAACTATACTTCAGCTTTATATAAACCATATTGTTATCGCTGAACTGGCCAAAATTGCCCGAATCGCCCAAAAGATATTGGCGCCTTAAGCACTTCGAAACCATCGGCAAAAGCATAGGTTATTTTAGGCCGTATCAATGCATCTTCATTAGTTAGGCCCACATAGGAGAATAATTCGAGCCACATCTTTTCGCGGAAAAAGTCTTTCCTTGCCAAAAAAGTCATGGTGTTTTCAAACTTTTCTTTCTGCATACCCGCTTCATGGTCAATGATGTATTCTTGTATAAATTGGGCACTCATGATTATGCCAGCCAGGTTAAAATCCAAACCTGCCATATAATGCAGGTTGTCCTTTTTTAAGACACTTTCTGCATAAGCCGGATTTTGCGTTTGGAAATACCGGCCCGAATAAAAGGCCCCTTCAGCACGCAAAACCAACGGGCCCAATGGAAGCCCCACACTTCCTCCAGCCATATTCACCCGATGATACTCAGGCCTGACCTGAAGACCAGCTAACTGCATCGTACTGCTATCAATGGTTTTAGTTAAATGCAAAGCCGGATCATCATAATAAAATGTACCACCAACCAATTCCAAATCGAATTTTGGTGTCATGGTAGAATAACGCAAGAAGAGCTCACTGTTATCCAAGGTAGGCTTGACGGTTGATGTTGAAAAATCAAAGGTTGGGGGGGCAGGAAAATTCATATCCGGTCGCCAAATAGACCCCTCGCCAGGCATCAAAGTTGGTGTAAATACTGGTACCCAAACAGCTTCCAATGTGCTGGAGCCAAAGTAGTAATTCAATTTAAACGAAGTAACCCCCATCCTGATTTCATCAAAATCGCGCAATAAGAACTCAGACAAATCTTTAGGCGACACCACATCTGTAATAAATACGCCTTCGGCCTTGCCCCAGATAATTTGCTGTTTGCCCACACGCAAATCAAAATTGTCAAAATACATATCCAGATAAGCCTCGCGCAAGCCCCATTCCAGTGTATGATCAAAATAATGATCCATATAGGGGTTCACTTTAAATGCAATTTTATCGCCTCTGTGTGTAAAATCAAGGTTCAGGGTGTTTTGAAGTATGGACAACGAATTGCCTTCATTCAATAAAACACCCGTATAGTTTCGGGCATATCCATTTATATTTAAACTATTGCCACCGGTTTGGGCAAAGGAATCAACCATAAACAGGGTAATCAGGCTGATAATAATCAAGATTCGTGTTTTCATAATTTTATTTTTTTAAACTTTTTTTAACGTTGGGTGTGCTGATGGATGTGACTCTTATTCGCCCAACATCATGCTTCGCTCAGTAAATTTCCGGTCGGGGATACCTAGATTTATTTGTATGTTAGACAATTCCATATGTGTTGAATGGTCCTTTTGCACATTGCTCATCTTAGTTTCAAGAATGGTCCAGAAGCCCTCTATCTGATTAAACTTTATGATATTAAGCACTTTGAGCAGTTTTCCACGGTCATCGTAAAATTCCCTTTTCAGGCCGATAAAACTATCCTTTATTACCCAGGTTATGGTTTTTGAATACATATAGTCTTCATCTTTTGGGGTGCTTCCAACCACATAGCAGGAATAGCCGTCGATGGTTTCTTCGCGCAACAACTCATGGGTATCCTCATCCGGATGGCGGTCGCCAAGGTCATCATAGGTAAAATCCGATCCCATGAAGTAGTCGCCTTTGCCATCACTCGAAATACGTTTAATACGTTTGAGGGCAGGCAGGTAAATCCATTGGTCATCATCACGGCCATCGGTATAGCTCCAATTCATGAAAGCTGTCCCCCTGACATCAGCAGGAGCCATAAAAAACATAATTTTCTTCTCTACATCGCCATAGTTTTTAATGTACTGGGTAAGGTTGCGAATTCGCTGTTCACCCTGCTTGTTGGTCAGTGTCATGGTTAACTCGCCTTGTGTATCTTCCCCGGTAGGATTCTCGTAAACTTTTTCAATAACTTGTTTCCCACTGATTTGAGCATAGGCACTCGTAGCTGTAACAAATGCTGCAATTAACACAAAGGCAGCAATACATGTGATTTTTTTCATTTTTTGTCCTCCAAATTTTAAAATTGAATAATTATGATTTATAAATTAATTGTTATCTTGTAGTAAATGTCTGTATTCCAGCTCTTATAACCGATAGTCTTTGGCTAAAATGTATATTGTAATAATCCTTTCCGGTATAAAAATTGATGAAAAAGCCAACATCACGGAGAACACTTGGCCGGTAAGCAAGGGTAAGTGAGGCATTGAATCTTTGGTTAAAATCAAGTGTTCCTGCCTCATTCAACTCACCGAAAATCCAGCCGGTGTTCAAGGTAGTCATCAAGTGTGCTGATTTTTTAAATTCAAACGATTTAAATGAGTTAATGCTGCGAAAAACTCGAAAACTGTTGTGCCACCGCAAAAACCCGTATTGCTCCTGCAGTTCAGCAGAGCGGTAATAATCAAAATGGTACTCCAGTGATGTTTTAAAATACTCCGTGGTGTTGGCAAATGGAACAACACGCTTGTTAAAGAAAGCACCCAGTTCGATATAATTCGTGGAAAAATCACCACTAAGTGTGTTGATACTGCCATCCTCAGAATAAAATGGGTCCTCCTGTCCATTTGAATGGTGCGCCAGCGTAAGGAAAACATATTGTAAAAGCCGATGCTCGCCTGTACCAAGCTTCCTGTAAAATGTCAAGTGGGGCATATAGCTGGGGGTGCGTACAGGAAACGACTCCTCGGCATACATGCGTATGATGATAGTTGGGGAAAGTGTAGCACCCCATTGGGCATCATCGCTGGTGCGCAGCAGAAAATAGGGTGCTACTTTCGCTTCAAAAACCAAAGGATCAGAAGTGCCCAAGCCCCCGCCAAAAGTTATATAGCTCTCCTGCTGGTTTGCCCTTATGGCACTAAAAAAATAGCTTTCCATGTCCTGATCAGATTCCTGGCCGGTTGCCGGACTGATCAAAACAACAGTAATGATGCAAATAATAAAGGAAAGCACTTTCTTTTTCATAGTTAAAAAGTTTAGACCGATTTTTCGCTTGTAACGTCAGTTTTTTTCCTATTACCAGCAATAAAGGCCTTGAAAACATAGATAAGAATCATCATGATTGATAGTGTTCCGAGCAGACTGGTGAACATATTAAGCGAAACCAATGCACCCAGTGTACGGTTTGGTGGAAATACCGAAAACAGCAATACCAGGAAACCCGCAATAACTACAATGGCATTGAATAAAATCGCTTTGCCAGTATGACCCATGGTGGTGTATAAGGCCTGTAGCTGACCAAAACCCTGCTCAAGCGCCATACGGTAGTTTTGTATAAAATGGATGGCATAATCAATACCAATGCCAATGGCAATGCTCGACAACAGAGCTGTGGTGGTACTCAGTGGAATGTTGAGCAATCCCATTACTCCAAAACTGATTAGGGCGGTTATGATAATCGGTACAGAACCAATCAACCCTACCTTTATGCTGCGGAACATCAGGCTCAGCAATACAACAACCAGCAGAAGTGATATGACAATGCTAATTATCTGACCTTCGAGTATAAGGCTGGTAAATACCAAGGCTTTGTAGCCCGATCCGGCATAATTGATGCTGATGCCCCGGGCTTTTAATTCGTCAGTATAAGATTGGATGACTTCAAGGGCTGCCTCAATGGTTTTGGAGTCATCACCCTTAAGCTGAAAGGTTATATTGGTGCGGTCGTAATTGTAGTTAACCACTTTGAGCAGGTTTTCAGGATCGCCCGACATTTCATACAGCAAGAGGTACTGGGCCACCATATCGCTGCTTTCTGGTATGGTATAATAGGCTTCCTCATCCGCATTCATCACCTTATTCATCCTCTTTAGGTAATCCGCCATACTGAAAGAATTCCCAACAAACATCAGTTGCTCGGCATCTGCCTGCATGCGGTCAATGATGCGCAGGTTTTCCGGCTGCTTAAAAGCATCATT
>JAGYLH010000094.1 GCA_018400955.1 Bacteroidales bacterium
TGATGGCAACGACCGCACTTATATCGGTTCACCTATACCCCAATTTGTATTTGGCTTAAGCCTCGATTTCCAGTACAAAGCCTTCGACTTGTCGGTGGATATTCAAGGCCAGGCCGGCAATAAAATCTTCAATGGCAAGGATGTTGTCCGTCCCGATCCCTATAATTTTGAGGCTTATGTGTGGGACAGATGGACAGGTGCCGGCACGAGTGATGAGGTGCCGCGGCCATCATTTGGTGGTTACAATTATTCCCCCTCTGACCGTTTTATACATGATGGCTCATTTGTTCGTTTACGCAGCCTGATCCTTGGCTATACATTACCTGAGCGATGGGTCAACAATATTGGATTACAACAAATCAGGTTTTACCTGAAGGGCACCAATCTTTACACACTTACCAAATACTCAGGATACACCCCCGAAATTGGTGGATTTGATGTGCTGTCGAATGGTATTGATTATGGCGTTTATCCCATTGCAGCGGTCTATTCTTTTGGTTTAAATGTAAACTTTTAAATCTGAAAAACATGAAAACATTACGATATATTTTATTGATTTTGATCGCATTTCAACTTACCGCCTGTCAGGATTTCCTGGACGTGAAGCCCCAGGGCGAACTCACCCAGGAAGCATTTCCCACCACGGCGAGTGATGCCCTTTTGGCCACCAACGCTGCGTATGCCACATTGCGGTCATGGAATTATCATTCAGGCGGCTTTCCCATACTCGATTTCATGTCGGACGATGCCCACAAAGGCAGCAACCCGGATGACGGGTTAAATACCGTTGGCCCTTATGAACGATTCACCCACACCCCAACACAGGACGGGCTCGACCGCTGGTGGTCCGACCTGTATCAAGGTATTAAAAGGGCCAATGTGGTGATTGAAAAAGTTCCATTAATTGACATGGACACCACCGTCCGTAGCAGATATATTGCAGAAGCCAGTTTTTTGCGCGGTTTGTATTATTTTGACCTGCTAAGGGCCTGGGGTGGGGTCCCAATCGTATTGACAACCACTCCCGAATTAAAAATACCCCGTTCGAGTACCGAAGAAGTGTATGCGCAAATTGAAAAAGATTTGCTTTTTGCAGTTGCCAAGTTGCCCGGCAAACATGACTACAATTCGCAGGAATTAGGACGTGCCTCCCGCGGTGCGGCACATGCCCTGCTGGCGCGGGTGTATTTATTCAAAAAGGATTTTCAAGCGGCCGAGGAACACGCTATGGAACTTATACAGTCAACTGATTTTTATGACCTTGAGCCTTCGTTCGAAAATGCAAACGGCTATTTGGGCGAGCATGGCGTTGAATCAGTATTTGAAATTGGCGCCATTGGTGCCGAAGGGGCTGTTGGCAACCAATATGCCAATACGCAAGGTGTGCGCGGCACGCCCAATCGGGGATGGGGCTTTAACCGTCCATCGCTTAACTTGCGCAATGCCTTCGACGCGGAAGACCCAAGGCGGGCTTTAACAATCATCGACCTCGGTGATGTGATTGACGATATCGAAATACTCGGCGACGGATCAACACCGGATGAAACTTATGATGGTGATGGAAACATCATCGAAGTGGAATGTTACAACAGAAAAGTATGGATTCCCGGTGCCAATGTAGCATCGCAATTTGGTCACAACCGCCGTCTGATACGTTATGCCGATGTATTGCTGATGGCTGCCGAAGCCTTAAACGAAAACAACAAATCAGGTGAAGCGCTGATTCATTTGAACCGGGTGCGCGAACGTGCCCGTCATGGCAACAGCGAAATATTACCTGATATCACCACAACAAACAAGGATGAATTGCGCAGTATCATCCTGAACGAGCGTCGCCTGGAACTAGCACTTGAAGGGCATCGTTTCTGGGACTTGATAAGAACCGGAAAAGCCGCTGAAGTGCTTGGACCCCTTGGATTTGTATCTGGTAAGCATGAGCTGTTGCCCATACCCCAGAATGAAATCGACATCTCCCAGGGTGCATTAGATCAGAACCTTAATTGGTAACAATTCTTTGTATTTATTCACTAATTCATTTAATCAAATTTTCATTCAGCATTTATTAAAAACACTATTATTATGAAAAAATTTACCCTTCTCTTAGTTATGATGTTTGCATTCACTTTTGTAGCAAACACCCAAATGGTCGAAGACTTTGAGCACATCAGGCTCAACATTATGCTTGGTGGCGACAACGACAACAGCAATTTCACCGTAGTGGCCAACCCCGATCAGGGCGATGCAAACCCAAGTTCACATGTTGTGAAATACGAACGCAGCCAGCACGGTGTGCCATGGGGCGGCTTTTGGTCAGCTTTGCCTGAACCACTCGACCTTACCGACAATAAATACGTCCATGTACGCGTTTGGAAAACACGTATCAGCCCACTGAAATTCAAAGTGGAAGGCGGCGGAAGTGCCAATTTGGAAATTTTTAGTATGGAACCCCAATCCCTCGTTGGAGAATGGGAAGACATTGTTTTCGATTTTTCGGAAAAAACAGGCCCCTGGAATGTTATCGCATTTATGCCTGACTTTGAAGATCCAATGACGCTTGAGGAAGACATCGTTATCTATTTTGACTATATCATGGTGAACAACGACCCAACACCCGGCAGTGAAGCCGTTTATGTGGTGGAGGGTTTTGACCATATCTCATTGAACCTCATGCTGGGAGGCGAAGAGGACAACAGCAGCATGAGCGTAGTGCCCAACCCTGCTCCCGACGATGTTAATCTGAGCGATTATGTGATAAAATACGAACGCAGCCAGCATGGTGTGCCATGGGGTGGTTTTTGGTCGGCATTGCCTACACCAATTGACCTTACGGAAAACCAGTATGTATATGTGAAAGTGTGGAAACCACGCATTAGCCCCTTACGTTTTAAAGTTGAAGGCGGCGGAAGTGCCAATTTGGAAATTCCAAGCATGGAACCCCAAGCAAAAACAGGAGAGTGGGAAGAAATTGTATTTGACTTTTCAGAAAAAACAGGCATGTGGAACGTAATTGCTTTTATGCCCGATTTTGAAGACCCATTGACACTTGAGGAAGATATCGTCATCTATTTTGATGATATCAGGCTTGGACAACATCCCAATGTTGGCATTGCTGATATAAATACGGCAGATCAAATGAGTGTGTATCCAAATCCCGCAAGCAGTTATATAACTGTTAAACACGCAGAAGCAATTCAGCAAATTGAAATATTCGACCTGGCCGGTAAATTGGTTTATAAGTCAAATGTAGAATCAATGGAAACCAGCATCGATGTTTCTGCTTTTAGCAGCGGGGTTTACATATTGAAAGCAACTGCCAACAACATCCATTATTATCATAAAATTAATCGTTAAATAAATATCTATGAAAAGTAAATCATTTTTTATCATGCTGTTAGTTGGCATAACAGCAACTGCTTTAATGTTCAATGCATGCAAAAAAGACGATGATCCGATTGCACCAACTTTGGTAAGTTTGCTCGCCGGCGATGTTGACCTAAACGGGGCAACCTCAGCAACCACCGTGCCGGTCAGCCCAACAATTGTAGCTGCCTTTTCCACCGAAATTGATGCTGCAACTGCTACAGCCGCAAACATTAAGCTAACCCAGGACTATGACAATTCCGACATAGCGCTGACAATCAGTGTATCAGGAAAATCAATCACTATCAAACCTGATGTTGAGCTTGGTACTGGCACTTTGTATCAATTGATGATCAGCGGTGCCCTCAAATCAACTGATGGCCTGTCGCTAACTGAACTTAGCCGTAATTTTACAACCATCGGCACTTTTGCCCCATCCGGTGTAATAGCCCACTATACTTTTGAGGACAACGCTGAAGATGTGGTTGGAAATTTCAATGCAAGTGCTGCTATCGACATGACCTATACCGGTTCGAGAAATGCAGCGGCAGGAAAGGCAGCCACCTTCAACGGTACAACAAGTATTATTGAAATCCCGAATGCCGATCAGCTTATGAATACCGAATACTTTACACTTTCGTTTTGGGTAAAAACCAATTCGCAAGGTATTGACCGCGGTCATTTTGTTATGGGCTTGGGAGCTTTTTACGGATTTCAATATGAGATATTTGGCAGCTATGATGGCGCCAAATTGCCTGTACGATATGAACTGGCAGATGGCGGTACTGTGGCCGAAGATATGTGGTTCCCCGCCGGAGCACTCGACAACTCCCATCCCGACGGATGGCAAGGTTGGGATTTTGCAAAAAGCCTGACCCCCGAGCAAATGATTGCCTTGCTGAAAGACAACTGGCTCCATGTTACCTTCACCTTTGATGGCGGATCGAAAAAAGCCACATTGTATTACAATGGAGAAAAGATGAAGAGTTTTGACTTCAATCTATGGCCCGAAGGTGATCCGCAAACAACGGTTGTTGGAATGAAGTATGAGGGCACACCGCCTGAAGTATTGAACGAACTGGCCCTGGGCTTTATCCACTCGCGTGGCGGTACCTTGTGGGACGGCGAACCTTGGGGAGGCTATGACTTCCCGGATGCCAACCATTTTAAAGGACAGCTTGACGACATCAGGATCTTTCATAAAGTGCTGACAGCAACTGAAATTGGATTGATGTACAATTCAGAAAAACCATAGTAGCTGAATAATTGAGGATGATAAAAGGGGGATGGGAGTCCCGTTCCCCTTTTTACTAAATATCACCCATGCTGAGGTTTAAAAACTTTTTTATGCAGATACTGAGGCTTACTTAATCGCATTCAGGCTAAATAATTCTGAAAGCATCATTCTTCATCTTTCTTTTTAAGTCAACATAACTACTACATACAAATTCAGGTTTTCACTGATGCAAATTCGAAAAATCATATTGATTCTATTCCTCATTTCGCTATTGTTTGCCACTTGCCGAAAAGAAGACCCTGATCCTGTGCCGGATATTCTGCAACTGATCAGCATAAAGGCCGGCCAAACCGCCCTGAATGCAGATGGCAGCTCAAACGGTATTCCGGTAAACAGCACTTTCACGCTCCAGTTTTCTAAAGCCATCGACACCGCCTTGATTCATAATAAGATTCGATTGCTGAATGATCAAAATCCTGTCACCATTGAATATGATTTTAATGAAGCTTTAACAATCATTGAGTTCACACCTGACCAAAACCTGGAACGTCTCACTACCTACACCTTGTCGATTGATAAAAGTTTGGGCGGTGCCTTTGGTGAAACTTTTCCCGGCCTCGACATGCAATTTACCACTGAAAAAGGCAAACTATTCATCGAGTCAGTCAAAATAAACAACCTGCCTTTCGAGAAACCAATTTTTCCAAAAGGTATTGATTTCGATCAACTTACTATTGAAATAAATTTCAATGAAAAACTCACCGAAGCCAATATCGATCAACATTTTACCCTTTTGCCGGCAGTACCCATTTCGGTGAGTTTATCCGAATCCGGAAAAACCGTCACCATAATAAACACCGAAAATCTCGATTACTACCGTAAATACGGTTTCCTGATTAAAACAGATTTAAGCTCGGAGGATGGCCTTGGTTTTGATGGTTTCAATAACTTTTTTGTCACCGGATTGGATTCCAGTTATAAGCATCCGGAGATAAATGATGAGGACTTGCTCGACCTTGTGCAGCTGCAAACATTCCGCTATTTTTGGGACTATGCACATCCGGTGAGCGGCTTAACGCGCGAACGTTTCGGCTCAGGCGAGCTGGTAACTTCCGGCGGCAGTGGTTTTGGCCTTATGGCTGTTATCATTGGTGCCGAACGTGGTTTTATAAGCCGTCAGGAAGCTGTTAGCCATTTTGAAAAAGTGACCAATTTTCTTTCCAATGCTGACCGTTTCCATGGCGTCTGGTCCCACTGGCTCAACGGCAGCACAGGCAGGGCAATCGCCTTTAGCACCAAGGATGATGGAGGCGATCTGGTAGAAACATCATTTTTGGCTGCCGGCCTTTTAACCGTAAGGCAATACCTCGACCCCTCACAATCAAACGAGCAGGATATTATTGTCAAAATCAATCAAATGCTGGACGAGATTGAATGGGATTGGTTTACGCGCGGAGGTCAGCAAGTGCTTTACTGGCACTGGTCGCCAAACTACGGCTGGGAAATGAATATGCAAATCAGGGGCTACAACGAGGCCTTGATAACTTATTTTATGGCTGCCATGTCCACAACCCATCCGATAGATGCAGAAGTTTATCATAATGGATGGGCCCGATCGGGTGCAATTGTCAATGGCAATAGCTTTTACGGAACTCAACTTCCGTTAGGCTATAATTATGGCGGACCATTATTCTTCTCGCATTATTCCTTTTTAGGGCTGAACCCACAAAATCTTACAGATCAATATGCCGATTATTGGGAGCAAAACCGCAACCACAGCCTGATAAATTACCAGCACAATGTATTAAACCCAAAACAGCACCTGGGATATAGTGCTCTTTGCTGGGGGCTTACGGCCAGCGACGAGCCTGGCGGTTACGGTGTGCACGAACCAACGCGCGACAACGGAACAATAACTCCCTCAGCAGCACTTTCGTCTATGCCCTACACGCCGGAAGAATCCATGCAGGCATTGCACCACTTTTATTATATACTGGGCGATAAATTATGGGGCACCTATGGTTTTCGCGATGCGTTTAACCCAGGAGAAGCCTGGTGGGCCGATTCGTACCTGGCAATAGACCAGGGGCCAATTATCGTAATGATAGAAAATCACAGATCAGGGCTTTGCTGGGACCTGTTCATGTCAGCTCCCGAAGTTGGAACTGCCATGGACAAACTAGGCTTTTCCAGATAATAAAGCTGTTACATCCAATGAACACAAAAATCTATGCAATCAGATAAAATAAATGCTATGAAAAATAAACTATTCCTTAGCTTAATAGGCGCATCCTTACTTTTATCAGCTTGTCAGCCAAACAAGCCCCAACAAAAAAATGATCTGGAAGCACGCGTGGATTCTGTCCTGAACCTGATGACACTGGAAGAAAAGGTGGGGCAATTGACACTGTTTACGAGCGATATGGATCAAACCGGGGCGTTTATCCGAAAAGAATATGAAAACGACATCAAGCAAGCCAAGGTTGGTGCTATTTTCAACGCATATGGTGCTGATTACACCCGCTATTTGCAGGAAATGGCCATCAAAAACACCCGTTTAAGAATCCCCTTAATATTTGGTTACGATGTAGTCCATGGCCACCGCACCATATTTCCTGTACCGCTTGGTGAAGCTGCCAGCTGGGACCTTGAGGCCATCGAAAAAAGTGCACGCATTGCTGCCATCGAAGCCAGTGCCGAGGGATTGCACTGGACATTTGCCCCCATGTGCGATGTTACGCGCGATCCGCGCTGGGGACGCATTGTTGAAGGAGCCGGGGAAGACCCGTTTCTTGCAAGTAAAATAGCAGTTGCCAGGGTAAATGGCTTTCAGGGCGATGATGTTTACCAAACCAATACGCTTGCTGCCTGTGTAAAACATTTTGCAGCTTATGGCGCTTCGCAGGCGGGACGCGATTACCATGCCGTTGATATGTCGGAACGGATGCTGCGCGAAACTTATATGCCACCCTATAAGGCAGCCATTGATGCCGGGGCACTTACGGTAATGACTTCCTTCAACGACCTGAACGGAATCCCTGTTACCGCCAGCAGATACCTGATGACCGAAATCCTGCGCGATGAATGGGGCTTTTCAGGCTTTGTGGTAACGGATTACACCTCCATCATGGAACTGCTTTATCATGGCGTAGCCGGCGACACCCTGGAAGCTGCCGAAAAATCCATCAATGCAGGCGTTGATATGGATATGCAATCAGGATTCTACCAAACGGCCCTCGTATCTTTAGTAGAGCAGAAAAGAGTTGATGTGGCGGTTATTGATCAGGCGGTTAGAAACATCCTGAAGGTAAAATTCCAGCTCGGCCTTTTTGATGATCCTTTCAGGTATAGTTCAAATGAACGGGAAAAACAAGAAATAATGAAACCTGAATTTCTGGATGCCGCAAGGGATGTAGCCCGAAAATCAATTGTCCTTTTGAAAAACGAAAACCAATTGCTCCCATTGGATAAAAACACCAAAACCATTGCAGTGATCGGCCCTTTTGCTGATAACCAAAGAGAATTGATTGGCAGCTGGTCTGCCGCGGGAGATTGGTCAAAATCAGTTAGTTTGCTTGAAGGAATACGCACCAAGGTGCCCAATGTAAACATATTGCATGCCATGGGCAGCGAAATAACCGGTGATGAAACTTCTATGATCAAAGAGGCTGTTGCAACAGCCCGAAAAGCAGATGTAGTTATACTGGCCGTGGGCGAAGCTGCATGGATGTCGGGCGAGGCAGCCAGCCGCACAAAGCTGGATTTACCTGAAATACAGCAGCAACTGGTTGAAGCCATACATGAAACCGGAAAACCAATCGTTGTTGTGCTTATGAATGGCAGGCCGTTGACAATTAATTGGATTGATGAAAACATTCCATCCGTGCTCGAAACATGGTTCCTTGGGACCACAACAGGACACGCCATAGCTGATGTGATTTTTGGCGATTACAATCCCTCCGGCAAGCTCCCGGTAACATTTCCGCGGTCGGTTGGGCAAATCCCTATTCACTATGATATGCGCAACACGGGAAGGCCATTTAATCCAGATAGTAAATTCACTTCCAAATACCTGGATGAATCAAACGACCCCCTTTATGTTTTCGGACATGGGCTGAGCTATACTACTTTCAGTTACGGGCCAGTAACCCTTAGCAATCAATCAATCAATGAAAACGAAACCCTGGAAGCCTCTGTAACAATTACAAATACAGGCAACTATGCCGGAACTGAAATCGCGCAGCTTTATATTCACGATCCGGTGGCTTCGGTGGCCCGTCCGGTGAAAGAACTGAAGGGCTTCAAAAAAGTGGAACTCATGCCCAATGAAAGCAAAACCATTGCCTTTACCATAGGGTTCGACGAACTGGCTTTTTACCGCGAAAACATGAGTTTTGGTGTGGAAGCCGGTCAGATCAATGTTATGATTGGGACCAATTCGAGGGATACACAGTCAGCAAGTTTTATGCTTGAATAAAGAAAAATGCTATTTCACTTGACTTTAATGCCTCTTGCACAACTTATGTGCATTTTTTCACAAAATATGCTCATTTGTTGTGCATAACTGTTAGATTATTTTGGGTCAAATACTATGGATAAGCGTAATATGCTGTATAACCGTCAGATACTTTTTTCTGGATGGACTGCGATAGGGCACCTACAGAAAATGATTGATGCATACCTCCCTATTTGTATTTGCAAGGAGGGATTCAAAAAATTCCAAATTTCAGTTTTTTTTTGAATCTTGGACCTGCATGCCAAGTGCAGCCATGCAGCAGGAAGGCTGTTGAAACGTTTTCTGCTTGCTATATTTTTATATTTTTACAGGGTTAAACACAAACAATCCATGAATACCGGCAGTTCACTACCTCAAAACTCAAACCACGCAACATCAAAGAGCAAGGATGAGGGGATTGTGGCGAAAACTCAAACTGTTTGTTTTATGGGTGGTCGAAGGAATTAACAAATTGAAATGCCATGAAAAAGCAAAATGAAATAAAAATTTTTGAGGAACAAAAAGTGAGAACCGCCTGGGACGCAGAACAGGAAAAGTGGTATTTTTCTATTATTGATGTAATAGAAATTTTAACCAGCAGCCCAAGGCCCAGGAAATATTGGAACGCCTTAAAAACAAAGCTAAAAGCAGAGGGAAGTGAGTTGTCCCATAAATTGGGACAACTGAAAATGCAATCTGCTGATGGCAAATTCTACCTAACCGATGTTGCCGACACCGAACAACTCTTTCGACTCGTGCAATCCATCCCATCACCAAAGGCCGAACCTTTCAAACTTTGGCTTGCACAGGTGGCGACCGAACGCCTGGACGAAATGCAAGACCCTGAACTCAGCATTGACAGGGCACTGGAACAGTATATGAAGTTAGGCTATTCAGAAAACTGGATCAATCAGCGGCTGAAAAGCATTGAAATACGAAAGGAACTAACAGACGAGTGGAAAAAAAGAGGACTCAAAGAAGGGGTCCAGTTTGCAACGCTTACCGACATAATCACAAAGGCCTGGAGCGATAAAACCACCAGGGAGTACAAAGTGCTAAAAGGCTTGAAGAAGGAAAACTTGAGGGACAATATGACCAATACCGAATTGATTCTAAACATGTTGGCCGAA
Source organism: Bacteroidales bacterium (assembly GCA_018400955.1). Classification (GTDB taxonomy): domain Bacteria; phylum Bacteroidota; class Bacteroidia; order Bacteroidales; family F082; genus CALAZZ01. Next base: position 10,223 of record JAGYLH010000094.1, read on the forward strand.
GCATCTACAAAAGAAATCTCGGTTGCTGTGAGCCCAAAGGATTTTGATGAAAGTAAAGAAGTAGCCAAACAAGGCGGCAATGTCGCCAAAGTAGCCCGCAAAGAACTGGAAGCTAAAACCGGGAAAAAAGTGGTAAGCTCCCTGAATGCCAAAAAAAGCCTGGTCCAGGTTAAAAAAAGATTGAAGAAATAAGCGAAAGGAATTACGCCCGTTTGTTACAACAATTTTCAACTTATTATTAGATTTGCCCATCAAATCCACCGATCTAAGTTTATCAAAAAACATCTTGAAAGCAATAACTATCAGAAAGGCCAAGCCGGAAGATTCACCAGAGGTGGCATCACTTATTTCGTTGGCCATGCTTGATATAATCTTTGGCTTTATTGGTGTGAAATCAACAGAAAAGGCCATGGATTTTATGACGGCTTTAGTTTCTGTTAAAGGTAATCAATATTCGTACGAAAACTGTTGGGTTGTTGAAACAGAAAATGAAATCATTGCAGCCGCTTGCCTATATGACGGCGCAAAACTTCAGAAACTAAGGAAGCCTGTAATGGCAAAAATAAAGCAGCTGTTTGGCAGGGATTTAAAAGCGGAAGACGAAACACAAGCCGGCGAATATTACATTGATTCTGTTGGTGTTGATCAAAGGTATCAAGGCACGGGAATTGGAACCCAATTACTACAGTTTCTGATTAACGAATACGTTTTCAAGCGCACGCTAACGCTCGGCTTGCTTGTGGACTATGACAACCCCAAGGCCAGAAGGCTGTACATTAAGCTCGGGTTTAAACTGGCAGGGGAAAAAACTCTGGCAGGTAAATCAATGGAGCACTACCAGTTGAAACCAGCTTAGGTTTTGCGTGGAATGATTCATTTTTTTCAAATCTTGAATATCGAATCCGCCAAAGGCGGACAAGTTATCCAATCCTGAATCTTGAATGGGGGGAATTCGAGATTCCTATTTCATCATTTTTGAATTTTGAATCTCTTGCCAACTGCCCCTTGCCAACTGCCAAAAATGCACCTTTTAGAATGTTGAATATCGATTATCCAATCCTGAATCTTGAATGGGGGCATTCGAGATTCGAGATTCAGTATTCATTATTCGAGATTCCTATTTCATCATTTTTGAATTTTGAATCTCTTGCCAACTGCTTCTTGCCAACTTGCTAACTTCTTGAATGTTGAATCCTGAATCATAAATCCTACCCCAACATCCCAGCCGTTCGTTTCACTGCTTCAACAAGCACATCCACCTCGGCTTTGGTGTTGTAAAGGCCAAAAGAAGCACGGATGGTACCGGGAATATTGAAATGGTCCATTAAAGGCTGGGCGCAGTGGTGGCCGGTTCGGACAGCCACCCCCATTTTGTCCAGCAAGGTGCCGGCATCATAAGGGTGCCCATCACCCAAAAGAAAGGAAATAACAGCCGTTTGCTTTTTGGCACGGCCAATAAACCGCACCAAGCCGCTGGCTTCCAATTGTTGCATGGCATATTGGTGGAGGTCGTTTTCGTAGGCATGCAGTTGTTCCAAGTCCAGTTGGTCCAGGTAGCGCAGAGCCGTTTCGAGGCCTAGCACAGCGCCCACATTGGGCGTGCCCGCTTCAAATTTGAAAGGCAGTTCATTGAAGGTGGTGCTTTTATAACTGACTTCCTCAACCATCTCACCACCAAACTGATAGGGCGGCAACTGATCAAGCCATTTTTCTTTGCCATAAAGCACCCCAACACCCATGGGGGCATAGACCTTGTGGCCTGAAAAGGCAAAAAAGTCGCAATCAAGTGCCTGCAAGTCAATCGGCATGTGGGC
>JAGYLH010000095.1 GCA_018400955.1 Bacteroidales bacterium
GCCGTTTTGCAATCGGTGCCCCGGCTAACCTCCTTTTCAATTGTTTTATAAAACTTGTACTTGCGGCTCATAAAGCAAAAATAGAAATTTCCAGCTTAGCTGCCATAATCATTGCTATAAATGTGATGAAGGCACGGATTGCATCCCGAAAATTCGGGAGGCACCAGCGGAGGAAATATTTATGGAATAGTTCACCTTTATGCATTTTGTGTGTCATTATGACAAGCCCTGATAAAGAACGATAAAAATGATAGTAAAAAAGCGGCATGAAACATAATACACGAAAGAAAAGAAAAATGAAAATAAGCGTAATAATTAGAACATTCGCATTAGCAGCTCTGATGTTGTTTGCATTATCAAATGCACAATCTCAGAACACATTAACCCAAACGGTAAGAGGCTCAATAAAAGATGCCAATTCAAAAATTCCACTGATTGGCGCAACCATAATAGTTGAAGGAATTGATCCTATGATGGGGACCACCGCTGACATTGACGGAAACTTCCGCATGGAAAGAGTGCCTGTAGGAAGATACAATTTAAAGGTAAGTTATGTAGGATATGAACCTTTTACACTTTCAGAAATTCTGGTTAGTTCAGGAAAAGAGGTAGTGCTGAAGATCGAACTTAAAGAATCCTCGCTTGCACTGAGCGAGGTGGTAATAAGGGCCAATACAAACAAAGACCGGCCTGTAAATTCAATGGCAACATTGAGTGCACGCACTTTCAGCGTTGAAGAAACCAGTCGCTATGCAGGTGGATTAGATGATCCTGCTCGCTTGGCATCTGCCTTTGCCGGGGTGACCACCACCCAAACGACAAGTAATGCCATTATCATAAGGGGTAATTCGCCCAGAGGTGTTTTGTGGCGATTCGAGGGTGTAGATATACCTGCAGCCTTTCACTTTCCCAATGTCGATTTTGTTGGCGGTGGCGGTTTTACAGTGTTGAGTAACCAAATGCTAAGAAATTCTGACTTTTATACTGGTGCATTCCCTGCAGAATATGGCAATGCCAGTTCGGGTGTGTTTGATATTAAAATGAGAACTGGAAACTCTGAGAGAAGAGAATATACAGCAGGAATTAGTATGATAGGCAGTGATTTCTCGGCCGAAGGGCCATTTGTGAAAGGCAAAAGGGCAACCTATTTATTTAACTACCGTTATTCTACCCTTGGGCTTATTGGCTCTTTGATAAACTTCCCAAACCTGCCAACTTTTCAGGATTTGAGCTTTAATTTCAATTTCCCAACAGAAAAGGCCGGAACATTCTCTTTTTGGGGATTGGGTGCTGATGACATTAATAAGAAAACAGCAGAGTCTGATGCCTCAAAATGGGAAACCGACTATGATCGCACGGGACAGGACTATTTCAACCGCTTTGGAGCAATTGGGCTTTCACACCGTATCTCAATAGGTACCGCAACGTTTATTAAATCTACCCTAAGCGCAGATGGAATGAGATTTGGAATGGACAAAAAAGAATATACATTTGATTCAAGGCTGCTACCGACCGATTATGTTAAAAGTACTGAGGGGAAATATTCATTTAGGTCAATTGTGAACCATAAGTTTAGTTCAAAGGTAAAATCACGAACAGGAATAACACTGAATAGTTTATTCTTTGACAATACCTTACAAAGAGCTTTCAGGGATAATCCGGAAGTGATGACCACTTTTGTGGATAACAGCGGAACAGGGTTTTCAACTCAGGCATTTTCTCAATTCAAAATTGACCTTCTGCCTAACCTCTCAACCAACATTGGATTCCATACAATGTTTCTCAACGTGAACAACAAAGTAACATTTGAACCACGTGCCGGTTTAAGCTGGAACTTTACACAGGATGATGAATTAAGTGTTGCTTACGGTTTGCATACCCAAATGGAAGAGTTGCGTACCTATTATTCACAAACTAACAACAATGGCATTGTTGAAATGCCAAACAAAAACCTTGATTTCATGAAATCGCACCATATTGTGCTGGGATACAGCCGAAAAGTAAGCGATGTAATGCGAATTAAAATAGAACCATATTACCAGATATTGGAGAATATTCCAGTTTATCCAAACAGTTCGTTCTCAATTATAAATGTTACTTCAAACTGGGCAATTAACCGCAAATTGGAAAATATTGGAACAGGTAAAAACTATGGGATTGACTTAACCGTTGAGAGGTTTTTGAAAGATGGTTACTACTATCTATTCACCACCTCATTATTTGAATCAAAATATGTAGGCGGCGATGGCAAAGAGTTCAATACGCGTTTCAACAGAGGGTATGTTATAAATCTGCTAGCTGGAAAAGAATGGATGATTAAAAATAAAAACATACTTAGCCTAAGTGCAAAAGCAACCTATATGGGCGGTTTACGCTACACGCCAGCTCTTTATGAAGAATCTATTGAAGCGCAAATGTATAAGCCCGACAATTCGAAGGCGTTTTCCAAGCAATTCCCTTCATCAACAGGTGTTGATTTTACAATAAGCTATCGTATGAATAAAGAAAAATATAGTGGGGTATGGTTTTTAATGATAAAAAACGCATTAATGCAGCCCGATTATTCAGATCCTTTTTACGACTTCATAACAAATGATGTAATTATTGACAAGATGAGAATGCCTATTCCATCGCTTGGATATAAGATAGAGTTCTAAGAGTGAATTTTTGTAGTTGGCTCTAATTAATCAGGCTAAAAGGATTTTATTTTGTCGGATCAGGTTTTTTAGCAGCAATCATTGGTTTGGTCAAAATGTTCGACAAGGGTGAACATCTGGTGAAACCGCTTTCGGTCGGAGGATAAGCACTATGCAAATAAAATATAACAGGAAGCCATAGAGGCTTATAAATCAAAGCAATAAAGACAGCAAATACCCTGTTATTCGTATGTGCATTAATTGCACTATCCTTTTTCTGCAATCGCCTCATCCGCTTTATCCATGCCGGCTTCATCCAGTACCGAAATCATCAAGCTCCTGATGGTCATACTAAAAGCCTGCAACCTTTTGGCTATAACATCATTAAGGGCATCAGCCGCCTGCTGGCCGTTTTCCTCGCGCACCAGCATGTGGATGCGGTGCCGTTCGGCTAAGCCGGCTACTTCCACTTCCGGATCAGCAACCATATGTTGCGGCATGTATTTCAAAATGGTTTTGTTAAAAAGTTTGGCATCATTGGCAGCCCCTTTGGAAGCTGTATTTTCAAGAAATTCGATGGAATAGGGAATGTGGGGCTGCGGATTCGCCAAAGCTTTGAAAAAGGGGTGTTCCCGGTTTCCATCCAGATAAGCAGCACGCATCTCATGCGATTGGTAATATTCGATGATGGTGTGTTTGTTCGAAACCAGTTGTACAGCATGCTTCTGGCTTTTGGGGAAGCCGAGCATGTTTTTAAAATTGATCCACAACATGCGCAGTGTGCTGTAGCCCGGCAGTGGCTTGCTGTGATAAGGCATGGTGGCATCGCTGGCATAATGCATGCTCCAGCCCAAAAAACGCCAGCCCCAATAGGCCTGATCGTTGTTAAAGGCAAAAACAGATAATTCCCTGAAAAGGCTCACCCTGTAATCCAAAAAAGTGTTGTTCATAAATGGGGCCAGGGCATAAACAATCCATGATTCATGAAAAAAGCTCATATGAAAAGGTGCCTGGCTGCTGTAAGGTAAATTGGGATTTCCAAAGGGCTGTTTGCCAAAACCGTAGCGTTTGCCGTATTCGGTTTGGTTGTCCTCAAACAAGCCCAGGTCGAAACCATTGTCGGGTTCGTTGCTGGCACTGGCCAGCACCGATAGCGGATGCACTTTTTCGCCTTCCTGAAGCAAAATATAGGTGGGGACATAATCACCTTTTACCTGGGGCAGCGTGGTAATTTGTTCCCAATCGGCAACGGGCCGGCCTTCGGGCTGCTCGTCGGGCATCAGGTAGAGGTACATGGGTATTCTGCTGTTGGGGTTCAGGCGGATGGCCTGCACAAATCGTTCAACCAAACTTATATCGCCAAATCCTGCGTAAAATGCAAGGGCATCAGGGCGGGGCAGGTAGTTGGGTAGGTTGGTGCGCGACCATTGCTCGTGCCATTCCAAAAACAGGCTGAGCTCGTCTTCCGTTTCCATTAAAAATGTTTGCAGGCTTTTGGCAGCAACCGAATCGATAGTTTGCCATTGGGGCATATCTTACCGAAACGGCTTTCGACAAAATCGGATGGTCAGACCAGGCATGGGCAGCATAGTTAAAGAACGAGCTAAGGCCGATAAGCAAGCTTATTTTCGACAATAAATTTTCATCATGAATTGTATTCAGGGTTGAAATTAACGGCACAAGTTTACGATTAAACTGTCAAACAGGCAAAAGCAGTTGATGTTTATTTGTGGTTAATTGTCATCTACAAGGCCACAGCCTTGTATTCATATTCATCCTAGTAAATATCCTGCCAGCTGTGAGTCTTTACCCTGATTTGAATGGTGTTTTTCACCAAGGTTAACGTTCGTGGGCACCCCTGGCTTTCAAAGGTGATAGCATAATGCCGGGTTGGAAGGGCGGCCCCTGTCCCTTCCGGGAAGGTGTTTCTGCATGGTCCACCGGTAGCGTGGCGGCACTCACTTCCGGGGTCGTGTTCCGCACGGTAAAGGAAACATGGAAGGCTTCCATTCGCCACCATTTTTATGCTGAACTCAACGGTATCCATTTCGCTGCCCGCAAGAAAAAAATTCACATAAAAAACTCACCCCTGAAGTGTTGGTTATGGGGCACAACTTTTGAATTAAGCTATATCCGCATTTTATAAGTTTTCGGTTTATCATAAAACCTTGTAATCCTTAACTATAGCTATTGCCATCAAAGCTGATGATGTTGTAGCCTTGCGGGGTGCCGTCGTACATGAGTGGCATCAGGGGTGCCGCCTGAGCGCAATTCGCCCGACCACCAATCGCCTGAGGAGGTGCCAACTGTATAATGATGTTAAAGGTTGCTCGCGTAGAGTAGAAATTGGCCTGCCATCGAATCAATAAAGGTGCATCTGCCTGTGCATATGCCCCGACATGGAAAAAAGCTGTGTGGATGGTTTTTGGCAAGGTCAAACAAACGTTGGCGGTGCGATTCAGCAAAGGTTTCGCTGTATTCCGGCAGAGTCATAAAGTGAATATGCATGCACGACCTACCAGATGATCAGTGGTTGGGACATGCCAGGTGTATTTTCAATAAAGGCAAATTGTGATTCGCGTAAGCCACCAGCGTAGAACCTGTCAGTTAGGTTATTGGGATAAAATCACATCGTCGGAGTACGATAAAATGCACCATGATTGAAGGCATAGGTGGCCAGATGTAAACGCGTTCGAAGGTTTCGTCGGCATGTTCTTGTATCTCCAGCATCAAAGTTCATATCGTGGTTGCCAAAACATGAAACCACGGCAATCCGATGCGGGCTGTAGCGGCATTGGTAGGTTCAAAAAAACTGAGTTGTCGCCAACAATATCGCCCAGGGTGATGCCAAAAGTATGGCCTTTTACGCCAACAAGTTCCTCCACCACAGCTGAGCGGTTGTAAAAATCGATTTTTCTTCGGTGTAGGATTGTGGGTCAGAAAAAACGATCATTGAAAACTACGATCCTGATGCATCGCCGCTGAGCAAGTAAAATCAATGCTTTCGGGCAGCGGGCATGTTCAGAACGCACTTCTGCGTACTTCAAGGTCGGCCTGGTGAGCCTTCCGGTTTGTGGATATAGCAATAAAGAAAAAACCACAAACAGGGCCTTATGTGGGTGTTTACGGGATAATTGTAACCCGAGGGCTTGATTACGAAACAATCGCATCGTCACTAACGGGGATGGCATAGTTTCCGTTTTCATCCGTAAGCACAACATCCGAGCCATTCGACACGGCCACAGCAGCTATGCCGGGCTCGCCGGCATCCAAAAGACCATTGGCGTTGAGGTCGTGGAAAACGATGCCTTGCGCGTTTTGCGGGTTTTGTGAAAAGCCTTGGATCGCTAAGTAAAAGCAAATAAGTAGTAAAACAGGTTTCATTGTGTAAAGGATTTTGTAAAGGCAATATTACAGCATATTGCATTAAGGTCAGCCAAAACGGGTATTAAGATTTGCTTAAGCTTATGGGCTGCATTGGTTATTAAAGAATCTTCAATATTGGTTTACTCGAAGAATAAAATTCAGGTTTTGGCTCACTCCCAACCCATCCCCACTTATCCCCATCCATCACCCATTTTCCGCATTCGTCGGCTTTTGTTTGGCCAAGGCGGAAGGCCAGGATACTTTTGCTGCAAAACTTAATTTTGCAATCCATGAAAAAACTGATCCTTTCAACTATTCTTCTCTTTTTTGCTACGGTACTTGTTGCCTCTGCCGACGAAACCACACGCACACAGGCCATCCGTGGCCTTGTCACTGATGCCGTTACAGGTTTCCCTTTGCCCGGCGCACATATCATCCTTTCGGGGTCGGAACCTCTAAAGGCCACCACAACCAACCTGAACGGCCATTTCATTTTAGAAGATGTCCCTTTGGGCCGCCAAAGTGTAGAAGTACGCTACGTGGGCTACAACAGCCGCGTTTACAGCAACCTGATGCTTGTGAGTGGCAAGCAAACTGCCTTGGAAGTAATGCTCGAAGAGGCCAGCTATGGCCTTGACGAAGTGGCGGTAGTGGCCGATATCCGTAAGGAGAACGCCCTCAACGATATGGCTTTTGTGAGCGCACGCGCCTTTAGTGTGGAGGAAACTGAGCGCTATGCCGGCAGCCTGGGCGACCCGGCCCGCATGGTGGCTAATTTTGCAGGTGTGATGACCCAAAACGACTCGCGCAACGACATCATCATCCGTGGTAATTCGCCTATGGGTGTGCAATGGCGCATTGAAGGCATCGAAGTGCCCAACCCCAACCATTTTGGCGCACAGGGCACCACCGGCGGCCCTGTAAGCATGGTGAACAACAACCTGCTCACCAATTCCGATTTCCTTACGGGGGCTTTCCCTGCTGAGTTTGGCAATGCCACTGCAGGGGTATTCGACCTGAACCTGCGCAGCGGCAATGCCAATAAAACGGAATTTGTTGGCCAAATCGGCTTCAACGGCTTCGAACTGGGTGTTGAAGGGCCGGCATTCGGCTTGAATAACGGCCAAAAAGCTTCTTATCTGGCCAATTTCAGGTATTCCACTATGGAAGTAATGGACAAGCTGGGCTTTGATGCAGGGACCGGCACAGCTGTTCCTGAATACAAGGATTTTACTTTCTTGGCTGATGTGCCTGGAACCAAACTGGGACGCTTTAAGGTGTTTGGCCTATGGGGCACAAGTATGATCAGGCTGGGCCGCGACCTGGCCGACACCACTGCCAACCAATACAACCTGCGCGGCACTGCCACCGATTTTGGTTCCGACCTGGCCGTGATTGGCAGTTCGCACACCTATTTTTTTGATGCCAATACGCGCATTAAATCAACCCTTTCGTGGCAACAATTCAATTCCACCACTGTGTTTGATTCGGTGCGTAGCGAAACTTTCATTCCTGTTTTCCGGGGCGATCAAACTGAGCGGAAACTGTCCTTCAGCACACAATTACGACGCAAGCTCAGTGCCGATGCCAATTTTATGCTGGGTTTGGTTGTTGACCGTTTTGATATCGATTTCCAGGATAGCGTCAAAAGCCGTGAGTATGGGAAATTTGTCACACAAACTGATGTACAGGGCAATTTGATGCTTTATCGCGTTTATGCACAGTGGCAGCAAAAACTGGGCAGGGGGATTACGGCCAATGCCGGATTGCATTTGCAGTATGTGGGTATGAACAAGGAATTTAGCCCCGAACCACGCCTGGGTATCAACTGGCAGTTGAACGAGCGCAGTGCCCTCAATGCAGGCTTTGGCATACACAGTCAGTTGCAACCCAAAGAGGTATATTTTACGCAGACCTACCTTTCAGCTTCTGATGCCTACATCCTTACAAACAAAGCAGTTAACACATCGCAGAGCAATCATTATGTGCTGGGCTACCAATTGCTGGTGAACAGCTATTTCAGGATTAAAACAGAAGCTTACTACCAGCAGCTTTACCGCGTGCCGGTGAGCGCAACTTTTCCCGAGTTCAGCATGTTGAATGCGGGCGATTTTTTCGCCATTCCTAAAGTTGACAGCCTGGTGAACGAGGGCAAAGGCCGTAACCTGGGCATGGAACTCACCGTGGAACGATTCCTGAATAAGGGTTGGTATATGCTTTTTACAGCCTCCTTATTCGACTCAAAATATACGGGTTATGATGGTGTATGGCGCAACACAGCCTTCAATGGCAATTATGTGTTCAACCTGTTGGGTGGCTACGAGTTCAGGATTGGCCGGAACAGTACGCTTACACTTGACCTGAAAACAGTGTGGGCCGGTGGAAAACGTTTCGTGCCGGTCGATTTTGATGAATCACTTGCCAAGGGAGAAGAGGTTCGTGACTGGTCGAAAAGCTTCGAAAACCGCTACGACGATTATTTCCGCACCGACCTGCGCTTCGGTTTTCGCTTGAACCACCGCAAGTTCAGCCAGGAATGGGCCATCGACCTGCAGAATATCACAGGATATAAAAGCATCTTTCTGGAAAGCTACGACCCGCAAAAGAATGAAGTTTACCAAATATATCAACAGGGATTTGTCCCGATGTTCCTTTACAGGATACAGTTTTAAACCCACACATTCCTAAACTACTTATTTTTGTCATTTATAGAACATGATCACAACCAATTACTATAACAAGCGCCTATTGCTGCTGATCCCTTTGATCGGTTTGCTCATTCTCGCGATATTTGTCCTGAGCTATGGCTTAAAGGAGGTTGATATCCTGTGGAAGCAGATTATTTACAGCATCCTCAACACCACATTAATCTGGCTGGGTTGCATTGTGATTGTTCAATTCCTGTGGAAGAAATATCCATGGGAACAGCATCCTGTCATTCATTTGGTGCTTGAGATATTATTGATTACAGCTTACACCTTACTTGTAAGCGGGCTCAATTACGCGTTCTCAACCCGCTTTTTACACGAACAGATTGCCGGTGAGGAGATTGGCCCTTCCATCGTCATTACCCTGCTCATTACCTATTTGATAACCGCAATACATGAGGGTGTTTATTTCTATCAGCAATGGAAATACAATTTCAGCAAATCGGTTCGCCTCGAACGCGACAATATGGAGGCCCGTTATGAAGCCCTCCGCGCGCAAATCAATCCGCATTTCCTGTTCAACAGCCTGAATGGCTTGGTCAACGTGGTTGAAGACAATAAGCAAGCAGTGGACTATATTCGCAACCTGTCCGATTTGTTGCGTTATATGCTGAAAAGCAATGAAAAAGAGCTGGTTTTGCTGCGCGACGAAATGGCCGTCCTTGATAACTACATCAAGCTGCAGCAATTGCGTTTTCGCAATAATCTGAAGGTGGACATTGATGTAAGCGAATCCCATTTTCATTATGCGGTGCCGCCACTTTCGCTTCAAATGCTGGTCGAAAATGCCATCAAACACAATGCGATCACGCAAAGCAAACCGCTTCATATAGAAATTGGAACAGAAAAAGACACGATATTTGTTAAAAATAATTTGCAGAAAAAGGAAGTAATCGGGTCAACCGGACAGGGCTTGAAAAACATCAGCGGGCGCTACCGCCTGTTTTCGGCAAAACCTGTCAGGGTTGAAGAAACAAACGGCTATTTCAAGGTAACACTTCCGCTGCTTCAGGTTGAACTATGATCCGTACACTAATCATTGAGGACGAACAGGCCGCTGCCGAAAGGCTGGAGAGAATGTTGCTGCGCATTGAACCTTCCATTTCCATTGCAGCAAGGCTCGACAGCGTGGAATCGTCAGTGATTTGGCTGCAACAAAACCCCCATCCCGATCTGATCATGCTGGACATTCAGCTTGGCGACGGCCTGAGTTTTGATATTTTTCAAAAGGTAAAACCTGATTGTTTCATTATTTTTACAACAGCCTATGACGCTTATGCCATCAAAGCATTTGAACTTAACAGCATCGATTACCTGCTGAAACCTGTTGACGAAGAAAAGCTGAAGACGGGACTGGAAAAGTTTCACAGGTTGCGTACAAACCATCAGTCCTTCAACCTTGAGAAAATGCTGGATATGATCGAAGGTCGCCAACAGGATTACAAAAAGCGCTTTGTGGTAAGCATTGCCGACAAAATAAAAATGGTGGATACCAGCCATGTGGCCTATTTCTATTCCATGGAGAAAAGCACTTTCCTGTGTACGTTTGACAATTTGCATTTCCCCCTCGATTTTTCGCTCGACCACCTGGAAACAATCCTCGACCCGAAGGTTTTTTTTAGGATAAACAGGCAGTATATCCTGCATGATACGGCCATTGAGCGTATCCACATCCTCTCGAAAAGCCGTATCCAGATTCAAACCAATCCACCAATCGCGGACGGCCTTTTGGTAAGCAGTGCCCGCACATCCGAGTTCAGGAAGTGGTTGGATAAGTAGAAATTTCATTTTGCAAAGCACATATATACAGTGTATTACTGACTGATTTAAAAAAATGTGTCAAAAATACTTGACAATATGTAAAACATAATTATCTTTGCATCGAAAATTATTTACATCAAGTATAATATCTCAAACAAAAGGAGGCCATTATGGACATTAAAGAAAAAAGAATCCTTGTATCATTGGTAGCTTCGGTGCTGATCATGTTGTTTTATGGTTGGTATATTTACAGCAGGTATATTGCCGGCAATCCCGATATCCTGAACGATTTTAAATTTTGGGGCAGGTCGTTCCTCATTTTGATTCCCATTGCCATCGTGGTTCAAATCATCATACAGATCATTTTTGCCATCTCCGTTTATATCGCAAACCGTGGAGAGGATGTTGACCTTGACCCTGTTGATGATGAACGCGATAAGCTGATTGAGCTCAAAGCGATAAAAATTTCGCATTACCTGTTTATTGTCGGATTCAGTTTGGCAATGGGCTCACTGGCACTGGGCATGCAGCCCTGGGTGATGTTCCTGGTTTTGATTTCATCGGGATTTATTGCCAGTATTGTAAACGAAATTTTCAGGTTGTATTATTACAGAAAAGGGGTGTGAGATGGGTAAGGTGATTATTACAAACAACATACGCACGCTTCGTTTTTTTGCCAACGAAATGACACAGCAGGAACTGGCTGATAAAACAGGCGTTTCGCGTCAAACCATTGTAGCCATCGAAAATGGCAAATACTTCCCCAGCCTTGAGTTGGCCTTCCGCATTGCCCATACCTTCGAGCAGCCTTTGGATGCAGTGTTTAGTTTTGATTTGAACGATGCACCAGAAAAGAAAACCAAAAAATAATACCCATGTCAGCAACCTCCGAAACCAGCAAAAACACAAGCAGGATTGACGCTTTTGCCGCCCTTGAAAAAAGCATGTTTGCCGCCCTCGAAACCTATGCCAATGTGCACCGCGGCAGCGGGCCGGCTTCTACCGTTACCACCCGTTTATACGAAAAGGCCCGTCAGATCGTGCTCGACTATCTGGGGCTCAGCGCACAGAAGTTTTGCGTGGTTTTTGGTTCGGGCATGCACAGTGCCCGCCTGCAATCAGCTTTGCCTGCCGACAGTTTCTTCGCGTTGAAGAGCAAGGATTTTGGGCTCAATATAGGCGTAACAGCATTGGCCATTGCCAAAAACCAGCTTAAAAAAATCAAGACCGGTTTTGTTGGCGGAGGCACAACCAAACTATATGGCAACGACTGGGTTATGTGGGCCAATTTCCCCGACCGACTTGAAGCCGGAACGCCGGCCATCATCAATTGCATGGCCTTTGCCAAGGCTTTGTTATTGGTAAGTGAAATGGGCAAGGAGGTGTTCCTTAATTTACACCACAATGCCTCCGGTTCCGTTGAGGAAATACTATTTAACGATGAGTTGGAAAATTTGCAAGGGGTGGAATTACTCAACAAGCTGAAAAAAATGTGGA
>JAGYLH010000096.1 GCA_018400955.1 Bacteroidales bacterium
ACCATAATAGTACAGAAAGATAGCACCAGACCCTGTGGTGAGCCCAATGATGACAATAAAAAGCCAATTGAGCTTGGTTGTTTGGCCGATTTGCCCAAAATCGCCGAAGCTTATCATAAACAGCAGCATAATCAGGCTGGTGAAGCCGTAGCGGTAAAAAGTGGAAGTGACAAAATTATATTTACCCAGTATTTTTTTTGAGAAAACGGTTGAACTCCCGAATGATAGCGCTGCCAGCAAGGCCAGGAGGGAGGCATAAACTGTAGTATCGCCTGTTTGCAGGTCAGGCAATGCCCAGCCAAAAGTAAGGAAATACCCGCCAAGTATCGCCAATGAAGCCCAAAGCACAAAATGTTGTCGGAGTTTTTCGCCCAAGAGGGTGGTGGCCAGCAAAATGGCAAAAATGGGTTGAAGCTTTTGCAACAGCACAACAACAGATAAGTGATTAAAATCAAGCAGAAAAAGTGCCTTTACTATGGCCAGTGTACCGACGGCACCTCCAAAAAAGCTGATCAGCAAAAAGGTATATAAATCGGTCCGAGAAAAACGTTTGAGGTGGCGGTATTCCTTAAACAGGAATAAATTCATCAGTAAAAAAGGAAAAAGGTGTAGCACAAATACCACATATCCCACATCGAGGTTGTAAAGCCTGGGTGTAAGCACCACGCCATCGAATCCCCAGAGCACAGCAGAGATGCCAATGGCAACGGTTCCTTTAATGATAGTCCCTTTGTTGATGTCTTTCATAGGATTTATTGTGGGATTTTGAACCTGCCTGAAAAATAAAAGCTTCCTTTATCAGGCATATTATCAGGTCGGCAAAATTAGGATAAAAACGCAGAGATTGCGTGGAATTCATTTTTGAATTTTTATGGAGGGTCATCGAAACAGATGGGTTCCATTCAAAGTCTCTTTTATAAAATGTCGGATTGCCTGTGCCATCTCCACACCAATGCACAAAACCTATCATTTTTTCTCCCATAAATAGCCGTCCCTATGCCCCGAATCATCCTGAAAGCGGCTGTAGTCCTTTAAAGTGAGGGTTTCAAAATACCTGCTGAATTCCTGAGGAAAAAGTGCTTTTTCGGGGGCAAAACCAAAAGCTTTTATTTGCAGGTCATTGAACGAACACAACAGCAAGGAGCCACCGGGCACAAGCAGTTTTGGCAATAAATTCAACAAGGCACTTAAGGGTTTGAAATTGAGAATAATGATGCTGTCAAATAGCCCATACGTCAGCAGTTCGTCAGGATTGTCCAGGTCCAATTGGAGGGTTTTAACCGGAACCTTCTGCTGGTTTGCAGTTTGTTCAACCACGGCCAATCCTACCTCAGAAACATCGGTGGCGAGTACCTCAAAACCAAAATTTGCCAAATGAAGGCCATTGCGTCCACGACCGCAGGCGATATCAAGCAATTTTCCGGTTTTTAGCCTGTTTTGCATTTTCAGTAAATACGAGTCGGGAGGGTGATGCCCTTTGCGCTCGGCGTGACGGCCGTTCCATTTTATGCGGTCTGTTTCCATCCTGCAAAAATAAATTTATTGTCGCTTTAAAGCACATTAAAATTTGCGGTTTTGTGTTGCAGTTCGGTTCATCATTTTCTGAAACACATAGACACATAGAACACATAGTTCAGATATTTAGATGATTGCTCGATTCGTTTTCCTGTTTGGCTTAAATGCCTATTGTAGTTCATTATTTTATAAAACACTTTGATGTAACCGATTTGATTGTTGCTGCTTTTTCAATGTTTAGAGTTTTGGCCTGCAAAACCTATAGTTGGATAATCATAATCTTAATAAATGCTAAAAAAGGAAACTCAATTAGCTGCCTCGCTCTTTTGGCTGCCACAAGCCGCGGAATATTGGATAACTTTGCGAAAATTTAAAAATGCCCATCCCATTGGAACCAGAAAAACTATCGTTTTACAGCAACAGACTGTTGGAAATCAGCAGGAAAAAGCAATTTACACACAAAAGGATCAATCTTTTTTCGGGTTTGCGCCTGCTGAGTTTTGGCGTCATGGTAGCCATGGTCTATTTGTTTTCTGCCGGATTTGGCATGCTTTTTCTTTTGGCTTCGGTGGCGGCCTTTATTACTTTGATAGTACTGATTGTTTATCACCAAAAATACTACCGCATGAGCGAACGCCTGCAGGCCATGTTCGAAATAAACGAAAACGAAATCAAGGTGCTGAAACATCAGGCCTCTGCTTTTGATGATGGAAGTGCGTTTTCGCACCAATTGCCCTTTGCCGACGACCTCGATTTATTTGGTACACATTCCCTTTTTCATTATTTGAACCGTTGCCAGACCAAATATGGCAAAAAGCTGCTTGCCGGTGCTTTGATGCAATCACCACCTGATGAAAGGTATATCGGGCTTATGCAGGGGGCAGTCAGCGAAATGGCTTTGCAAACAGAATTCAATCAAGACGTTATGGTGCGCCTGAAGCTTTCCCTGCAGGAAAAACAGGTGAAGCAATCTGACCTGGAGGACAACAAACCCGTTTACCTTTTCGAAGCAAAGTTTTATCAAGTGGCTTCATGGCTTATGCCTGCCCTGGTAGCATTGGGACTGCTTGTTGGCATCATCACCGGCAATTATGTTTTGTTTACACTTAATTCAGTTTTCAGTTTGATGCTGGCTTTCGGACAGACGAAAAAGATGCTGTTGCTTGGCGAAGAAATTGGCGGACGAACACAGGCACTTAAGGCCTATGCAGCTGTATTTGAATCGTTTGGTAAACTGAACGTCGAAGCGGAGCTGCTCAACGAAATGCAGCGGAAAACAAGCTATGCGGCCAGGCAGTTCAAACAACTTTCCGTATTATCCGAACGCTTCGACAGGCGGAACAATATTGTCCTCTATATTTTAGCAAATATGTTTTTGCTTTATGATTTTCATCTGGCCCGGACCTATGAAAACTGGAAGCGCAAATATATGCAGGAGATTATCCTTTGGGTTGATACACTGCCGTACTCGAACTGTTGATCAGTTTGGGCACCTATCGTTTCAATCAGCCGCAAACAACATTTCCCCGAAATCACCAATGAACCGCTACTGAAAGCAAGCAGCCTGGGACATCCGCTTATCCCTGATGAGCAATTGGTGAAGAATGATATTCAGCTGCAACTCGACCCGCGCGTTATGTTGGTTACAGGAAGTAATATGTCGGGCAAAAGCACCTTTTGCGCACCCAATGGGGTGAATATTCTGCTGAACTCAGGCCGGAGCACCGGTTTGTGCATCATCTTTTGTCTGAAACCCATGCATGTGCTCAGCTCCCTGCGCCAGTCCGATTCGTTGCAGGAAAACACTTCCTCTTTCTGAATGAGTTGAAACAGTTGAAGTATATTCTGGAGCACTTTGCAATCAGGTGCGTTTTGCCTTGTTTTACTCGATGAGGTGTTGCGGGCACCAATTCCGAGGATAAATATACCGGATCTTATCAGCTCATCTTAAAAGCCTTTGCAAATGAACAGCCTGGTGGTGATGGCCACCCACGACCTGAAGCTGAGCAAGCTGGAAGAAAGTCACGGCGACAGGGTGGTAAATTATTGCTTCGAAAGCCATATCAAGGACGGAAAAACTGCTTTTGACTATACAATCAAACCCGGCGTAGCCATCAACCGCAATGCCACCTGGCTGATGAAGGATATGGGGATTATTGATTAGTTCCGGGCAAGTGCTGCATGCTGCTTATAAGTGTTGTTTCCATATCGCTCGTTTTCCTATTTGTGACTTCCTATTAATAAAAGTACTATTCACCTTTGCAATTTTAGTGTCTAAGTGGGAAAAACATCACAGTCATTTCATCCTGATCATTTTTTATACATTTGGCCGAAAATTTCCAGGCGATGGAATACATCTTACTTATTCTGGTGGCTTTTGGTGCAGCCATGCTGACTTTTTCTCGGTTTGGGTTGGCACCATATTGATGCCCGTATTTGCCCTGTTTTTTCCACTTGAAATCGCCATTGCCCTCACAGCCATTGTGCATTTATTGAACAATTTGTTCAAGTTGGGATTGATCTGGCAGCATATCGACTGGCGGACTGCTGTTTGGTTTGCCATTCCAGCGGCCCTTGCTGCAATCCCCGGCGCGCTTTTGCTTCACAGATTGCGGAGCGATGTTGTTTTGTTTAACTATGTGCTTGTTGGCAAGCAGTTTAACATCACAACAATCAGCCTTATCATAGGGCTGTTGCTTATAATTTTTGCCCTGATGGAATTGAACAAAGGACTAAGTCGGGTCACATTTGGCCGCAAAGCCTTGCCTTTTGGTGGTATGCTATCTGGATTTTTTGGGGGTTTGTCGGGGCATCAGGGGGCACTCCGTTCCATGTTTCTGATTAAAGCCGGTTTATCAAAGGAAAGCTTTGTAGCCACCGGAATTGTTGCTGCCGTGGTGATTGATATTTCAAGGTTATCCGTTTACGGACTCTCGTTTTTTAAGCAATACTTTGATACTGTATCCGGTGGGCAATCCGTTATGTATGTTGTAACTGCCTGCCTGGCGGCTTTTGCAGGCTCCTATTTTGGAAGGAAGTTCCTGAAAAAGATCACTTTGCGCACTGTACAATTGATAGTTGGCTTTATGATTCTGGTAATGGGCGTACTCATCAGCCTTGGGTTGATTTGAGGGAGTAGCCTGAGTGTTTTTCTCATTGAAATCTATTGTTTTTTCAGGATTTTGGGCTGAAGTAGTCAGGCTGTTTCACTACCTTTGCCGGTGAATTGACAGTTTGACAATCCACTTATTTTCAATAAAATATTTTTGGCTTTATGAAAAAGACTGCTTTAAACGCGATGCACCACCAAATGGGCGGAAAAATGGTACCTTTTGCCGGTTTTGAAATGCCGGTTCAGTTCGAAGGTATCAATGTGGAACACGAAACCGTGCGCACCAAACTGGGTGTATTTGATGTTTCGCATATGGGTGAGTTTTGGGTTGAAGGGCCCGGAGCTGCCGAACTTGTTCAGCGCGTTACAACCAATGATGTGAATGCACTTTGGGATGGAAAAATCCAATATACTTGCTTCCCCAATGGCAAAGGCGGCATTGTTGACGATTTGCTGGTGTATCGTTTTCATGCCGAAAAATTCCTTTTGGTGGTGAACGCATCCAATATTGACAAGGACTGGGATTGGGTAAATGCCAACAACAGCAAGGGCGCTATCCTGACCAATGCCTCTGATGCCACTTCGCAATTGGCCGTTCAGGGCCCGCTGGCCATGCAAGCCATGCAAAAGCTTACAAATGAATCCATCACCGATATGGAATACTATACCTTCAAGGTGATAGAGTTTGCCGGGGTGAAGGATGTGCTGCTTTCAACCACAGGCTATACTGGCTCCGGCGGTTGCGAAATTTACTTTCCGAACGCGGCAGCCGAAAAAATATATACTGCTGTGCTGGAAGCCGGCCTTGCGTTTGGTATCAAACCCATCGGACTTGCTGCCCGCGACACCTTACGCCTCGAAATGGGCTTTTGCTTATATGGCAACGAAATCAACGATACCACTTCGCCCATACAGGCAGGCTTGGGTTGGATTACAAAATTTGCCGATGGCAACGACTTCATTGACAGGCCCCTGCTCGAAAAGCAAAAAGCAGAAGGCATCAGCCCCGTACTGAAAGCCTTTGAAATGGAAAAGGGCATACCGCGGCAGCACTATGAAGTGTGCAATGCACAGGGCGAAGCCATTGGTGAGGTAACATCAGGCACCATGTCGCCTATGCTGAAAAAAGGTATAGGTATGGCTTATATTGATAAGGCATCCAGTAAGTTGGGCACAGAGATATTTATCAAGGTGCGCGAAAAGTTGATGCCTGCCACTGTTGTGAAATTGCCTTTTTATAAAGGCTAAGTTCGAGACAGAAGCATAGGGTCCAAAGGTAAAATATTGTTTTTTTGGCAATGAAATCTTGTTGTTGTCGACAAGATTAATTCGTGATTATGGCATTAAATTCAGTAAGTTGGCAATTAAGTTTAATGCTATGATTATTGCGTAACAATATCCCCATACCTTCATAAATGATATCTTGGAATATTTATGATAAAACTGAGTAATTACATAGCCTGAAATCAGAGAAGCCATAAATTGAACTGTAACAGTCCCAATTAAAACACTTATTTCAGAGCTTGTGACAAGTATTTGGAGTAATATAGAAATGATCAATAAAGTTAGAATTATTCGAAACTTTTTCATTCTTTTTTCTTTTGATGAACTAATTTTAGAGATGTTTCAAGTCGAAGGTGAACATTGCGCCCTTGGTGCCTCCCCCGCTGGATGAAATAAGATGTTGGTTGAAGTTCATGGATCAAAAATAGTTTTTTTGGTTTTTAAAGTGGCACGGATTACAACCTGGATTTCCGGGAAGCGCCAGCTGGTGGGTTGATACTCTATCGGTCAATACAACATGCCAAACAGCCAAAGTGGTATGCTGTTGTTGTTTCCGCCTTCAATGTCCAGAGCTAAATAGGCATTGGGGATTCCTCTGATCTGCGCATTCGTTTTTGCTGCGCCACCAATTTCAAATACATAGGTATCCTCCACCATAAAATCGCCAAACTTTGGTGCCGTTACCGAATGCAAGGCACTCAGCTGATTGAGAAAAAAAGTTTCACGGACATTGCCAATATTGGCCTTTGCAGGCGAAAATAAATAAGCAAAGTTGGTGTTGTGCAAATAAATCTTTTCAGGTTTTTGCAGGTAACTTATCCCTTTGGTCGTTGTTCTTAATAATTGGAGAATCTGTGCCTGATGCAGATAGTCCAGCAGCCTCAGGATGGTGTTGCGCGGAGTTTCCAGTTTTTCGGAAAGCTTATTGATGTTGGGTGTAAATGGCACCGATTCGCTCAAAACAAAAAGCAATTTTTTCATCGTCCTTGTAGTGGAGTGTTGTAGTTCCTCATAAGGTGCAATATCCGTTTCAATGACCAGGTTAATGGTTTCCTGCAGTTTTTGAAAGTAGGTGTTTTTTGCCTCAAGGAAAAATGGGAAATACCCAAACTTCAGATAGTTTTGAAAATCTGCAGGATAACGAAAAGAATCCAGCAAATCAGGGGCGATTGAATGATGCCTGGTCAGGATTTCATCCAAGGTCAAAACCGGCAGCTCGGTAATTTTCTGAAAGCTGAGGTATTCCCTGAACGAAAAGCCATGGAGGTTGTAAACGGCTGCCCTGCGTGACAGGTCGGCATTGCCCTTTGAAACATCCATAATAGATGAACCGGTAGCCACCAGTTGAATGTCTTCAAAGTCGTCGTAGAGTTGTTTCAGGTCTTTCGACCACCACAAATAGCGGTGCACTTCATCAAGAAGGAAAAGCCGGTACCCCATTCCGTAGAGGTTTTGTACGGTTTCCACCAATCTGTGGGTTTCGAAATAAAAGTCATCAAGGCTTAGATAAATACCTTTTTTGTGAGCAGATGAAAGGTACTGGAGGATAAGCGTTGTTTTGCCTGAGCCCCGATAACCAAGAACTATGATAAGTCGTTGCCCCCAATCAATTCGCCCATACAAATAGCGTCTTTTTTTTTCTAGTACAAGCTTCGTTTTTCTTTCAGATTTTTCTTTCAGGTTCTCCATGTGGTGTTATTTACAGAAAGCAAATTTACAAAATAGTTTTTATAAAAAGCAAATTTACTAATTGTTATTTGTAAAAAGCAAAATGGACGAATGGTTTTGGAAGGACTATGCAATACACGATAGAAATATGCTCATATCAGATGCTCACTACTTTAGAATTTGATAGAATTTCGTTTCGGTATCTGCGATACAATCAGGGTAATCACATTTCCTGTGGAAGGGGATGAAATGTGATGTTGGTCAATGTTCATGGACCAAAAATAGTGTTTTTTGGTTTTTAAAGTGGCACGGATTGCAATCCGCATCGAATGGGGGGGACTACAAAATGCCAACCCGTTCTAATTTTTTTAACCGGATAATAAGCAGGGCATCATTTGGTTCTGTAATGAAAAACCGGAATTCTTCACTCTAAGCTATTCGGATTCAGCCACAATAGTTATGGTGTTCTTTTTATATTCAACCACATCACCACCACGGAGTTTCTTGTGTTTCTGCGTCTCTGGCTGGCCGTTTACCCTAACATGACCTTCAGCGATCATCTGATTGGCTTCGCCGCCTGTATCAGCCCATCCAGCATTTTAAGCAACTGATTCAGCTGTATGTATTCGTGGCCTTCGAGTGTAAAAGTGTTCATGAGGTGATTTTGCCTGCAAAATTACGGTATTTCCAGGATGCCGGGAAATGGGTATTTTAATGATATGCCTGACAGTTGGGTGCCGGGCTTTGTAACAGAAAGCCAAGGTGTGCTTCGCTCCCGTACGTACGAGAGGGCAGGCATGCGCGCTGTACTATAGGTGATTATGAGTTCATTGACGATTTTTTATGCATTAAATCCCTTTGTGGTGGTTCGACGGGATTTCCGATTGTGAACCTGAATAAAACCTCAACGGAAGTGCTGTTATCGCCTGTGACTTCCGACCTCAAATTATTTTCGCATGAAAAAGATTTGCAGTCTTGACCTTTTGTTCCTTTTGGGTTAAGTTGGAGCGAAGCGGAAATCCCGATCGCTTTGCATCGGGGCCAAAAGGAAAATGTGTTTGAAAGTGGCGATTACTGAGGTACTTATTTCTGCAACAAATGACTCCAGGGGAGTCAAATGTTTGTAACTATCACAGCATGACCTTGTCCGACTCCAGAGGAGTCGTATAACTAATGAAATCAAAAACCGGTTGCAAAAAAAAACCCGCTACCGCAAGATTGCATCGTGTGGTTTTTGCGAAGCAAAATCTCTATCTAACCACAACAATCCCCGTTGGCAAAACTCTCAGCTCTCGATTAGTATATTCCTAATAGTCGTTGCGTGTAAAAACATCAATCCGCTCAAACACTGCAAAACTTAGGAAGAAAACCCCTTCTGGGTTATTAAATTTGTAGTTTCGGCTTATGGAACAAATATAGCAAATTATTTTCTTCGTTACCACACGATGCAATCGCGCGGTAGCGGGGTACCACTTAAGACTGAATTGATTTAAAAAAAATCAAACTCTTTATAACAATAATTTGATATGCAATATCCTAAATGTAAGCCTACTATAGGAGCCAAAAACAAATAACCAATATAATAAGGGATGGATAATCCGCACATAGAATACTATAATATTACAAAAGAACTCCAAAACAAATATTTTATAGCCATTTTTCCGTATTTTCTAGAAATTCTATAAGTTTAATCTGCATTTTTTTCCGTTTAATAACCTCGTAGCAAGAATGGTAAAAAGAAGAAGAAGTATCCCGGCAATAAGCCCTTATTATTTTTAATAAATAGAGGCAAATTGTCTCTCGAAGAAAAATTCCTAATAAGAATAGGGAACCAAACAATATAGTAAAAAGTTTTCCTGATTATATTATATCCACCTTTGTCCATTATCAGTTCATTCTTCTTCTTTGTGTAACTTGAATTCCAAAATTGAGTTGATTCATCAAATGAGCTGTTATTTAGCTCTATATCAGTATCTTTAGAATTGTCATCAGTTTTTTCTTTTACTATTATCTCCATTTCGTGAATAATTATCCAAAACGTCAACAATAATCACAGCTGAAAGTCCTATCAAAATAGCAGCTGACCTATCCGGGAATCGCTTTTTCTTTAGATCAGGTGCGCTAATCAGGAGATGGACTGCCAATATTGTCTTTAACACTTTCGGCAAATTCAGCCTGGCTTTATTTAATGATTCCTTGCCGGTTCCTACGTTTTTGTTGCTGCTCTTTATATTCAGTGGGCTATAGCTTAAAATGGAGGAGATGTCAGTTTTCAAACTTTGTTTAAAAATCAGCGAGATTTAGTGCAGGTGGTGGATTTGTGGCGGCGTAATATGCTACTACATATGCCACCGAAGCCACTGCGAGGGCTGCAACACCCGCTGTTACAGCAACAGTTGCGGTTATTGGTTCTTCACCATTCTTATCAATGTATAAAATGGGATTATTTGCTGTATATACATAGGAGACTTGGGTAGCTGAATTTTCACTAAGTGGATCAGAATGAAAACCTCCCAATCTGCGCATCATAAAACCTCGCCCCATAATCCAACCACTTGCCTGGCATTTCCTGTTCTTCTTTGCCGTTGTATTTTAGTTTGTTGTAGTTGGCGCGTATGCCGGGGTTTGGCAAAGTACTCTCAAACGACATCCCAAACGGGAAATAATCATTTGCCTGGCTAACAATGGGCTGGTTGTTGGCATCGGGCAGGATAACGGAGCGGACATTACCGAGGTGATCTTTCAGATAATAATAAAAGGTGGCACCTCCGTTGTCGCTTAAAGCAATATACCCATCTCCGTGGCTTATGCGCGATGGCTTGCCAAAGCTGAACATGAGCTCGTCGTAGTAGTGCTCGTCCACAGTGAGGGTATGCGTTTTGTTCATGAACCAAAAATAATCAAAATGTAGCTTAGGTAATGGCATAGTTTCCAATCAACACCAGTAGAAGCATAATAACTTCATAAATCTAAAGGGCTTTTTACCCATGAGGTGTATGTCTTTAGCCCTTTAATGTTATTAATCTTTCCAACTATTTCAGCAAAAGTACCTCTGTCCCAATCCAAACACTCATACTGCTTATATATCAATTCATTACACTTGTATATCAGCAGGCGATAGCTAGGTCCGAACGAATATATGTTTTCCACAATCTTAACGTTAAAATCATCTAAATCTATTTTTATCTCTAAGATGCTTTTGTTATACTTAAAAATATTTATGAGCACAAACCTTTGATCCTCAAATATAACTAAAGATTTCAAGTATTTCCGGTTTAAATAGTAAGATCGAATTAACAACAATAATGCGCCTGTAATCATGCTGATAAGAGTTGAAACTGCACTTATAAAGAGAAATGGGGTTAAGCCAATAACATAAACTAGTAGCGCCTTTTTTGAGGTTTTCCACACACGTTTATTAAAAGAATGGTAATTTTTTTCCCAAATCATAGTTTTTATGGCTTTTGATGCAATGTTGATTATTTACGGATCACTATCTAAATCTATATCACTTAAAATAGCCTTAGCAGGCACTGTATTGTCAGTTTTGTTTTTTCATCTTGTTATGTTTATTTTAATTAATTTTGAATTTTAGCAGCTGCCCAATATCTATTAAAACAAATGCAACCATCAGCTTTCGCGGATTATAATTCCCGCCACCCTCACAAATTTCTTCTTTTTGTTCTATACTTTTCAAAACCTCGTGTTTATATCTCAATTAAGTAGTTTCCAATAACTATCTCGTGCACCGAATTTAATCATTTTAGCCAATTCCTGGTTATTCAGCTATGGTTTTTGCAAAAAATCCCTGAGCGTTGCAAGGTATTCCTCCTCGGCTTCGAGGTGGTGGCTGTGGCTGGCATTCTCAAACACTTTCAGCTGGCCATCTTTCAGCAACGACTGATATTGCTGCATCCGTTGGGGAGCAGCCTCATCAAATTCACCACAGGTAATCAGGCAGGGAATATTCAGTTGTTCAAGGATGGGGGTGAGGTCGGCGTGCATGAGGTTGCCGGTTACAGTAAATTCACTGGGCCCCCACATATGGTTGTATTGCTCCAGGTTCATTTTTCCAAAAGCCTCTGTGAGCAGCTCAGGCCAGGGATCGAGGCGGCAAAGGTGACGGCTGTAGAATACCCCCATGGCTTCCTGATAGGCAGCAGCTTCGTAGTTGCCAAGCGCTTCAAACTTCCTGATGGTATCGGGCAAACCATCCGGAAGCTCGTCGATCCATTGCTGCTGATCAGCAATCCAATGCTGTGCGCTGATGAGCGGCGCTGAAAGTATGAGTGATGAAACCTTTTCATCTCCATATGTTTTAAGGTAATTAAGCG
>JAGYLH010000097.1 GCA_018400955.1 Bacteroidales bacterium
TATTGTCGATATGCTGAGCGAGTTCATCCGCAACAAAGTTGGCATACTTGATATTCGCCCGGTACTCATCCATTCTGCGGTTTTCTGACAAATTAGCCGGGTTGCGCGGGTCGATAAAAACAGCCACCACAGGTTCAATGGCTACGCTATGAATCAGGTTGTCGAGCACAATCAGCATGGCACCGAGGCGGTCGTCTGCATATTCGTGCCCATCTGTTACATACACAACCGGCAAGTTGTGTAAATCTTCATAATTGTATGGTGTATATACCTTGTATTGAACAGTATAACCTAAATTTTCGGGCAGGCTGTTGAGCAATTGATTATCACTTAACTGCCCACGAATAACACCATCATCCAGCACAGTTTCTTGCGGAAAAACCCAATCAGGCATACGCAATTCCGAGTTGGGGCCAAAGCCGCTGTATTGCCTGTGGGGATTGGCCGGATCGAGAATCCAGCTGGAGCCGATTACAAGTTTATAATCCAGGCGGGCATCAGCAGGAAAGCGTTGCACCATCCTGAAAATATTTGTTTGCCCTATCCGCTCACCCTTAAAACCGTTGGTTGTGGGATTCCATCCATTGAAATCGCCTGCCCAGGCTACTTCTGCTGCACTTCCTTTATAAAGGAAAGCCACCGAGTCGTCAAACACAAAAGGAATTTGCGCATTCACTTTCAGGCTGTCCCACAGCATATTCATTCTGGAAATACGCTCAGCAGAATCGCTTAAAGCAGCCAGCGCATTCAAGGTTTGGTTAAAGTGGGCAAATGAATTGAAATCCACATAATCAGTTTCAGGTTCGGGTTCGGGATCGGGCAGCTCAGTTTTATCTGCTTTTTTACAGGCAAAAGCCATAAAAGAAACGAAGACTAAAATACTGACAATAAATGTTTTCATAGATTTAATAATAAAAACGGGATGCCTTCCTTTTGTGGAAAACATCCCATTGTGTAGTCATTGTGAAATTTTAACCTTATTCAATGGTGAAAATAGAATCCTCAAGACCTGTATTCAGCTTGATTTCCTCAATATTGATTTCAATCATTTGCGGTCCCATTTGCTGCTTGATGGAATGGGCAAAGAGCAGTCCGTCAACCTCTTTGTAATCATCATAAAACACTTCACCCTGCATGGTTTCTTCTTTAAACTTCAATCCTGAATCAACTCCATAATACTCGAAAGATTTCATGTTTCCAGAAGTAACAACCTCAACCTTATATACTTGAAGTTCTTGCATTTTTTCTATCCCAACCAGGGTTTTGGTAGTTCCCATTTCCTTGTAATGCAGCTCGGGATGCATGACGGCCTGGCTCTTCATCATTTCAAATTCGGGGCCTTCGGCAAATTCCTGTTGGCCCATAGGCGAGCTTACAAAGGCTTTTTCGCCATCAAACAACTGTTTGCTCATCACCATGCCACCCATTTCAGTTTCCATGAGGAACAGATCAGGTGATTTTCGGTAACTTCTCAAGGTTATCTCTTGGCCCATCATCTCTGCTTTCATGACGGTGGTCATGTCCTTTGTTTTCTCCATTTGTTCCCTGCCACCAATGACCTTCAAATAGTTATCCAAAACCACTTCCACTGTAATACCTTCAGGAATAGCAGCAGGTTCGGCATCAACAATCCGTTTGCCAAATGCATCATAAAACTCCACTTCAGCATTCGTGAAGCGGGCAAGATTAGGGGTTACTTCGTCCTTGTTGCCGGCCACAACGATATAGGCTTGCTCAGGTTTGAGGTATTTTTGTGCCATTTGTTGCACATCTGCCACTGTAACCTGATTTAGTCTTTCCAGATAGGTAACATAATAATCTTCAGGCAGATCGTAACGCGAAATATTCAGTGCGAAATTGGCCATGGTGCGAGGGCTTTCGAGCGATCGGGCAAAACTACCAGTCATAAAGTTTTTGATCAATTGCAGGGTTTCCTCATCTACCGGCTCTTTGCGCAGGCGGTCCATTTCATAAAATATTTCAACCACTGTACTGTCGGTAACCGAATTGCGTATTTCGGCACCGGCACTGAACCGGCTTACCAAAGGGTCGGTTGATAAATTGGAACGGGCACCATAGGTATAGCCTTTGTCTTCGCGCAGGTTTTGCATCAGGCGGCCCGAAAAAACACCACCTCCCAATATATTGTTCATCACGCTCACTTTGATGGCATCCTCATGGCCCGGCGGCAATTCAACCGGATAGGTAATGGAAAGGTTTGATTGGATAGCACCCAATCTGTCCACAAATGCCACACGACTTGTTTCAGGGGACTGCGGCGTTTCATAGGCATGCACAGGAACCAAACCTTGCCTCCACTTTCCGAAATATTTCTCCATCAGTTTGCGTGCCTCTTTGGCATCCGTGTCACCTACAATTACCATATAGGCCACATTGGGCTTGAAATAGGTATTGTAGTATTTCTTGATCATGTCGATGGTAACATTGTTGAGCGACTCTTCTGTAGTAACTTCACCATAAGGATGTTCGGGTCCATAAACAAGTGTGGTTGATACATTACGCACCATGGCGCCCGGGTCGGTACGCACGGTTGCGAGCCCCGATATATTCTGCGTAATACTGCGTTGCAGTTCCGATTCGGGGAAACTCGGGTTGAGCAGTATATCGGCCATAAGCTCGAGCAAAGTTTCCTTGTGTTTGGTAAGTGATGAGGCATAAATACCTGTTGAATAAGTATTTAAGCTTGCGCCTATAAAATCAATTGCTTCATCAATCTCTTCCTTGGAGCGGTTGGTGGTTCCATCACGGAGCAGCGAACCGGCAATACTGACGTAGCCTTTGGCATCGCCTTCCATTACTGGGTCCACATCAAGGGTAAGCTGAAAGGATAATACCGGAACTTTTCTGTTTTCAACAATAATTACTTGGAGACCATTGCCCAAAGTAAAGGTTTCAAAATCGCCCAATTGGATCAGAGGTGCCGGGCCGGGCTGTGGCCTTACGCTTCGGTCGAGCTGCGCAGTGGCGAGCAAGGTAAAGAACAAAGCGGGTAGCAATAAGAAGAAAAATCTTTTCATGGTTTTATCTTTTTTTTGAAATCAATTCAATTATTGTTTAGGCTGTGGCAAATAATACAACACAACACGGTTGTCTTCCCTAAAATAGTCTTGGGCTACCCTTCTGATGTCTTCAGGTGTAACGGCATGGTAACGTTCGAGTTCGGTATTTATCAGGTTGGCATCTTTGTGGTAGGTGTAATAGTTGGCCAGGTTCATGGCACGTCGAGCAATGGTGGTATTGCCATTTACAAATCGGCTTTCCTGCTGGTTTTTAATCTTTTGCAATTCTTCTTCAGAAATCAACTCGATACGCACGCGCTCCAATTCTTCGTTGATGGAGGCTTCCATATCAGCAGGGTCAACGCCCATATTGGGCAAAGCGAACACAAGATTAATACCCTCGTCTTCCAGGCCAAGAGGCATGGCCATTACTTGTAAGGCTTTTTGTTCCTGGTTAACCAGCCTGCGGTAGAGCCTGCTGCTTTGGCCATCGCTGAGCAAGGTACCCAGCATGCTTACCGCATAGTAATCATCTGAACCCATTGGGGGGATGGAATAAGCCTGGATGACGGCAGGAAGTTGGATATTGTCATAAACTGTATCACGAATTTCCTGTCGCTTCACCGGTTCGGTAACCAGCGGGCGGTAAACTTCTTGCCTTCCGGAAGGAATTTCGCCAAAATACTTTTGCACCAATTGTTTGGTTTCGTCAATGTCGATATCACCTGTAACAACCAACACCGCATTGTCGGGCACATAAAACATATCGTGGAAACCTTTAATGTCTTCCTCGGTGGCATTGCGGATGTGTTCATCCTTGCCCAAAACATCACTTTTGTAGGGGTGCACTGTATAGGCCCTTTTGATGGTTTCGGTCAGGATACGTCCGTAAGGCCTGTTGTCGCGGGTTTGTTTCATTTCTTCGGTTACAACCGACTTCTGTGTGGCAATGCCTATGGAGTCGATAACCGGATGAAGCATACGTTCTGATTCAAGCCAAAGGCCCAGTTCCAGCTGATTGGAAGGCAGCAGCACGAAATAATTTGTTACATCAAAGCTGGTGTAAGCATTGAGCGATCCACCGGCCATTTCAACAATTTCAGAAAATTCACCCCTGCCAATATGCTTTGACCCTTCAAACATCAAGTGTTCGAAAAAATGGGCAAAGCCTGTGCGCTCAGGATTTTCGTTCTTGGCTCCCACATGGTACATAATGTTGACCACAATGTTGGGTGTGGTGTTGTCCTGGTTCAGGATTACGTGCAATCCATTTTCAAGTTTAAACTCTGTAAACTCGATACGGGGTGCTTCATCGGCATGGAGAAAGACCGAAAACAGCAACCCAAACGCTAATAATGCGCTGAATTTTAGTTTCATAAGTGTATTCATTTATTAATTATCTTTGTACAAATTGGCCAGGCAGGCTGACCTGATTTTTAATCTGCTAATTTAATAACAATATAATCACAGCCTGTGAAATATTTAAAATGTTTTGGCTGACCCCATATTATATACTGCTAATCAATCGAACTACGTACTTTTTGGGTATAGTTGCGCAGCGATTTACCGAGTTCTGTATTGTTCCGGGCCATGTCATTTTTAATCCACAATGCTGCAATAATATGCGTTAATTGCTCGCCCTCGTCATCCCCTTCCACATCAATGGGTGTTGGTTTTTCATTGTACAGGGCTTGCTCGGCTGCTTGCAGCTCATTCACCGAGTATTGGGTCACCAATTTACGAATTACAGGAATTTTCATTTGTTAAAGCGCGTTTATCATGTCAACAATGGTTTCTTCGCGTGCGGTTGCTTTGCCATCAAATTTCGATCCGTTTTTAAAGGTAGCGAAAAAGGGCAAATTATCAACACCGGCAAGTTTGCGGGCTTCGGGGCTTTCTTCGGCATTCACATCCAAAAAGGTAACACCCTCGAAGCGCTCATCGCCTGAGAGGCGTTTAAATTTAGGCGCAAATAAACGGCAAGTGCCGCACCAATCAGCAAAGTATTTTACCACCACTTTGTCATGTTTGGCAATTAAAGTGTTAAAATCTGCATCTGTTGCTTCAATTAAAGACATATCAATCAAGTATTTAGGGTTTATAATGAACTTTTTTATTTTAGCTTTCAAATTATTTGTCAATGTGGGCTATGTGCCTATGCAGTTTCCGCTGATTTTGAAACACATAGGTTCATAAAGCGCGGCAGGATTTTATTGTTTGATAAATAATTGCTACTGTTTCTGCATTAATTATATTAGGTGATGTTTTCTATACAATTTGCAAAATTAATTTTTGTTGGGCTGATAACAAACTATTTAACGAATAATAACAGGATTTGTTTATTTTCGCCCGATATGGCATACCAATCATTTATTGAGCTAAACACAGGCACCACCCGCAACTTCCTCCTACCCTGCCCCGGTGGATATTTGCTGGTTGATACCAGTTATAGCCGCAACTATAAAAGGTTTCTAAAACTGCTTCATAAGCATAACATAAGTGTGCAACAAATTAAATACCTGTTACTTACCCATCATCACCACGACCATTCCGGCTTTGCTATGCACTTGCGAACACAAAGCAATTGCAAGCTAATCGCGCACCAAAAGGCCCTGCCCTACCTGGCAAGCGGTACCATATCTGCCAAGCTAAAGCCACTGAATTCCTGCATCAGGCATCTGCTATTTTTTATCCGACCCTTTATGCCCAGGGCTGTATTCATGCCGGTTGAAGTAAAGCCTGACGATATTATCCTTCAACAGCCCAAAACAGAAATAAGTGATATACTGGGCTATAGTGCCTGCATCATCCATACACCCGGCCATTCTGATGATTCCATCTCGCTGCTGCTTGACGATGGTCATGCTTTTGTAGGCGATGTGATGATGAACCTGCCGCTATGTGGGTTGAAAAAACGGCCTTTTCTTTTGGAGGACGAAAGCCAGGTAATACAAAGCTGGAAAAAACTGAAAGATGCAGGTGCAACAAAGTTTCACCCTGCTCATGGTAAGGAGTTTAATTTACGCCAGATTGGCGTTTAGTATTCCAGCTGGAAAAGAAAACAAAAGCTATTTGCTTCTCAACAATTATAAACGAAAAAAGCCCTGTCTCGCTGCGGAAAGACAGGGCTTTTTTTAAAAAACATCAGGTATATTATTCAATAATAACTCCTTTTGCTTCGAGGGTGTATGTCATTTCAGGCTCCGTAATGGCATCGATTTCCGCCTGACTTTTTCCGGCATCCTCCGCATAGTGCTTCAGCATATTCACCGAAATCATTTCGCGTATTGCTATACCATCCACCCAGGCTGTTTTGCCTGCGGCATCCATAGGCACATAAAAATCATGGTCCTTCATGCGCACCATAATTTCCTCGCCATCGCCAAAATCAAATTTCATCCAGCAACCGGTATGTTGGCACACTTCCTTGATGGTTCCTTTCACCTTCACCTCAATGGTTTCGTTGTCAACAATAAGACCAAGCACTTGGTCAACAGCTACGGCTCCATCTTTATGAATTGACTCACCAAAAGAACCTGTCGAAGGCAAATCTGCTTCATCCTGATCGTGTTCATGATGCTCATGCCCATGTCCGTCGTGCTCATGACCCTTTTGCTGTTGGCCGCATGATGCGACCATCAGAAGGGAAAATCCCAGGATAAAAACCCCGAGCATCCCTGTTAGTCCTTTGCTTACCATCTGGGGCCTATTTCAATATCCTTCACCTCCTCCAAGGTGATATAACCTTCTTCATTGCCCCATGAATTCAGCACATAATTAATCACGGCAACAGCATCTGCATGATTATCCACCTGTGGCGGCATGGGTGCCGTATAGGTAATACCGTTTACAACCATTTCCTCGTGCGAGCCATTCAACACCTGCTGAACAGCACGCTTTTTGTCGGCAAACAAATAATCTGAGTCTTTTAACGGAGGGAAGGCATGCAGTATTCCTTCGCCATTGGCCTGGTGGCACACTACACATTTTTCCTTGTAAATCTGCTCACCACGAACCATCATTTGCTCCATGGGATCGATTTCAATAACTTTTTCTTCAACTACGGCTGCAGTTGATTTTTCGGCAGGTGCCTCGCCCCCACCACAACTTGGCAGGGCCATCATGCCTGCAATAATCAGAAAGAGAATGCTTATTTTCTTCATTGGTTTTAATTTTTAAGTTTTAAAAATGTGATGCAAAATTAACATAAAAGCACGGTAAATAGTTCTAAAAAGCAAATTGTTTTTTTCTGACATGTATTGAACTTTGACAAAAAAGAAATTTCCCCATTGCCCGTGACTGAAACACTGTTAATTTTTTCACAATATTCAAGTGGAAACCGATATTTGTAAGGCCTTATTGCTTAATTTTGCGACAAAATTTTCAATTTGTTGTTGATTCAAGTGCATTAAACAAACTGTTAAACCTAAAAATCACATTCCAACATAATGATTACAAACAATTTCACAAAGCGGCACATCGGACTGAGATCTGAGGATATTTCATTGATGCTGAAAAAAATCGGAGCTATTTCGGTTAAGCAATTGATTGACGAAACCATTCCATCAAAAATCAGGTTAGATAAGCCACTGAACCTTCCCGAAGGGCAAAATGAACATGAATACCTGGCTCACCTAAAAGGCTTGGGTAAAATAAATAAACTTTTCAAAACCTATATTGGGATGGGCTATTATAACACCATCACGCCGGCAGTAATCACCCGCAATGTGCTTGAAAACCCGGGCTGGTACACTGCCTACACTCCTTATCAGGCGGAGATTTCGCAAGGAAGGCTGGAGGCTTTGCTTAATTTCCAGACCATGGTTTGCGACCTGACTGCTATGCCCATTGCCAATGCTTCACTGCTGGATGAGGGAACTGCCGCAGCCGAGGGAATGATTATGTTTTTCAATGCCCGCAGCCGCGAGCAGATAAAACAAAACGTAAACAAATTTTTTGTTTCGGATGGTATTTTCCCTCAAACTTTTGATGTTTTGAAAACAAGGGCGATTCCTCTTGGCATCGAGGTAGTTAAAGGTTCTTTTGATGGTGTTGGCCCTGATGCCGGTTTCTTTGGTGCGCTGTTGCAATATCCTGATCAGTTTGGACAGGTCCATGACAACGCACCCCTCGTAAAAGCACTGCAAGAGAACAATATACAGGTAGCCGTGGCCGCAGATATTTTAAGTCTTACAATGCTAACCCCTCCTGGTGAATGGGGTGCTGACCTTGTTGTAGGTTCCACACAGCGCATGGGCGTCCCTATGGGGTATGGCGGGCCACACGCCGCTTATTTTGCCACCACAGAAAAATACAAACGCAATATTCCCGGGCGTATCATTGGCGTTTCCAAAGATGCTCAAGGCAACCCGGCCTTACGGATGGCCTTGCAAACGCGCGAACAACATATCAAACGCGAACGCGCCACTTCCAACATTTGCACAGCCCAGGCATTGCTTGCCTCCATGGCAGCATTCTATGCGATCTACCACGGGCCTAAAGGTTTGTACGAAATCGGCAGGCATATCAATATACTCACTGCTGTATTGGCCGTTGAGGTAGAAAAAATCGGTTTCAAACAACTCAATTCAGCTTATTTTGATACGGTGCTTGTTGAATTGCCTGCCAAAGTGCATATCGAGGATATTTATGAATCAGCCAAAGCCCATGAAATCAATTTCCGCTATATCGACAACAACCGCATCGGTATCAGCCTGGACGAAACCACCACCCTTGATGATGTGAACAAAATCGTTGGCCTTTTGGCCGAAGTTGCCCTTGCCGACCACAACAATTATGTGTGCGATCCTGTTGCCTGCGTTAAACTGGAAACCTTTCCTACAACATACAAGCGAAAAAGCGAATACCTCTCCCATCCTGTTTTCAACAGCTACCATTCCGAAACGGAAATGATGCGCTACCTGACAAAGCTCGAAAACCGCGACCTGGCCCTGAACCGCAGCATGATACCGCTGGGATCGTGTACTATGAAACTGAACGCAGCCGCAGAGTTGTTTGTGCTGAGCTGGCCCGAGTTTGCCGGTTTGCACCCTTTTGTGCCTACCGAACAGGCACAGGGTTATGCCAAGCTGATTGAGAACCTGGAAAAAGACCTTTGTGAAATAACCGGCTTTAAGGCCATGTCGTTTCAGCCCAATTCGGGCGCCAGTGGCGAATACAGCGGCTTGCTCGTGATACGAGAATATTTGATTAGCATAGGTGAAGGCCACCGCAACATCTGCCTGATTCCCTCCTCGGCCCATGGCACCAACCCTGCCAGTGCCGTAATGGCCGGCATGCAAGTGATGGTGGTGAAATGCGACGAGCATGGCAATATCGACATCGACGACTTGCGCACCAAGGCCGAAACCAATAAGGACAAACTGGCTGCCATTATGATTACCTATCCTTCAACGCATGGCGTGTATGAAGAAGGCGTTGTCGAAGTGATTGATATCATTCACAAAAATGGCGGACAAGTCTATATGGATGGCGCCAATATGAATGCCCAGGTGGGATTGACAAGTCCCGGCTTTATCGGTGCTGATGTGTGCCACCTCAACCTGCATAAAACTTTTGCCATCCCGCATGGCGGAGGCGGCCCGGGTGTTGGCCCTATTGGTGTTGCCGCCCATTTGGTTGACTTCCTTCCCAACCACCCTATGATTGAAACCGGTGGCAAAAAAGCCCTTGGCGTTGTATCTGCTGCTCCATTCGGCAGTGCCCTCATATTGCCAATTTCCTACGGCTACATCAAGATGTTGGGTGCCAAAGGCCTGAAAGATTCCACCGAAATGGCCATACTCAGTGCCAATTACATTAAGGAAGCACTGAAAGACCATTATCCTATATTATACACCGGCAACAAAGGCCATATAGCGCACGAAATGATTTTGGATTGCAATCATTTTAACAAAACAGCCGGCCTGATGGTGGTTGATATTGCCAAACGATTGATGGATTATGGCTTTCATGCACCAACAGTGGCCTTCCCTGTGGTGGGTACCTTGATGGTAGAACCTACCGAAAGTGAACCTTTGGCCGAACTCGACCGGTTTATTGAAGCCATGATTGCTATCAGGGCTGAAATTGCCGAGATTGAAGAAGGAAAAGCAGAAAAAGGCAACAATGTCATCACCCATGCACCCCACACAATTGAAATGCTTATCAGCAGCAACTGGGACAAACCCTACAGCCGCGAAAAAGCCGCTTTCCCTGTAAAGACCGATCTGCAGGATAAGTACTTCCCGCCTGTTACCCGCATTGATGATGCCTGGGGCGACCGCAACCTGATGTGTACCTGTGCGCCCATCTCAGATTATGAATAAAAACCTGATTTACAAATTAAATGTCTGGTTATCAATAGCAGTTGGCAGCTGATAACCAACAAAGCAAAAAGACCATCCATTTACGGGTGGTCTTTTTGTATATTTGACCGGCATTTGGTTTTTGCAAAAGGAATATTGTGAAAATATTGCAGCGATTAACAAAACTATTCAGTTAGAAAGAACAAAATGGAAATACTCGGCATTGACATTGGAGGCAGCGGCATAAAGGCGGCTTTGGTAAATACGGAAAACGGACAAGCAATTAGCGAAAAACACCGCATACCTACCCCCAGGCCGGCCACACCGGAGGCTATGGCTGAAACCATTGCAGAATTGGTGAATTATTTTGATTACCACGGACCTATAGGATGCGGATTTCCGGCTTTAATCAACAAGGGCACAGCCAAAACGGCAGCCAACATCCACAAGTCCTGGGTGGATATCCATGTGGAGCAGTTGTTTTCAGAAATAACCGGACAAGATGTTTTTGTGCTGAACGATGCTGATGCCGCCGGTCTGGCAGAACTAACATTTGGTGCCGGACAGGGCGAAAGCGGTGTGGTACTATTGCTCACAATAGGCACCGGCATTGGTTCGGCACTTATGCACAACGGCCAGCTGATTCCATCAACCGAATTCGGGCATATTGAATTCAAGGGCGATATTGCCGAAAATTATTGCTCCGATTTCGTAAAGAAAAAGCAATATATGACTTGGGAAAAATGGGGCAAACGTTTCAACCGCTACCTGAACTATATGGAAAAACTCTTTTCGCCGGATTTGTTTATCATAGGCGGAGGTTCAAGTAAAAAATTCGAGCTCTACAGCGACTTCCTGAAGGTGAATGCACGCGTCCTACCAGCTGAATTGTTGAATACGGCAGGGATTATTGGTGCAGCTTGTTATGCTGAGAGTAGGATTGGACAGGGTTTGTAGGTTGGGTTTTTTTACTGTTTAGCCCCCCACCCCCCCTCAGGGGGCTTTGAGACATTGGTAGATTCTACATTTTGTCTTCGAGACAAGGATAGGTTTTACAAAATGTCGAAAATCGTAGTTGTAAAAAAGCCCCCCGCCGGGGGGATGGGGGGGCTAAAAACAACAAACCCAACCGAAATGCTTCATCCAGCACAACTGTTATAATATTTATAAACAGACTGTTACTGAAAAATACATTTGTTTAGAACCTCTGACAAACAACACTAACTTAGTTTGCGAAAAAATCAGTAAACAAACGAAAGCAATTACGGCTTTTACCTTAGCCTGATTCAACGGAAGACATGCTTATTTTG
>JAGYLH010000098.1 GCA_018400955.1 Bacteroidales bacterium
CCGCTGCCACCAAACATCACCGAGCGGGCGTCGTAACCCAGCAATCTGAGGTAGGCACTCAGAAATCCGCTTCCCTGGCCTGTGTAGCAATATATGGCAATGGGTTTGTCAGTTGGCAGGGTTTTGAGGTCGGCTGCCAGTTTAATGCTTTGCTTGGGTGTATATTGCACAGCCCCTGGAATATGGCCCGGGTCGAGGTATTGGGCTTCGGGCCAATAATTTACAACATAAAATGTAGATAAATTATCAAAAACGGCCTGGGCTGTGATGCCACAAGGCGAAAATCCAGCTTCGAGTAATTCAGCGGTGCGGTTTTCCAGAATTTCAAGGCCAGTAGTTTTACCGGTATTGAGAGCAGGCATTTCGCCTTTTTCGGGTTTTGATGTGGCATCGGAGGTAAACTGCGATTGGTAAGCATTACTAACTGCATTGGTCCATGGCCCTGAGAATACTTCATTCCAGGATGACATACCAAAGCCCATGGAGAATACATTTTTATAGCCATTAATCCGAAGCAATGAGGCGGCATAACTGGCCGACTGTCCGCCATAGCAAACTACAACGACTTTTTCATAGGATTCATGGTTGATCGTCTTGATGTGGTCATGTATTTGACCAAGAGGCACATTCACGGCATCTTCAATATGTCCGGCAGCAAAATCAGCTGCTGCCCTGATGTCAATAACATAAACCTGTCCGGTCAAAGTTAGCTGATAAACCTCAGCGGCAGGGACTATTGATGACATATCGGTATTTACGTAGTCTTTCCCGTAAGGCGATTCAGCTGACTCGAGGAAAGTTGCCAATACCTCTGATTCATTAACCTGAGGGGCCGGATCATCATCTTTTTTACAGGAAGTAGTAAACAGAAATCCGACTAGGATTCCCATAAACACGAGATAATTGAGTTTTTTCATTGGTAAGGGGTTTAAAAAAAAGAACTTGCCTTGCCGTTGATTTTGACAAGACAAGTTCAATTTTGTTTTCAACAATTAAAGCAAAACTATGGGGTTACGTAGTCGTAGTTTTTAATTTCGTTTTCAGGGATGAAGGTGTTAGGCGTTCCGGCGTCGTTCATTACGTCCCAAATCATGCCATTGCCACCATAAAGCAGTGAAAGGGCATTGTATCCCAATACTTGCAGGTAACCTGATAGATAGGAGCTGGTTTGTCCTGTATAGCAATAAAGTACATTTGGGATATCATTTGATAGTGTGAGCAGGTCGTTTGCCAGTTTCCATGGTTCGGTATCGGGTGGATAGTTGTGAGCACCATCAATATGACCAAGGCTCATATAAAGGTCGTTTGGCCAGTAGTTAAAGATGCGATGTCCGCTAAGGTTTTGATAAAGCGCTGTGTGATTAATTGATGCAGCACTATAGCCATTTGTAAAGAGTTCTGATACACGGGCATCAATAATTTCAGTTGCAACAGTTTTACCGGTATTCAAATCAGGAAGTTCGCCTTTAGCTGGTTTTTCAGGGGTAGCTGTGGTAACAAATTGAGTGGCACGGGCATTGCTGCGATTATTGATCCAGGGTGTAGCAAAATCTTCATGCCATGAACTCATACCCCATTTCATCGATTGTACATTCGGAATTCCGGCAGCCCTTAATAAGGCAGCAGCATAGGCTGCTGATTGGCCACTGTAGCATGCCAGGATAATTTTCTCATAGCTGCTTGTATTTATCCCCTGAATGTGGGTAAACAGATCGGAGAAATTTACTTGTACTGCACCTTCAATATGTCCGGTAGCGTAATCAGCCGCTGCACGGATGTCAATCACATAGAATGCAGATGGGTTTGCCAATAAGGTTGCCCTTACATCGGCAGCACCAATTACAAAGCCACCATAAGGGAAGCCCAGGTCATTTTCGAGGTAGTTCACAACAATCTCTGATTCATTTATTTCGGGTTCCGGATCGTCATCGTCTTTTTTACAAGAGGTTACGAACAAAAACCCAAATACAAGTCCGAGAATTACTAGATAATTAAACTTTTTCATAATGATTTTTTTTAATGAATGAATAATGGTTATTTAATGAGTTAATTTTATAAGGTTTTATGTTAATTAGTACATTTTCCATTAGTTTGGCGGAACCAGCTCGGAAGGCAATTTATCAACTGTAATACCTGCTGTAGCTCCCAGTTCCCACTCGAGCAAATCCTCCATAAACAGATACAATTCCTTGTCGGACAGTTCCCGCCTTCGTTGCGGATATGGCAGTTTGTAAAGCGCACCCTGTCCATTCTCAACTTCGGTGCGGCTGGTCCATCGCAGGATGTTGTGGGGTGATGTATAATATAGGTGGGCAATGCATCAAAATTGGCATATTCCTCCACACCTTGTGCTGACCAGTTATCCGGTGCAGCAAGGGTGCGGCGAACCAATGCGAAATCATAATCTTCCTTGATGTCGGGATGTCTCTCATGGCAATTTTAAAGCTCAGGTGGTATGGTACTCTGGCTTCATCGCGCTGCCAACATGGCAACTTCCGCAGTTGTTATAGTCTTGTGAGTGGCATACATGGCAATTGAAATCATCCATATGCAATGGCATGGTACAAATTGTTGTCTTTATTATCATTATCAGAATGACAATCTTTGCACTCAGTATCAATTCATAGGGCATAACGTTACCAACTTTATTGCCGTCGCCATGCATCTCGTGTCCGGGCTGTGGCACTAGGCAATCAAATCTGTTTTGGGTAAGGTAAACGTCTGGTTTTGTTCCTGTAGTAAACTCCCAGATATGCATGGCCACCGCGGAGGTATGACAGCTAACACAAACATTTAACATATCCGGGGTTTTATTGAAATTGTGTCCTGAAATAAGTCCACCACCACCAATAGGAGGACGCACCACATGGCAAGTCCCGCAGGAAGCGCAGACAGGTTGCACAGTTCTTATTATAGGCCTTTGTGATTATCAGGTAACAGATGAAAATCGTCCGAACCACTGTATCCGGCGCGAATAGCAACTTTGCGCATCTGACCAAATCCGTTGTGAATGCTGGTGCCGAATTCTGTGTTATTTCGCTGTGGCAGGCACCACATGTTTCGGTATAGTTTGGATGAGGGGTGAGAAAGAAAATCCCCGGAGTGTGCTGTAGCCTTGTCATCGGTGCCGTCAACACCTCCATGGCAAGTGGTGCAGCTAACGTTGTGGCTCGATTCTCTTATAAGCCTCGTAGCCATCACCGCCCATAAACCCTGTCGTAAGGTTCGTAATGCGGCGCATCACCTCCACAGCCACCGGCAGGGGCATCAGTATCAGGACTGTAAACCCTGTAAGTGGGCGTACTGGTGTGGCAACCCACACAGGAGCTACGGTGAGCGGGCCTCTCCATCCCCATGATTAATTACAGCTTTCTCGCAACTTCCGGAGCGAAAGCAGCACAAAACAGCCATTGAAAGCAAACTTAATTTGTAGTAGTTCTTCATGTTAGATTCTCTTAGGGTGGTTCATAATTTACAAATGTAAAGATGAGCATATTTTGTTATATTGTGAAAGGTATAACAATAAATATGAGTTAAAACTATTGTCTTTGAGCAGAATAAAATATGACATGGATCAGAATAATTCATGACAATAATGTATATTTGCAGCAGAAACCAAATTGATATGCCCAACAGAGATAAATATACCGGATGTACAGTAAGCATGCACAGGTGCAGGTGCTTCGACAAGCTGACCGAAGAGCAAAAAGCCTATATGGATGCCAAATCAGTGGTTATCAGCTATAAAAAAGGTGAAGTAGTTTGCAAAAAAGGTAGTTTTGCCTCCCATGTGATGTATATGGAAACGGGCCTTGCCAAGGTATTCATTGATGATGGCGTCAATACGCTTGTGCTGAAAATAGTGCCTGAAGGCACACTGTTTGGGCTTTCTTCAATAAGTGAGGAACACAACACCTTTCAG
This sequence comes from Bacteroidales bacterium, assembly GCA_018400955.1. Taxonomy (GTDB): domain Bacteria; phylum Bacteroidota; class Bacteroidia; order Bacteroidales; family F082; genus CALAZZ01. The sequence continues at coordinate 3,923 of JAGYLH010000098.1, forward strand.
TATTCCGTAATGGCCTATATTGATTCGGAGATCAGGCAGATCGAAATTGGGGTTTTTAGGGAAATGGTGATGCAAAACCCTGTTTTTGCCAGGGAAGTTATCGAAACCTTTAGCAGCAATAGCTCGCAGATCAATGGGCGCTTCTTCTGCCTTACCCACAAGCAATCCTATGGCCGCCTGGCTGATATCCTTATCTGCTTGAGCGATCGGATTTTCAAAAAGACCGATTTTGATTTACCGCTATCGCGTAAGGAACTGGCCGAACTAAGTGGTATGAGCCCCGAAACCGTAATACGGATGTTGAAAAAGTTTGATGAGGATGGCCTCATTGAAGTGAACGGGAAAAGCCTTTCCATAAAAGATTACACACGTCTCAAACGAATTAGCGAAACCGGTTGATATATAAATAGATTCTGATTGCAAAAAACTCCTTTAAATCATTAAAACATTTTTTTGTTAAAGATTCTGACACAAACTTCGTACTTCGTATCTGAGTTTTTGATAAAAGCAATCAGAAATCTAAGCCCTAAACTGCTGGTATAATTTTTGTTAATCATTTCACAGCAATACTTATTTAGTCCCATTCTAATCAAGCGCTTATTCATCCTCGTATTAGGCATTTACACTCTATTTAGATTCATTCTATATTAACTGATAATGTGTAATATATACAATTATATCTATATATTTGCATATGTTTTTTAATATACATTTTTAGTTAATTTTGACTTTTCTAAAAGCGTGATAAGAAACTTAAGTTGTGAATTCTTGAACAATAAAATATACTCCCCATGGGTAACATAAAAACCATCATCACCTTCGCCCTGGCCGTCATCCTGCCCTTGCTCATCATAACGATTGCGCTGAGGGAAGATAAGACAGAAAATCAAGTACTGTTGAACCTGCAGATGGAGTTTCCTGTAAAACACCAATCAGGAACCGATCACGGTTCCATGGAAATTCTGCAACAGGATTTTGACAACCCCCACGAAATTACAGCTGCCTGTTTGTCGTGCCATACCGAACGCGGTAAAGAGGTGATGCAGAGTGCCCACTGGAATTGGGAACGCGAGGCCTATATTCCAGGCAGGGGTGTTACCTATCTTGGTAAGAAAAACCTGATCAATAATTTCTGCACGGGTATTTTCTCCAACGAAGCAAGCTGCAACCGCTGCCATATTGGGTATGGCTGGAAAGACAAAACTTTTGATTTTGCCAACCAATTCAATATAGATTGCCTTGTTTGCCACGACAATACCGGCACTTACGAAAAAGCACGCGGGCAGGCCGGATACCCTGTAATGGGCGAGGAAGGACCCGATTTCAAACCCATATTGGCCAGTGTGGGGCGCCCGAAAAGCGAAAACTGCGGAAGTTGCCATTTTCATGGTGGCGGAGGCAACAATGTAAAACATGGCGACCTGGAAATGGCCTTACTAACGGCTGGTCGTGATGTGGATGTGCATATGGGTGTTGATGGCATGAATATGGACTGTGTGGATTGCCACTCAGCTACCAACCACAAGATGAAAGGCCGCTACTATGGCACATCTTCCGAAAACACACAGCGTGCTGAATGTACCGATTGCCACACAGCCATGCCACATACCAACAACAAGCTCAACGAGCATACTATTAAGGTTGCCTGTCAAACTTGCCACATACCTGTTTATGCCAAAGTAAACTCAACCAAGATGTCGTGGGATTGGTCAACAGCCACCAGACTGCGCGATGGCAAACCTTACGTGGACCTCGATTCACTGGGCAACGAATTGTACACCTCTATTAAAGGTAGTTTTGGTTGGCACCGCATGGTTACGCCAGAATACACCTGGTTTAACGGCACTGCCGATCACCACTTGCTTACCGACAAGGTGGATGTAAACGACCTGCCATTGAAAATTAATAAGTTAAATGGGTCTTATGACGACCACGACAGCAAAATTTATCCTATGAAGGTGCATCGTGGAAGACAACCTTATGACACCGAACTGCACAACCTGATACAGGCCAAGCTGTGGGACAAGGAAGCCAATATGGGCGCCTTGTGGCTCGATTTGAACTGGGAGCGTGCATTGATAGAGGGTATGGAGTATGCTGGCTTGCCTTATAGCGGTAAATACGACTTTATACAAACAGAGATGCTTTTGCCTGTAAACCACATGGTTTCGCCAGCCAATGAAGCCCTTAGCTGCATCGATTGCCACACAAGGGAGGGAGGACGCTTGCAATACCTCACCGATTTTTATATGCCCGGACGTGATTACAACGCCACGCTCGATACCTTCGGAAAATACCTGATTATTCTGTCCATAATAGGTGTTATGGTTCATGGTGCGATCCGTTTTGTGGCAGCAAGGAAAAACGCTTAAATTGATTTTAATAGCTTCACAACAATGAAAGAAACAAAAACTGTTAAAGCATACGTTTACAAAGGATTCGAGCGCTTTTGGCATTGGATGCAATCCTTCCTGATCCTGTTTCTTGCCCTGACCGGCTTCGAGATTCACAGCAGCTACAGCCTGATGGGCTTCGAAACGGCAGTTGATTTGCACAACAAGGCTGCCTGGGCCTTTATAGTATTGATCGTTTTTGCCATCTTTTGGCATTTTACTACCGGCGAATGGAAGCAATACCTGCCCACTACCCAAAACCTAAAGGCTCAGGCCGAATTCTATATTTTTGGCATTTTCCGCAATGCACCGCACCCAACAAAGAAAACCGTCATTAGTAAACTGAACCCATTGCAACGTCTTGTTTATCTGGGTCTAAAAATCCTGATTATTCCGGTGATGGTTGTTTCCGGTTTGTTTTATATGTTTTACAGATACCCACAAGCCGGCACCATCCAATCAGCCAATATTGAAAAACTTGAAACAGTTGCCCTCCTGCATACCCTGGGCGCTTTTTTACTGATAGCATTTGTAATAGTACACCTATATTTGATTACCACCGGACATACGATTACTTCCAACCTGAAAGCCATGATTACCGGTTGGGAAGAGCTGGAAGCAGATACTGATGCAGAAAAGGAAAACAAAAAAAACGAAAAGGAGGAAAACAATGAAAGCAAATAGAATGAATGTCCTGTTTATCAAGGGGCCGTTTTTTGTGATTGCAATGTTTCTGCTTTTCCTGGTGGCTTCATGCAGCAGCAACCAACAAAATCCTCTTGACCAAAGCAATGAAAGTGTTGAAAATACCTTGCTTTTACTCGATCATTTTGAGCAAAACGGTCAATACATCAACAGTGATGAAATACCATCCATTACAGACGCAAGCGTTATCTATGCTTTGCAAAGCGAAAACATCCTGATTCTCGACCTGCGCCCCGATGACTATTTCCGTGAAGGACATATCGCTCATGCCGTGAATTTGCGCCCTGCCGAAGTGCTGGATTATTTTATGAACCGCATTGAACCAGCCTCATTTGAAAAAATATTTTTCACCTGCAGCAATGGCAATGCTTCGGGGCATGTTGCAGCTGTTATGCGTTTGTTGGGCCACGACAATGTGTTCGCCATGCGTTTTGGCATGAGCGGATGGGATCAAAAAATTGCCGATAAGTATTGGATGGCCAATATAAGCAGCCATCTCGAAGGAAAAATGGACTCGAAACCCTACGAAAAAAATCCGGCGGGTGATTATCCTGCCATTCCCGCAAAGGCCACGTCAGCCCATGCCATCCTGCTCGAAAGGGCAGCACAGGCACTTCAACTCAGCGTAAGCGATTACACTTTGAGTATTTCCGATTTTGAAGAAAACCCCGATGCCTATTACACCATTTGCTATTGGCCGCTGGATAAATATTTCAGCAATGGGCATTTGCACGGATCAGTGCAGTATGACCCCAAAAAATCGCTTTCGCGCGACACCTATTTGAATACTTTGCCCATCGACAAGCCGGTTGTGATATATTGCTATTCGGGGCAACACAGTGGCTTTGTTGCAGCCTATTTGCAAATGCTGGGCTATGATGCCAAATCGCTGGCCTATGGCGCCAACGGATTCATCCACAAAACGATGGCCCTTACCGAAGCACGCCCCACAAGGACTTTTACAGCCAAGCTGGTTCAGGGGTATCCGGTGGTTGAATCAGGCATGGAATTGCCTGTAATTGATTCCAAAGAAATTGAAAAGGAAACTATTACTGTTCAGGGTGGTTGCTAAAGGCAGCCAATCCTTACAGTAGATGAATAAAAACTTTAAACACAAATAGATGAAAGCAATTCAAAAGCCGTATATGAACTCCTACCTGGCCGGTTTTCTGCTGGGTTTGGTGTTGCTATCCGCATTTTTTGTTACCGGACGTGGCTTGGGTGCCAGCGGATCGGTAAAAAGTGTGGTTGTCTCCACTGTTGCAGCAGCAGCACCCGAATATGCTGAGTCCAACCCCTTTTATGCCGAAGCCTTTAGCGAAGGTCCGGGGCCAATGAAAAACTGGCTGGTTTACCTTACGCTGGGCGTTTTGGCAGGTGCTTTTTTTTCAGGCTCCATGTCGGGCAGGTTGGGCTTTAAAATTGAGAAAGGCCCACGAATAAGTTCAGGATGGCGCTTGCTGTTTGCCACCTTCGGGGGGCTGCTTTTCGGCCTGGGTGCCCAGTTCGGACGCGGTTGTACCAGTGGCGCTGCCTTAACGGGCATGGCCATACTTTCAACAGCAGGTTTTGTTACCATGATGGCCATTTTTGGCAGCGGCTATGTGGTGGCTTATTTTTTTAGGAAACTTTGGATTAGTTAGAAAGGAGCATATTATGGGACCATTAATACCACTTGGATTTGTAAATCCTGAACTCAATCTCTTTTTTGCATTCGTTATCGGGCTGGGCTTTGGTTATGTGCTGGAGCAAGCCGGATTTTCCTCTTCGCGAAAGCTGGCTGGCGTATTCTATGGCTACGACTTTGTGGTTTTACGCGTGTTTTTTACCGCTGCCATCACTGCTATGAGTGGCATACTGCTTTTCAATTATATTGGTTGGCTTGATTTAAAGTTGCTATATGTGAACCCTTTCTATTTATGGTCGGCTATTATTGGTGGCGTCATCATGGGTGTTGGCTTTATTCTGGGTGGATTTTGCCCGGGAACCAGTTTGGTCGCTGCTGTGATTGGCAGGATTGATGCCATTTTCTTTGTTATCGGCTCCATGATAGGTATCTTTTTCTTTGGACAGTTTTACAGCCTTTTTGAATCAATTTATACCGGTAACTTTTTGGGCAATGTGTATGTTTACGATTCCCTTGGCATGGGGCGCGAATGGTTTGCATTTATGTTGATAGCAGTTGCCCTGATGGCTTTCGTTGTAACGCAAATTATTGAGGACAAGGTAAATGATACCACAGAGGCAGCAAAAAAGCAACGCCCTTCCTATTTATTCCCTACATCCATTATCCTTTTTATAGGCGTTTTACTACTTGTGCTTCCGCAAGAGCCGCGCAGTAAATGGCATGAGAAGGGCCCTAAGGAAATGCTTCACCAAATGGCGACGGGCAAGCACCTTGTGCCCATTGACAAAGTGGCTTACAGCCTGATAAAGCCGGATGCACAGGATTTGGTGCTTATTGATGTGAGAAGCCTCGAAGACTATAACCATTTTTCGCTGCCCGGCGCCATCAACATCCCCAAGCAGGAAGTGATATTGCCGCGCTATAGCGACTATATCAAATCGGCTGACCGCATTGTGCTTTATTCGCATGCAGATACAGATGCCTCTGAAGCCTGGATGCTTTTGTACAGGGCAGGACACACCAATATCTTTGTGATGGAGGGTGGGTTGAACCACTTCTTTGCCGAAATTTTTGATGCCCCACCTGCCACAGAAAATCACGACCAGATGCAGCTCTTTCAAACGCGCTTCAGGGAGGAGGCAAAGCAGTATTTCCGCGAAGGCAAAGCCGCTGTTAAGCCTGATCAAACGCCTGTTCCTGTGATCAAACAAGTTGAAATTGAAATGCCGGCCGGTGGCGGTTGTTAACCTGATAAAACTTAAAAAAGATGAACATCAATAAACCCAATTTACTTAATACGGCTGCTTTTCTTTTTGCAGCAGTGGTGTTGGTATTTATGCTGGTGCAATGGCTGTTTTCGCCGCATTACAAGCTCACCAACCAGGAAATGGCCATACGGATTGAAAACCCTGAGATGTGGCTGATGCCGGTTGATATAAACGAAATTGCCCAAAAAGGTGATTTGGAAAATTACTTATTCGTTGACCTGCGAAGCCCTGAGGCATTCCGCAAAGGCACTTTCCCGTTGGCAGTTAATTTACCCTTTGAAAATCTCCTGGACAAACAAAGCCTGAAAGTGCTTGATACAAAGAAGACCATCTTCTTGTTTGCTGACAAGGAATCCATCAGCGCATCTGCGGGATTATTGCTTCAATCGCAGGGCTTTGAAAACCTCCGCATAGCTGCAAATGATTTTGATTTTCTCAAAAATCAGGTTTGGGAACAATACCGTCCTTCTGCGGCTTTCAGCCAGCAGGAAAAGGCGCGCTATGATTACAATCGCTACTTCAGGCAGGCACCCAAGCAAGCAACCGGGGCAAGTGCTGGAATACCTTCTAGCCCAAAGGAAGAAGTGGTCAAGGTGCAGGGCGGGTGTTAGCGAAACGAATTATTTCACTTCACAGAGGTTACGCTATTTCGCTCAATCTCACGCAGGTTGTCCAATTTCTTCTTTTCCAGAAAACTATTGATATCGCCCGGATATTCTTCAACACTTTTGTTGCCAAAACCGAAAACTTTTCCGGCCAGACCTATTAAAAAATCGCGGTCGTGGGATACCAGTACCAGGGTGCCATCATAATCCTGCAAGGCACTTTTCAAAATGTCTTTGGTGCGCATATCCAGGTGGTTGGTCGGCTCATCGAGGATAAGCAAATTAACAGGCTCAAGCAACAATTTGATCATAGCCAGACGCGAACGCTCGCCGCCCGATAGCACTTTCACCTTTTTGTTCCAGCTTTCGTCGCCAAACATAAAAGCACCCAGTAAATCTTTGATTTTTGTACGGATATCACCTTTGGCGACATCATCAATGGTTTGAAAAACAGTGATTTCCTCATCAAGCAAAGAAGCTTCATTTTGAGCAAAATAACCAATTTTCGAGTTGTGCCCTATAGTAAGCTTCCCATCGAAATCGGTTTGGCCCATCAGGCATTTCACCAGGGTGGACTTTCCTTCACCATTTTTTCCG
>JAGYLH010000099.1 GCA_018400955.1 Bacteroidales bacterium
GATTCCACCTCAAAGGGGCTTACCAGATGGCCGCCGGTATTGATCACATCGTCGTCGCGGCCGATAAACCAGAAATAGTTGTCCTGATCCAGAAAAGCTTTGTCGCCGGAAAGGTACCAGCCGTTATTAAATTTCTTTTTAAAGGTTTCTTCGTTATTCCAATAGGTTCGCATCAGGGCGGGCCAATTGGGGCGGAATGCTATCAGGCCCGGCTTGTTGGGCGAATTGATGGGTTCAAAAGTTTTTTCGTCCAATACTGCTGCTGTAATTCCGGGGAATGGCTTGCCCATAGAACCTGGTTTTACTTTCAGCCCTGGTACATTTACAATCATCATGGAACCTGTTTCGGTTTGCCAAAAGGTGTCGTAAAAAGGTTTGCCAAATACTTTTTCGCTCCAGACCACGGCTTCGGCATTGAGCGGCTCGCCAACGCTGGCAAGGTGCCGCAGGGAGGAGAGGTCAAACTTTTTCACGATTTCGTCACCGGCTTTCATGAGCGAACGGATGGCCGTTGGCGCCGAATACCACATGCTTACCTTATACTTTTGGATGAATTTGTACCAAGCCTCGGCACCAAAACCCGTATCAAGTATGCAATTGGTGGCTCCGGTGGCAAAACCACCAATGATGCCGTATGAAGTCCCTGTTACCCACCCAGGGTCGGCCGTACACCAATAAATATCATCATCCTGGATGTCGAGCACCCATTTGGTGGTCAGGTATTGCGAAATCAGGGAGTAGTGGACATGTTTTACACCTTTGGGTTGCCCGGTAGTTCCTGAGGTATAATGCAATACCGAAGGGGATTCAGCTTTGGTCCTGGCCGCTTCAAAATATTCTACCTGCTCAGGCTGGTCCATATAAAACGCCACTTCATTTTTTTGTAAAGGTTTTTTTTCGTCATAGTCCACCACAATGATGTGACGTAGTTCGGGCAGTTTATCCAGTATTTTTCTGACTTTATTCACGTGTTTGCGCTGTGTAACGATGGCTGAGGTGCCGGCATTTTCGAGCCTGACCCATAAAGATTCGTCACCAAATGCTGAGAAAAGTGGCTGGGCTACAGCACCCATCTTCAAAACGGAAAGCACACCGGCATATAGTTCAGGGATTTTGTCCATAAAGAGGCACACACGCTCACCTTCCTGAATGTCAAGCCCTTTAAGGAAGGACGCCATGGTGTTGGTGCGCAGGCGCAGGTCGTTGTAAGTGTATTTTTTTTCAACGCCACCAAGGCCTTCCCATAGTATGGCCATTTTATCGCCCTTGCCCATTTGGCAAATGCGGTCGGTGCAGTACCAACCAATGTTGATGTCGTCTCCGGGCTTGTATCCCAGTTCTTTTTCGGCAATTTCCCAATTGAAATTTTTAATGCGTTCTTCGTAAGATCCAATGTTCGACATAGGTAATAATCTGGTTTTTAATGGTAAAAAAACATGCTTTTTTGAACCCCTCAAAAATAGGAAATCTACGCAAACGGTTGCAGGGTAGGTGTTATTTATAATGATTTTAAAAGAGGTTTCAGACCTAACAGGTTTCTAAAACCTGTTAGACCTTACATTATATTCACAATTGGCAGGCAAACCGATTCTTCCCATGGAATCATGGCATTCACCAAACGGAAATGATCGAATTTATGCAAATCGCTAATTTTGATTGGGAAAGACTTAACCAATCCCTCATCCAGAAGGAACTGCCGCTGCACACCCTTGAAGAGTGGCTTATGTGGTGTGAACCATTCCCCTTTCAGCTCAAAAATAATATTGCAATAAGAAGTATCGGTAATCATCCCGTTTTGAACTATCAATATATCGTCGCACTGTTGTCGCTGTTTGAAAAGTTTAGAAATATGGCTGCGGTCGGTATATTTATAGCTGTATGCCAGCGAATCGCCTTCGACCACGCGAAGGGTTTCAACCACTTTTTGCGCATAAGGAATGAATTCGGGTTTTGATAATGTCATTCCATACGCAAGCCTGCACTTAAACAATCCTTTTTGAGGGAATTCGAATTGGTGTAAGTAGTCATGAAGGCTTGTGTCAGCGGCCTTGCTAAAATGCTGCTCCCGGGTGGCTTTTATGCGCTTTTCGTGCAATCCGGTCAGTGCAAATTGTCCGTTGTGCAGCCTGATGCTCTCAAAAAATGGAAAGATTTCGTTCATCTGCTCCGTTTTCAAAATGGAAGATATACCTTGCTGATCAACTCATTGTATTCTTCCCTGGCATTTGAATTGACTGTGATGCCACCGCCTGCTTTAAAAACAAGTTGGTCTCCCTGCTGTTCGATAAAGCGGATCATGACTCCGCAGTCGAGGTTTTTGCCATCGAAATAGCCGAATACCCCTGTATAATAACCCCTGTCGTAATGCTCGGCTTCATGGATAATTTCAACAGTTTTCTTTTTGGGTGCCCCCGAAACCGAGCCTGCCGGAAGCAAGCGCAAGATAATATCACCAATGATTTCGTGATGGTTTTCGGGCAATTGGCCACTGATCAGGGAGCTTGTTTGCAACAGTTTGCCCCGGCTTGTTTGCAAGGTCTCCGCGTAGCGGAACTTATCTACACGCACTTTTTCTGCCACCATATTCAGGTCGTTGCGTATTAGGTCAACGATGGTATAGTGCTCGGCCAATTCCTTTTCGTTGGTCATCAATTTGTTCATGGCATCCGGGACCGCAGCATCAATGGTGCCTTTCATGGGATAGGAGAAAATCCGTCCGTTTACTATCCGAACAAAGGGCTCAGGTGAGAAAACCGTGAACTTATCCCTGACCCAAAGCTTGTATCGGGCTTTGCTTTTATGAAAAATCTGGTTGATGCTTAGATTGCAGTCAATTTTCACCGGCATGGTAAGGTTCAGTAAATAAGAATCGCCCCGGTTGAGATGGAACATCACTTTTTCGAAAGCCTTTAAATAAGCGTCTTCATCTGGCGGTTCAAGCTGGAATTGAACCGGAGGATATGCTGTTTCATTAAAATCTGCGACATTGTTAAACCCATTTATCGCATATAGCATTTGTTGGGGATCAACAGCTGAAAGCGGAATAACAATCGGCTCCCGCAAATCAAAATCAAGGATGAATAAAAAGGGGGTGCGCGTTTTTCCCAACGCATTCATTTGCCGGGCCGTTTGTGTATCTTCATTCATAAGGTTAAAATCGAGGCCTGAAAAAAGGGGCTTCTGGAATTAAATCAGCGGATTTTCTTCTTCTGAAAAGGGATCCTTAATTTCAATATCGTGTAAAAAATCCATGCGGTTGTAAATAGATGGCGCTATTTGTTCGATATGCTTAAACAACATGGTCTCCGTGCGGGTTTGTTGGGTAATGAGTTTCTGGTCTGGGTCAAAATAATTGAATATCCAGATTAACAAGCTGATGATAAGTGCCCCCTTCAGCAGGCCGAAAACAGCACCTGTCAGCTTGTTGAGAAAACCAAGAAGCAGCAAATCAACAAATTTTTCTACAATACGTCCCACAAAAACAACTGCGATGACCACCATCAAAAAGGTAAGGATAAAAGCAATTATCGACAGGTATTTGGTGCTCATCGAAAAAAACTCGATCAGGAAGCTGGCAGTAACATCCGAAAAGTATAACGCAGCATAAACGCCCAAAATAAGGGCTGCCAGGCTGGCTACTTCTATAATCAGCCCTTTACGATAACCATTGAACGCAAACCAGGCCAGTAAAAGTGCTGAAATAATATCGAGATAATTCATGCTGATGGTTGTTTGATGCGGCGTGTAAGTTCGGTAGAAAAAACAAAATCGCGCAATTCGGGATTATCAGTATCCAGAATGGTGTTTTTATCGCCTTCCCACCACAATTGGCCGTTATACAAATAGGAGATTTTCTGCCCGATTTGCAGCACTGAATTCATGTCGTGTGTGTTGATAACGGTCGTCATATTGTATTCCTCCGTAATTTCACTGATTAGCGCATCAATTACCTCAGCTGTTTTGGGGTCGAGGCCTGAGTTGGGCTCGTCGCAAAAAAGGTATTGGGGGCTGTTTGAAATGGCCCTTGCGATAGCAACACGTTTCATCATCCCGCCGCTAATTTCGGAAGGGAGCAGGTTATTAACATTCTTAAGGTTCACCCTTTTTAAACAAAAATTAACCCTTTCTTTTTTTTCCTCCAGGCTCATCGTGGTGAACATATTGAGGGGAAACATCACATTCTGCTCAACCGAAAATGAATCGAACAGGGCCCCGCCCTGAAAAAGCACCCCCATTTCTTTGCGGATGTCTTTCTTCTTTTTCTCGTTCAGGGACGAAAATTCACGGTTGTTGAACGAAATACTTCCCTTATCGGGCTGGGTTAATCCAATACAGCACTTCATAAAAACTGTTTTGCCTGACCCGCTTTGCCCAATGATCAGGTTGGTTTTGCCCTGCTCGAAGGAAGTACTCACGTCGTTGAGCACCACATTGTCCCCATAAATTTTGCTTATGTTTTTTACATCAATCATACCAGCAACAATTGGGTTAAAATCAGGTCAAAAATAATAATCAGGATACTACTGTAAACTACTGCCTGCGTACTGGCACGCCCAACATCAACTGATCCGCCTTTTACATTGAATCCAAGATAGCCCGAAACCGAAGATATAATAAAAGCAAAAGTAACGGTTTTGATCATGGCATAGGTCAGCGTGAAGGGCTCGAACCAGGCGCGGATACCAAGAATATAGTCCTCGGAAGTAACAAGGCCCGTTACCACACATGCCAGCCATCCGCCTGTGATGCCAAGCACAATACTAACAGTAATCAGGACAGGATTAAAGAGCATGCTGGCTGTAATTTTTGGGAGTATCAGGTAGTTTGGCGGGTTAATTCCCATAACACGTAACGCATCAATTTGTTCCGAAACGCGCATGGTGCCTATTTCGGAAGCTATGCGCGAACCAACTTTTCCTGCAAGCACCAGGCTGATGATGGTTGGTGAAAACTCCAGGATAACAGTTTGTCGGGTTGTGTAGCCCACCATTGTTAAAGGAATAAAAGGCGAATCGATGTTGTAGGCTGTTTGTATGGCTACAATAGCTCCCGTAAAAAGGGATACTATTACTACAATACCAAAGGAATCGATTCCAAGGCCAACGAACTCAATCATCAGTTGTCGCCTGAAAACCGGTCCCTTATCGGGCCGTTTAAAGGTCTCGAACATCAATAACAGATACTCGCCCAGCATTTTAAATAGTAGCATAGCAATGTTTTTCGGTGGCCTAAAATTACAGATAATCTGTAAAGACAGCACCATTTTTACCAAAACAAATGTAAACAGGATTTTATTGTGTGGCTACAACCAGCTTTTACCAGTTTATTTCGATCACTTCAAAGCCCCTGCGGTTGTATTCAAAAATGATACGTTCGCGCGAACGCTCGGCCTCGGCTACGGTAGCAAATCCATTGGTAACAATATTCCCCTGGTCAATATAGGTCCATCCGGGATAAGTGCGCCTGATGATCGGATTGAAACTGTCTTCAAGGTCATAAGCAAAACGGGGGCGCTTAATGGGGCTTACAAACAGGTAATAGCTTTTGTTGCTGGTGCTGTGCAAATCGCTGTAGCTTGACGAATAGAGGTAATAATAAACAGGTTCGTTCCTAAACGGGGTTTGAACGGTATTGTTCCAGATGTCATCGACTTCTTCAGCTGCTTTGGCCACAGGCTTCATCATGATGGTGCCATCATTGCGGTATATCCTGCTAACATAGGAATAATCGGCAGCCAGGCCCGAAATCAGGATGTCCAGATCACCATCCAGGTCAAAATCGCCCCATTCGCCCGAACTCATATACAAGCCAATCAGTCCGGCATTGATTTCGGCGAATCCGTTATTCCTGTCGTTCCGGTAAACTTTGGTAACCGGCCCATTTGCCGACTCCCCGCTCAACAAAAGGTCCAGGTCGCCATCATCATCATAATCGCCCCAATCCATAAACCCATAGCGCACACCTGTAAAAGGATTTGCCACATTCGTAAAACTGCCATTTCTATCGTTGCGGTATAAATTTGTAATGATTCGTCCACTTTGTGTTTCGCCCATAATGGCCATATCCGGATCGCCATCATTGTCAAAATCGCCTATGGCCACATTGCTGTTTTTCAGGGGGACTATCCCGGTGTTCACAGCGGCGAATTTACCATCCCCCTGATTGGTATATAGCATCGAAAAAGCCTGCCCGCCACTGCGCGAACCTGTTACAAAAACATCCGGGTTTCCGTCAATATTGTAGTCAAGCCAAACGGCCACCCCCCGGCTAACCCCTTCGAGCCCCGCATCAATCTCAGTAAAATTGTTGTTGCGGTCGTTGCGATAAATTTTAGTAATGGGACCATTTGGCCCTTCGCCACAGATAAGTATGTCCAGGTCGCCATCCAGGTCAAAATCGCCAAAACGTATGGACCCATCACGCACAGGCGTAAACTGAATTCCGGTTGGGCTGTAGGTTCCATTGCTGTTGCCCCGGTAAATTGTAGCCATGCGCGTTCCATTGGCCAGTTCGCCCATTAGGGCTATATCGTCAATACCATTCAGGTTGAAGTCTCCAATGTCCAGGTCGCCCCGGTGCAGATGGGGCAAACCCGACTCAATCGATTGAAAACGGTTATTGCGGATATTTCTATAGAGCCTGGTTTGGATTCCCCTTTGATCTGTCCTGAAGAACTCGCCCATCACCAGCGCATCCGGGTCACCATCCCTGTCAGTATCTATCCAGCGGCTCGTGCTTTCGCCAACACCATGCAAACCGGCATCAATATCAACGAAATGTTGCCCTGTTGCGGCAAGGCTTACCAATACGAATGTCAATGAATTTATAATCAAGTGCTTTAACATGACTCTAGTGTTTTTCAAGCAACAATAATACTATAAATGGGGCATGGATTGTAAGGGGTTATCAAATTGTTATCAGGAATACATTGTTAATAAACAGCCGGCCCCTAAAGCCTTTTCAATCAGAAAACCACACCTCCAATTTAAAATTATTTCAAATAACAGATTGCCCTCAAAAACTTGCAGTGGTATCCAATCCAAATCAAAAAATTAAGTACTTTTGTGAAAAATTTCACAAATAACTATTTCTTATGAAACCCACTCATATTGAACATATTGGAATCGCTGTTAAAAGCCTCGACGAAACAATTCCCTATTACGAAAAACTCTTGGGAACGGCTTGCTATGCTATTGAAGAAGTAAAAGACCAAAAAGTGAAAACTGCCTTTTTTAAAATTGGCGACACCAAAATTGAACTGTTGGAAAGCACTGATCCCGAGGGGCCTGTAGGTAAATTTATTGAAAAAAAAGGGGAAGGCATTCACCATATTGCCTTTGCCGTTAAAGGTATTGAAGGCGCACTGGAAGAGGCTAAAGAAAACGGTATCAGGCTTATTGACGAGACCCCACGCAAGGGTGCCGAGGGCATGACCATCGCTTTTTTACACCCAAAATCCAGCTATGGCGTGCTTACCGAACTGTGCGAAAACAAGGGATAAAAGCACCCTAAGCAGCGCATTCAGGAAAAAATTTCAAATTACAAATCATAAACAAACAAAGCGGTACAATTACCGGCATCATTAATAAATCCAAACCCATGTCAATCGAACAGAAAATCCAGAAATTATTGGACAAACGCATAAAAGCCAAAGAAGGTGGCGGGGCTGCGCGCGTTGAATCGCAGCACAGCAAAGGCAAATTAACGGCCCGCGAACGCCTTGAATTATTGCTCGACGAGGGCAGCTTTGAAGAGTTTGATATGTTTGTTACCCACCGAACAACCGACTTTGGCCTGGCCGATCAGATATATCTGGGAGATGGCGTTGTTACAGGGCATGGCACCATTGATGGACGTGTGGTTTATGTGTTTTCACAAGACTTTACAGTATTTGGCGGCTCACTTTCAGAAACTTTTGCAGCTAAAATTTGCAAGGTGATGGACCAGGCCATGAAAGTAGGTGCACCTGTTATAGGCATCAACGACAGCGGAGGCGCGCGCATTCAGGAAGGTGTAAGAAGCCTGGCCGGCTATGCTGATATCTTTCAGCGCAACATCATGGCCAGTGGCGTAGTGCCGCAAATTTCCGCCATTTTTGGCCCTTGTGCAGGTGGTGCCGTTTACTCCCCTGCACTTACCGATTTTGTGCTGATGAGCGAATCGTCGAGCTATATGTTTGTTACTGGCCCCAAAGTAACCAAAACGGTAACCGGCGAAGATATTTCCACCGAAGACCTGGGCGGTGCCTGGGTGCATGGCACCAAATCGGGTGTGAGCCACTTTGTAGTTACCAACGAAGAGGAAGGCATCTTACTGATACGCAAACTGCTTTCGTACCTGCCACAAAACAACCTGGAAGACGCCCCATTGGCTGAATGCAGCGACCCTATCAACAGGCTGGAGGATGCGCTGAACCAAATTATTCCCGACAACCCCAACAAACCCTATGATGTAAAAGACGTCATCCATGCTGTAGTTGATTATTCTGAATTTCTTGAAACACAGCGGAATTATGCCAAAAATATTGTAACAGGTTTTGCCCGTTTCAATGGCATGTCAGTTGGCATTGTAGCCAACCAGCCCAATTTTCTGGCCGGTGTGCTCGATATTGATGCATCACGCAAGGCTGCACGTTTTGTGAGGTTTTGCGATGCCTTCAACATTCCGATCGTTACCTTTGTTGATGTTCCTGGCTTTTTGCCGGGAAGCGCCCAAGAGTATGGTGGTATCATTATCCACGGCGCCAAGTTGCTTTATGCCTATGGCGAAGCTACGGTACCCAAGGTTACCATTACGCTGCGTAAATCCTATGGTGGAGCACATGATGTGATGGGCTCCAAACAACTGCGTGCCGATATCAATTATGCCTGGCCATCGGCCGAAATTGCCGTTATGGGGCCTGCCGGTGCCATCGAAGTGCTCGAAGGAAAAAAAATACTGTCCATCAAAGACCCGAAAGAGCGTACCGAATTCATCAAGTCCAAAGAGGAAGAATACCGCGAAAAATTTGCCAACCCTTACGAGGCAGCTAAATTCGGCTATATTGACGATATCATTGAACCCCGTAATACGCGCTTCCGCGTAATCAGGGCCTTGCAGGCCTTGGCCACCAAAAAGGACACAAACCCACCCAAGAAACACTCTAACCTACCCCTATAAACCATGTTCCTGCTAGTCGATTTTATTGATGTCCCCGAAACCACACTAATTGAAGGTGTTGTGGTCTCCATTGTGGGTTACCTCATTGTGTTTACAGCCCTTTTACTCTTGTATTTCTTTTTCGATAATTTGTCGAAATTGCTTAATATGCAAATGAAAAGCCGCTTGCGCAAACAAGGAAAGCTCGATCAGATAACGTCTGATAAAGACCTGTCTGTACCGGGTGAAGTAACCGCTGCTATTGGTATGGCGCTCTACCTGGCCATTTCACTGCACGATGAAGAAAGCAATATACTCACCATCAAAAAGGTATCGAAAGTATATTCGCCCTGGAGTTCAAAAATTTACGGAATGAGAAACTACACAAGATAATCCAAAAACCATGAGAAATTTTAAGTTCAATATACGAGGTAACGACTACGAAGTAGAAATACAGAAAATGGAAGGTTCCACCGCTGAAATAGAAGTGAACGGAACCACTTACCAGGTTGAAATAGAGCACAAAAAAGTGGCTTCCAAAACGCCTATTTTGGTAAGGTCAGCCGTTACCAACCCCGAGGGTTCGCATGAGATAAAGAAAAACCCGACTGCAAAATCAGCGTCCTATCAGGTAAAAGCCCCCTTGCCGGGAACCATTATGCAAATTTTTGCAAAGGTGGGCGACAAGGTAAAGCGCAATGACAGATTGCTGATTTATGAAGCCATGAAAATGGAAAACAACCTCGTAGCTGAAAAAGATGGCGAGGTAAAAGCTGTGAAGGTAAATACCGGCGACAGTGTGATGCAAGGTGATGTATTATTTGAAATGGAGTAAGCCATGAACCTGAATAAAGCATTTACAGTATTTGGCATTCTGGCCCTGCTCACCTTGATCAACCTGCTTGTAGTTACCAATCCGGGAATGGCCGAAAAAATCGGTGACCGCCAAACGGAACAAACTTCGGTGACGACAGAAACGCAAAAAGGATTTGTGGCCTACGGCCTTGAAAAAGGCACCGAAGGCATCCAAAAGTTTATCAGTTTTACGGGCTTTCGCAATGCCACCTTTGGCAACCTGATGATGATTTTTGTTGGCCTGTTCTTTATTTTCCTGGCTATCCGCTACAACTATGAACCTTTGCTGCTGGTGCCTATCGGTTCCGGTATTCTGATTGGGAATGTGCCGTTTTTCCAGGATGGGGGTGTCAACCTGCAATTGGGAATTTACCAGGAAGGCAGCGTGATGAATTACCTGTATTTTGGTGTGTTGAAAGGGATATACCCTCCACTGATATTTTTGGGCATAGGTGCCATGACCGACTTTTCGTCCCTGATTTCTAATCCCAGGCTGATGCTTTTGGGAGCAGCGGCACAAGTTGGTATATTTATCACTTTTCTGGGGGCACTCTACCTGGGCTTCAATATGCCCGAAGCTGGTTCCATCGGCATTATCGGTGGTGCCGACGGCCCTACGGCCATCTTCCTGTCGTCCAAACTAGCCAACGGTGAAATTGTGCATGGCTATCAAACCAAAAACCTTATTGGACCCATAGCGATTGCGGCCTATTCCTATATGGCCCTGGTGCCCGTGATACAGCCTCCCATCATGCGTTTGCTCACCAACAAAAGGGAACGCGTTATCCGCATGAAACCCCCACGTTCTGTTTCGAAGCTGGAAAAGATTATGTTCCCGATTGTCGGGCTTTTGCTTACAACCTTTATCTCGCCCGGGGCTTTGCCTTTGCTTGGGATGTTGTTTTTTGGCAACATACTCAAGGAGAGTGGAGTAACAAAACGTTTGGCCGATACCGCGCGCAATTCATTGATTGACATTGTTACCATTTTGCTGGGGCTTACCGTTGGGGCCTCCA